>CAZJXR010000006.1:0-8419 GCA_964550085.1 uncultured Gemmatimonadota bacterium
CTTCGACTAAGCGGCCGAGCCGACCGACCAATTCCAGTTGAGCGGGTTGACGATCAACGAGCAGTCGTTGCGCGTCGTGTACAGCGACGCACCTGCGGGACAGCGGATCGAAGTGTTCCGCCGGTACGAGCAGACCACCCAGAACTTTCTCGTCTACCGGCGGATGTTGATCTGGGCGCTGGCGGCGGCCGGCGAGGGGTGGGGGCGACTCGGCCCGCTTCGGTTCTACGCGCGGCTCGGCACCGACGATGGCAACTTCTACCATTATCAGGCGCCGCTGCCCCGGCCGCCGCCGAGCGGCGTGTTCACGCCCGCCAGCTGGCTGCCGGAGCGACTGATCGATCTGAACCGCTGGATCCTGCTGCGGGCGTTCGCCGAGGAGCTGATCCTCAGAAACGGCGGCACCATCCCCGGGGACACCGCCCTGGTGGTGTGGGATGTGGACCTGTTTCCCGACGGCGACAGCACGTACGCGGTGGTGATCTCCGACCAGTCGCGGCCCCCGAATCTCGCCGCCGTGCGTCAGATCACGCTGGGCGTGTTCAACCCCGGGTCGACGCCTGTAGCGGGCGGGGAGATCTGGATCGACGACATCCGCCTCGACCGGGCGACCGACGACAACGGATACGGAACGCGGGGCGAGATGTCGCTGCTCGGGTCGGACCTGCTGACCGTGAACGCGGCGTACAATCGGCGCGACCCGTACTTCCGACAGCTCGGTGAGGTGCCGACCTACCAGACCGACTGGGGTTTCACCGGAACCAGTGTGCTGCGGATGGAGAAGTTTATGCCAGCTCGGTGGGGAGTGGCCGTCCCATTCGAGTTCGGGTACGCGAACGGCGCCACCACCCCCGTCTTCCTCCCGCAAACGGACGTGCTGGCCGAGGAGATTCCGAGGTTGCGCACCGGCTCGGCCACTCGCACCAACTTCGGGGTCGGGTTCGCCAAGGTGACGAACTCGCGAAGCGGCATCATGCGGGCGACGCTCGACGGCTTGCGGCTCGGCTACAACCGGTCGGGGACCAACCGCACGACCACCCTGACCCAATCCAGCTCCGACGCGTGGTCTCTGGACGCGAACTGGCAGCGCACGGTGGCCGACCGCTCCTTCCCGCTTCTACCAGGGTTCATGAAGAGCGTGATCGACGCCCTTCCGGGCTTCATCCGCAACAGCGCGATGATGCAAAACCTGCGTGATCTCCGCTTTCGATGGACGCCCCGTGCGCTGACGGCCGGAAGCACGCTCGCCGATGCGACGGATCGGGTCAGCCGCTTCACTTCGCCGCAGCAGAGACCCAGCGACGCGGCCGTTGTCCCGCAGGAACAGCTCAGCTACGTGCTGCAACCGCTGGCCGGCTTCGAGCTGCAGCCGTTCCCATCGCTGGCCGCCGGCCTCAACCTCCAATCGACTCGTGACCTCGTGCCCCCGAGCGAGCGGAACCTGCCCCCGGAGGTAACCGAACTGGTGAAGGCCCAGCGCTCCACCTTCCTCGGCATGAACGTGGGGTGGGAGACGGGGCAGAGCATCGCCACCCACCTCGACTATCGACCGAAGCTCAGCAACTGGTTCGATGTCGAGCTCGCCATCTCCACCGCCTATTCCACCGTCCGCAGCCTGTCGTACGTCGAGGTGGGAGAGCTCGATACGACCCTGGTGCGGGACATGCGGATGTCGCGCACCATCAACCTGGATCTGGGCATCATGCCGCCCCTGTTCCTCGAGGTATTCGGGATCCCGAACCGCGGGGCAGCGACCGGGTTCGCGGGGGGGCTGCGCGAAGTGTGGGACCGACTGCAGCCGGTCCAATTCCGCTGGAACCGGGTCGTGAACGCGAGCTTCGATCGCCAGGACGTCAACCCCGCTCTCAGCGACAAGCTGGTGACCTCTGGCCTGAGCGGACTCCGGATCTCGAGTGGCGACACGGCATCGTCGGCCGGATCCAACTACCGCTTCTCCGTCGGCGGCGGGTACCGGTTCCCGCTCTCGCTCGACGCCGACCTGCGCTACTCCCGGTTGACCACCAACGTGCTCACGGTGCGCAGCGATCGCGATTCGGAAGAGACCGAATGGCCGAACGCGAGCCTTCGCTGGCGGGCGGTGCCCATACCCGGGTTCGTTCGTGGCGTGCTGAATCAGTGGAGCATTACCGGCACCTACCGGAAGTTCGAGCGCCAGGCCACCACCACGACGCAGCAGAACCTGGGCGAGCAAGTCGACAACTACGGCCTGACACTGCTGCTGGTGTTTCCGAACGGCGTCAATCTCAGTTATCGGTACGACAAGACGTCGACCCAGCTCATCGACGCGACCGGAGTCACCGGTCGCGATCTCGATGGGCACGAAATCCAGATGACCGGCACGTTGCGCCCGCCGCCGTCGTGGGGATTTCTCAATCGTCCGCTCCGGGTCAGCCTCGAATATACCCGAAACGGCAACACGGACTGCCGCGGCCTCGGCGGCACGGGGTTCGAGGGCGGCTCGATCTCGGGATCGCTGCCGAGCGATTGTACCCCACACACCGATCAGCTCACCCAGCACGCGGCCCTCACCGTCGATTCGGACTTTGTGCATTACAGCCTCGGGCTTCAGTTCTCCTGGGACCGGCGGAGCAGCGAGGTCGGTGCGATGCAGAGGGTCAATCAGTTCAACTTCAACGTCTTCGGACGCTTCAGCTTCCTGTCGAGCTCGTTCGCCAATCCGCCGCTGCCGCAGTAGGTGAGTTCACGCCCCGATGAGGAGTTTCCGCATCGTCGAGCGGACGAATGCGGGAGATCGCCGGATGGAGCTCAACCGGGTCGAGCGGCGCGCGCTGTTGACGGCCACCGCGCTGGTCGTGCTCGGAACCGGAGTGCGACTCGGCTTTGGACCGGGAGAGGCCACCTACGCCTGGCGCCCGGCCCCGGGGAGCGGCGGTGAGCGCGACTCGACCCGGGCCGCCGTCGACCGAGCGGTCGTACGGGCGGAACGCGTCGCCCTGCCGCTGGCCGCGGGGGAGAAGGTCGATCCGAACTCGGCGCCGGCGGAAGAGCTGGAGCGCCTCCCCGGAATCGGTCCGCAGAAGGCGCGGGCGATCATCGAAGCGCGCCCGACGGGCGGATTCCGCACGCTGGCCGATCTGGAGCGGGTTCCCGGAATCGGTCCGGTTCTTCTGGAGCGGCTGGCCCCGTATCTCACCCTGAAACCACAAGCTGCGGGCGGCGGGGCGACGAACGCCCCCTCCGTCACGGGCCTGGCCCCTCTCGGGAACGGTGGGGACCGCATCGACCTCAACCGGGCGGGGTCGCAAGAGCTGCAAACCCTGCCGGGGATCGGGCCATCCCGCGCCCGCGCGATCATCGAGACGAGGCAGCGGCTGGGACGCTTTCGCCACCTCGAGGATCTCGAGCGCGTGCCGGGGATCGGCCCCGCCATCGTGGCACGCCTCCGGGACCGGGCCGTGGCTCGATGAGGCCGACGGGTCCCGGCGTCCTGTGACATCGAGGGAATCCGAAGCGTCAATTTCGGAGCCGGCCGATCTCGACGGGGGCGGCGGAGGGTGACAACGGAAGGATCGATCCGGCGCTTCGAAGGGGGTGCGTCGGATCGATCCATCACACGTGCGCGGCAATCACGCGATGGCGTCCACGACAATCGAGCAGGAACAGCTCGGCGAGCTGCTGGTTCAGGACGGTCTGCTCACCGGGGCGCAGCTCGCAAAGGCGTTGAACGAGCAACAGCAGAACGGGCTGCGACTCGGCTTCAACGTGGTCGCGCTCGGCCTCGTCTCCGAACCCGACCTCACCCGCATCCTCTCCCGGCAGTTCCGCGTCCCCGCTGTGGACCTGGCGCAGGTCGAGGTGGACGCTCGGATCCTCAAGCTCGTGCCGGCGGAGTTCGCCAGCAAACACCTCGTATTGCCCCTGCGGCGCGTCGGGCGCTCGCTCACAGTCGCCATGGCGGAGCCGACCGACCTCACCGTCATCGATGACCTCAAGTTCGTCACCCGCTTCGACATCGAGCCGGTGGTGGCGAGCGAGTTCGCCATCCGGGCGGCGCTCGAGCAGCACTACAGCCTGGGGGCCGATCGGCTGGGCGAGCTGCTCGAGGAGTTGGAGGAGCAGGACGTCGAGGTGGTCGAGGATGACGAGGAGGATTTCACCGCCACCCAGCTGCGGGCGCAGGTCGAGGAAGCGCCCGTCGTCAAGCTGATCAACGGCATCCTGACCGACGCCGTGCGGCGGGGCGCTTCCGACATCCACATCGAGCCGTACGAGAAGGCACTGCGCGTCCGTTACCGGATCGACGGGGCCCTGCAGGAAATCATGAGCCCGCCGCCGCGCATGAAGTCGGCGCTGACCTCGCGGGTGAAGATCCTGGCCGATCTCAACATCGCCGAGCGACGGGTGCCGCAGGACGGCCGCATCAAGCTCAAGATCGGCGACCGCGTGATCGACTTCCGCGTCTCCACCCTCCCGGTGCTGTTCGGCGAGAAGATCGTGCTTCGCATCCTGGATCGGGGGAACCTGACGCTCGACCTCGAGAAGTTCGGCATGGAACCGAGCGCCGAGAGCGCCTTCATCGAGGCGATCGAAAAGCCGTACGGCATGGTGCTGGTGACCGGACCGACCGGGTCCGGCAAGACAACCACCCTCTACTCGGCTCTCAGTCGGCTGAACAAGGACGACGTGAACATCATGACCGCCGAGGACCCGGTCGAGTACAACCTGAGCGGCATCAACCAGGTCCACGTGCGGACCGACATCGGCATGACCTTCGCCGCCGCCCTGCGCGCCTTTCTCCGGCAGGACCCGAACATCGTGATGGTGGGGGAGATCCGCGACCTCGAGACGGGCGGAATCGCTGTCAAGGCGGCGCTCACCGGTCACCTGGTGCTCTCGACGCTGCACACGAACGACGCCGCGGCAACCATCACCCGCATGGTCGACATGGGGATCGAGCCCTTCAACGTGGCCTCGGGGGTGAATCTCATCACTGCACAGCGACTGGTGCGCCGAATCTGCAACAACTGCAAGTCCGAGGTCACCTATCCGACTGAGATCATCGAGAAGGCCGGTTTCACGCCCGAGGACGTGGCCGGGATCACTTTCTACCAGGGCGACGGATGCGAGGCGTGCAACGGCTCCGGCTACGCGGGCCGCCAGGGGCTGTACGAGGTGATGCCGATGACCGGGACGCTTCGGCGTCTGGTGCTGGAAGGCGCATCGACCGACGATCTCAAGCGGCAGGCGGTGAATGAGGGCATGATCACATTGCGGCGGGACGGACTGCTCAAGGTGGTTCGGGGGATCACGACGATTGAGGAAGTGATGAAGGAAACCGCTTTATAGATGCGAGGCCCGCGATGAACGAGACGAACGAGACCGGCGAGCTGAACCTGAGGGCCCTGCTCGAGGAGATGGTGGAGCGCGGCGCTTCGGACCTCCACATCTCGGCCGGCGAGCGGCCCAAGATCCGGATCGATGGCGCCCTGGTGCGCAGCTCCATCGATCGCGTCCTCACCCATCGCGAGACGCTGGCGCTCGCCTACTCGGTCCTCACCGAGCAACAGAAGAAGCGGTTCGAGGAAGAGAGCGAGCTGGATCTCTCCTTCTCCGTCAAGGGCATGTCCCGCTTCCGCTGCAACGTGTTCCGCCAGCGCGGCAGCGTCGCGATGGCGATTCGGACGATTCCGTTCGAGATCCTGGGCTTCAAGGAGCTCGGACTGCCTCCGGTGATCGAGAAGCTCGCCGAACGTCCACGCGGACTGGTTCTGATCACCGGGCCCACCGGCTCCGGCAAATCGACCACCCTGGCCGCCATGCTCGACAAGATCAATACCGAGCGCCGTGGGCACATCCTCACCATCGAGGATCCGATCGAGTTCGTGCACGCCCACAAGAATTGTCTGGTGAATCAGCGGGAAGTGGGCACCGACACGACCGGCTTCGCGACCGCTCTCAAGTACGTCCTGCGCCAGGATCCGGACGTGATTCTGATCGGTGAGCTTCGCGATCTTGAGACGATGCGGGCCGCGCTCACCATCGCCGAGACCGGCCACCTGGCGCTGGCCACGCTGCACACCAATTCCTGCGCCGAGACGATCAACCGCATCATCGACGTGTTTCCGGCCCACCAGCAGAGCCAGATTCGGGCCCAGCTCGCCTTCGTGCTCGAGGGGGTGGTGACCCAGGTGCTGATCCCCAAGGCGACCACCAACGGGCGCGTGCTGGCGGCCGAGATCATGGTGGCCACCCCGGCCATCCGCGCCCTCATCCGGGACGACAAGGTGCACCAGATCTACTCGGCCATGCAGTCCGGGAAGAAGCATGGGATGCAGACCCTCAACGACGCGCTGTTCGGTCTCGTTAACCAGAACCAGATCCGGCTGACGGAGGCGCTCCGGGTGAGCTCCGATCCGACCGAGCTGCGTCGGATGCTCGGCGAGCCGATCGCCGCTGCCGGCTAGGCTTGCAGGAGCCTGTGCGAGTGATGGTTCCCATGCCCGCGCCCCCGTTCCCGACCGCCGCACGGCGCTGAGCGATGCCCGTCTTCACTTACGCAGCGCGAGCCGCCGATGGCGAGATCCGACGCGACGAGATCGAGGTGCGGTCGCGCGAGGAGGTCGTGTCCTACCTGCGGCGCCAGCGACTCGTCCCGGTCAGCGTGCGCGAGAAACCGAAGGAGATCTCGCTCTCCTTCCTGCAGCGGGTCAAGATGCGGGACGTCGTCATCTTCACCCGGCAGTTCGCGACCATGATCAATGCCGGGCTGCCCCTCGTGCGGACGCTCGACATCCTCGCGCAACAGACCCCGAGCCGGGTCCTCGCCAAGGCGGTGGAGGAGGTGAAGATCGACATCGAGTCGGGCAACCCACTCGCCGACTCGCTCAAGAATCACCCGAAGATCTTCACTCCGCTCTACGTGAGCCTGGTACACGCCGGCGAGGCGGGCGGTATCCTCGACACGGTGCTCGGCCGTCTGGCGACCTTCCTCGAAAAGAACGAGGCGCTGGTACGCAAGGTGAAGGGCGCGATGATCTACCCCGCCGTGGTGCTCGGCGTAGCAGTGATCGCCATTCTCGTGCTCCTCATCTTCGTCATTCCGACCTTCGAGAGCATGTTCGCGAGCTTCGACGCCGCCTTGCCGCTCCCGACGCGGTTGGTGATCGGGATGTCCCAGTTCATCCAGTCGTATGGCCTGTTCCTGGTCGGCGGAGGGGTGGTGATCGGCTTCGGGTTCAAGCGCTGGGCCGACACTCCCAACGGGCGTCTCAAGTTCGACCGCTTCCTGCTGCGGGTGCCGATCATCGGCGGTCTGCTGCGGAAAACGGCGGTTGCCCGCTTCACCCGCACGCTCGGCACCATGATCAGCTCGGGGGTGACCATCCTCGACGGGCTCGAGATAACCGCCAAGACGGCGGGCAACCGGGTGATCCACGACGCGGTGATGCAGAGCCGGCGGGCGATCGCGGAAGGAAAGTCGATCGCGGAGCCGATGCGGAGGACCGGCGTGTTTCCGCCCATGGTCACCCAGATGATCAACGTCGGCGAGGAGACGGGCGATCTGGACGGAATGCTGTCCAAGATCGCCGACTTCTACGACTCGGAGGTGGACGTGGCGGTGGAGGCGCTGCTCAAGGCGCTCGAGCCGGCCATGATCGTCGTTCTCGGAACCGTCATCGGGGGCATGATCATCGCGATGTACCTGCCGATCTTCAGCCTCGTCGGCTCGATCCAGTAGCCCCCCGCGCGTCCGCCGGGGTATCCCCTCCCACGCGCCCTCCGACCTGTCCGTTGCGGGGCGTTGCCTCACCGCATCGCGAGCCCGACCACGAGCGCGCCCCCGAGGGCCAGCGCGTCCTCGACCAGGGCGGCGGGACGATCGCTGCGGAACGCGGCCGCCAGACGCGCGCGGAAGGCGCGGCCTCCGAGGGTGCCGATCACCGCTCCGATCAAACCCGCCACGAGTCCGCCTGCCATCGCGCCACCCGTCGCCCCGATCGCCGCGCCGGAAATGGCTCCGGTCACCAGGCGGGCCGCGAACTGCACCACCACCGTGCGACTCGGCGTGGACGGGAGCTGGTCGGTGATCAGCTCGCCGATCGCCAGCATGGTCAGAATCCAGCGCGTCCACGCCGAGCCGAGGAAGGCGAGCCAGGTGCTCCCCACCTCGAGCCAGCCGAGATGCACGGCCCAAGCCATGGCCGCCGGGGCGGTCATGGCACGCATGCCGGCCACGACGCCGATCAGCAGCGCAAACAGGTACACGATCATCGCCTTCTCGTCCTATCGCCCCCGCACGGTGTCATCCGTTCGCGCTCCCGCCCATCGATACGTCCAACCGCTCCGGGGGCTGGCCGGTGCGACGGTGTCGACCGCGGTGCGCCGCGCGTGCATGATCCTAGCCGCGCGACGTCTATTCCGCCGCTGCGGGTGGTCG
>CAZJXR010000006.1:8519-36325 GCA_964550085.1 uncultured Gemmatimonadota bacterium
AGCTCGTCCGGCTTGGCACGCGCGATGATGCGGATGGGGCGATCGTAGCGCAGGTAGTCCCACGCCCACTGGAGGAAGACGGCGACGCGGTTCCGGAACCCGATCAGGTAGTAGAGGTGCACGACCAGGTAAGCGAGCCAGCCGAGCCGGCCCTTGAGTGACACCGGGCCGAGCTGGGCGACGCCGGCGTTGCGGCCGATGGTGGCCATCACGCCCTTGTGGATGAAACGGAAGGGCGGGGTCTCCCGGCCGCGCACATCGTTTCGGATCACCCGCGCGACGTAGCGTCCGGCCTGCATGGCCTGCGGCGCCATCATGGGCAGCTCGCGCCCGCCCTGCACAGCGGCCGCGATGTCGCCGATCGCGAAGACGCGCTCGTTACCGACCACCCGCAGCCGGTCGTCGACCCGGATCCGCCCGCTGGCGGTCAGCTCGACCCCCGCCGCGCGCGCGAGGGGGTTCGGCTTCACGCCGGCCGTCCAGGCCAGGGTGGCCGACCCGATCTCGTCCCCGTCGGCCAGGATGACCCGGCCGTTGTCGAGCGAGCGCACCCGGGTCTCCAGCCGGATCTCGACCCCGCGACGCGCGAGCTCGCGCTGCGCGTTGGTCCCGAGCGAAGCCGAGAAGCTCGGGAGCACCTGGCCGAGCGCCTCCACCAGCACGATGCGGAACTGGTCGCGGCGCAGGCTCCGGTAGTCGTCCCGTACGGCGAGCTCGATGAGTTCCGACAGGGCGCCCGCGTACTCGACCCCGGTCGGGCCGGCGCCCACGATCACGAAGGTGAGCCACCTTCGACGCGCCGCATCGTCCGGCTCCAGATCCGCCGATTCGAAGCAGCGCAGGACGTGATTGCGGAAACGGAGCGCGTCCGGAAGCTCCTGCACCGTGTACGCGCCGCGCTGGACGCTCTCGATGGAGAAGAAGTTGGTTACCGCTCCGGCGGCGAGGACCAGGTAATCGTAGTGGAAGCGGAGGCCGGTGCGGGTCACCGCCGCCTGCCGCTCGAGGTCGATGCCGGTCACTTCGGCGAGGTGGAAGCGGGTGTTCCCTTTGCGGGAAAAGATCGACCGCACCGGGCGGGCGATGTCGCTCGGGTTCAACATCGCGTTCGCCACCTGGTACAGCAGCGGCGTGAACAGGTGGTAGTTGTGGCGGTCGAGCAGGGTGGCCTCGACCGGTGCCCGGGCCAGCCGACGGGCGCACTGGAGGCCGCCGAAGCCGGCTCCGACGATGACGACGCGGGGAGAGACGCCCACGGCGGTTCGTGTAGAGCTTGACTACATGTTCTCGATGATGGCGGCCCCGAACTCGCTCGTCTTGAGCAACGTCGCCCCCTCCATCAGCCGCTCGAAGTCGTACGTGACCCGCTTCTGAGCGATCGTCTTCTCGAGCGCGGCGATCACCCGGCCGGCGGCCTCGTTCCACCCCAGGTAGCGGAGCATCATCTCGCCCGACAGAATGAGCGAGCCGGGGTTCACCTTGTCGAGGCCGGCATACTTGGGCGCGGTGCCGTGCGTCGCCTCGAAGATCGCGTGCCCGGTGTCGTAGTTGATGTTGGCGCCCGGAGCGATTCCGATTCCGCCGACTTGGGCCGCCAGCGCGTCCGAGATGTAGTCGCCGTTGAGGTTCATGGTGGCGATCACGTCGTACTCTTCGGGGCGGGTGAGGATCTGTTGCAGGAAGGCGTCGGCGATCACGTCCTTGACCACCGTGCCGTCGGGGAGCCGCTGCCACGGTCCATCGTCCAGGTTCACGGCCTCGAACTCCTCGCGCGCCAGCTCGTATCCCCAGTCGCGGAAGGCTCCCTCCGTGTACTTCATGATGTTCCCATTGTGCACGAGGGTAACGCTGTCGCGCGACTGATCCATCGCGTACCGGATGGCCGCCCGCACCAATCGCCTGGAGCCCTGCTCGGAGATCGGCTTGATTCCCATCCCGCTGGTATCGGGGAATCGGATCGTCTGCACGCCGAGCTCGTTCTGAAGGAAGCCGATCAGCGCCTCCGCCTCTTCCGATCGCGCCCGATACTCGATGCCGGCATAGATGTCCTCGGTATTCTCCCGGAACACCACCATGTCGACCCGTTCCGGGTGCTTGACCGGAGAGGGCACCCCTTCGAACCAGCGGACGGGTCGAACGCAGGCGAACAGGTCGAGCGCCTGTCGCAGCGCCACGTTGAGCGAGCGGAAGCCGCCGCCGACCGGGGTCGTCAACGGCCCCTTGATGGCCACGAAGTGGTCGCGAACCGCACGCAGCGTGTCGTCGGGGAGCCAGCTGTCCAGTTCCCGCTTCGCCTTCTCGCCGGCGTACACCTCGAACCACACGATCTCTCGTTCGCCGTCATAGGAGCGGGCGACCGCCGCGTCGAGTACCGCCCGCGCGGCGCGCCAGATGTCCGGCCCCGTTCCGTCGCCCTCGATGAAGGGGACGACCGGGCGGGCGGGCACCCGGAGCGTCCCATCGGTCACCTGGATCGCCTCTCCGTCGGTGGGGGGCGAGAGCTGCGTGTAGCGCTGGGTCTCGATCGCGGCCATGTTCCAGACTCGTGTGGTGGTTCAGCGACCTGCTAGATCCTCTCCGCTCGACGTCGAGCCTCCGATTCCGGCCTCGGGTCGGCGGGCGGTTACACAACTAGCGGAATGCGTGGTAACGTACAAGGTGCCGCTCGGACCTTTCCGTATCAAAGATTTCGCTGACCACGCGCGAGGATAGACCGCTGCCGACAGAGCCGAAGCCGTCAGCGCAGGAGATCGCGTCCCTCATTCTCCATCACTTCTCCGTCTACCAGCAGGAGTTCGCCGTCATCACGCGGCGGGCGCCCCGTCGGTTCGCAGCCAGGGACTGGAGGGGAGGGCAGGCCGACGCGGCCGACCGGCTCACCCTCTACAACCGGGTGCTCGGGGGTCTGGTGCGGGCGGTGCAGCATCGACAGGATGCGGCGGCGCGGGTCGACTCCCCACCGTGGGCCGAAGCGAAGCGCGCCTATGCGGGCCTCATCGCGGCGCGCGATGACGTCGAGCTGGCCGAGACATTCTTCAACTCGGTCACCCGTCGGGTGCTCGGAACGGTCGGAGTGGAACCGGACACCGAGTTCGTGCACCTTGGTGACGACGAGACGCCGCCGTCGCCGGCGCGGGCGATCCACCGCACCTACGCCGACGGCCGCACGACGGTCGAGCTCATCGGGCGCATGCTGTCCGAGATCGATCTCGGGATCGGCGCGACTCGCCGCGCGCAGGAGGCGGCGCGCATCGGCGATGCGATCGAGACACAGCTGGGCGCATCGTCGGCCGATCCTTCCTTCGACGCCCTGGAGATCCTGCCCACCGTATTCTATCGGAACAAGGGCGCCTACGTCGTGGGTCGCATGCGAAGGGGAACGGAACGGATCCCGCTCCTGCTCGCCTTCGTGAACGACGAGCATGGTGTTCGCACCGACGCGGTGCTGACGACGTCCGATGAGCTCAGCGTCGTGTTCGGCTTCACCCGTTCGTACTTCCACGTCGAGGCGCCGCGGCCGATCGACCTCATCGCATTTCTGCACTCGGTCATGCCGCTCAAGCGGATCGATGAACTGTACACGGCGATCGGTCACAACCGGCACGGAAAGACGGCGCTGTACCGACGCCTGCACAGTCTGCTGGCGCACCCCGCGTCGCGCTTCGAGATCGCGGAGGGGAAGCCGGGACTCGTGATGAGCGTGTTCACCCTGCCGGCCTTCAATGTCGTGTTCAAGGTGATCAAGGACCGCTTTGTCTATCCGAAGCAGACGACGCGTCGGACCGTGATGCGCAAGTACGAGCTGGTCTTCGTCCGCGACCGCGTGGGTCGGCTGGCGGACGCGCAGGAGTTCGAGATGCTCGACTTCCCCCTCGACCGGTTCTCGGGCGAGCTGCTCGACGAGTTGGTGCGGGACGCGGGCCAGAGCGTCGAGGTGGGCCGCGACCGGGTGATCGTGAAACACCTGTACACGGAGCGACGGGTCACGCCGCTGGACCTTTACCTGCAGCGTGCCGCGGCCGAAGCGGCGCGAGACGCGGTGATCGACTACGGGCACTGTATCAAGGACCTCGCTGCCGCCAACATCTTCCCGGGCGATATGCTGCTGAAGAACTTCGGTGTGACCCGCCACGGTCGAGTGATATTCTATGACTATGACGAGCTGTGTCTGCTGACCGAGTGCAACTTCCGGCGCATGCCCGAGCCCCGGTACCCGGAGGACGAGCTCCGTGCCGAGCCGTGGTTCTACGTGGGGCCGAACGACATATTCCCGGAAGAGTTCTCTGCCTTCCTGCAACTGCGGGGAGAGCTCGGCGACGCGTTCCTCGAGATTCACGCGGACCTGCTAGAGGTGGATTTCTGGCATCAGATGCAGCAACGCATCGAGGCCGGTGAGGTGATGGACGTCTTCCCCTACCGTGAATCCCGGCGCCTGCGAAGCGATCGAGCATGAACAGAAACCCGATCAAGCGACTGAAGAAGGAGCTGTCGCTGTTCGACGTCTTCGTGTTGAGCCTCGGCCCGATGCTGAGTCCGGTGTTTCTTCTCCCCGGAATCGCCGCCGCCAGGGCCGGTCCGGCGGTGGTGCTCGCCTTCGCCCTCTCGGCCCTGCTGGTCGTGCCGGCGATGCTCAGCAAGGCCGAGCTGGCCACGGCGATGCCCCGGGCCGGCGGGACCTACTACTTCCTCGACCGCAGCCTCGGTCCGATCGTGGGCACGGTGGGCGGGCTCGGCACGTGGCTGGTTCTGGTGCTGAAGAGCGCCTTCGCCCTGATCGGCATGGGCGCCTACCTGGCGCTCGTCGTTCAGCTGCCGATCAAGCCGATCGCGATCGCGTCGACGGTCGCCTTCGCTATCCTCAACCTGGTGGGAGCCAAGCAGTCGAGCGGCGTGCAGCGGTTTCTCGTGCTGCTCGTCCTCGGTCTCATGGCCCTGTTTCTGACTCAGGGGCTGGTCGCCGTGTTCGGCTGGTCCGGAGGCGAGGAAGTGCGGGGCGGCTTCACGCCCTTCCTGCCGACCGGCGCCGAGGGTCTGGTGGCAACCACCGGCCTGGTGTTCGTATCGTACGTCGGGCTCACCAAGGTGGTGAGCGTCTCCGAGGAAGTCCGGAACCCCGACCGCAACATTCCGCTCGGCATGGTGCTCGCGTTGCTCACGGCGACAACCGTGTACGTGGTGGGCGTCTTCGTGCTGGTGGCGGTGGTCGAGCCGGATGTGCTGTACAACGATCTCACCCCGGTGGCCAGCGCCGGCGAGCGCATCTTCGCCTGGCTGCCGCTGCCGATCGCGCTCGCCATCGTGTTGATCCCCGCCCTGGCCAGCTTTGCGGCGGGCGGCAACGCCGGTATCCTGTCGGCATCGCGCTATCCCCTCGCCATGGCCCGCGATCGACTCATCCCGCGACGCCTGGCCGCGCTCGGGCGTCGCAACACTCCCACCCGGGCCGTGGTGGCGACGGCCGGGCTGATGATCGTCTTCATCGTGCTGCTCGATGTGGAGGGCGTCGCCAAGCTGGCGAGCGCCTTTCAGCTGCTCATCTTCGCGCTCATCAACCTGGCCGTCATCGTCATGCGCGAGAGTCGAATCGAGTCGTACGATCCCGGCTTCCGCTCCCCGCTGTATCCGTGGCTCCAGATCTTCGGGCTGCTCGCCCCGTTCCTGCTCATCGCCGAGATGGGGCTGATGCCGATCGCATTCACCATCGGCCTCGTGGGGCTCGGCCTCGCGTGGTACTTCTACTACGCGCGCGATCGGGTGAGGCGCGAGGGTGCCGTGTTCCACTGGTTCGAGCGCCTCGGTCAGCGTCGCTTCGACGGACTCGACACCGAGCTTCGCGGCATAATGAAGGAGAAGGGTCTGCGGGCCGAGGATCCGTTCGACGAGGTAGTGGCGCGGGCGCTGGTGATCGATCGCCCCGGCGACGTGACCTACGAGGAGATCGTGCAGGACGCGGCCGCCCGCCTCGCGCGGATGCTGCCGCTGGACGCGAGTCGCCTCGCCCGTGGTTTCCTGCAGGGGGCACGTACGGGAGCGACGCCGGTGGCGCACGGCGCCGCGCTCCCGCACGCGCGGCTGACCGAGGTGGAGGAGCCCCACCTCCTGATCGTGCGATCGAAACGGGGGCTGCTGGTCCAGGTCGGCGAGGCGAGCGACTTCGGCGACTCGCACGGAGAACGGGTGCACGCCGTGTTTTTCCTCGTGAGCCCGGAAGCGAACCCGGGGCAGCACCTGCGGATTCTGGCGCAGATCGCGGGTCGGGTCGACGATTCCGATTTCCTGGCCGCGTGGCTGGCCGGGGAAGGGGAGCAGCGGCTGAAAGAGATCCTCCTCCGGAACGAGCGTTACCTGCCGCTCACCGTTCGACGCGATGCCGCCACCGGGTCGTTGATCGGCCGAACGCTCCGCGACCTCGAGCTGCCGGACGGCTGCCTGGTGGCGCTCGTACGACGGGGACGCGAGGCGATCGTGCCGCGCGGCCGCACCCGGCTCGAAGAAGGGGACCGCCTGACGATCATCGGCGAGCCGGAGGAGATCCGAGAGCTGCTCGCCCGGTTCTCGTCGGCCTGACCGCCCGGTCGTGCAATCTGCAAGAGTGATGTTGCAGATTGCAGAACGGGCCACGCCGGGCCCGCGCCTCATTCGCGCCGTCCGTCAACGGACCGCTCTGGCGCACCGCGACTTAGGAGCGCGGCCGCGCCCGGCTCCACGGCGGTCGCGGGTGTGCGGGGTGCGACCGTGAGGAGTCCGTTCCGACATGGATGATCGCGATCGATCCCATCCCACGCCCGCCGGAGACCGTCCGCCCGCCCGGCTCGAAGAGGCCACCGCCGGCGGGCCGGAGTCGGTGGCGATGATGATCGGAGAGCCCGCCTCGCGGCTCCCGGCATGGCTCGGACGCCCGCGGACCGAACGCCGGACCGGCGACGATCGCTGGCTTCTGTTCAGCGCGGCCGGCCTCGAGGTGCGGGCGCGCTGCGACCGTTCCGATCGGGTCGCTACCGTAACCGTCTCGTATCCGGACGGTCGCGCCACCCTCCGCGCGGCGGCCGAGCCGCTGGGTCTGTGGCCGGCGTGCGAGCCCGATGCGGTCGCCGCCGGGTTGAAGGTCCCGCTGTTGCGGCGGGTGGTGCGCGGACGTGCCGGCCGCTCCCTCAGCATGACGGCCAGCGTGCGCGCCGGCCGCATCACCCGGGTGACCCTGTTCGACGAAGCGCCGGACTGGCGGTGACCTGTTTAACCTGCCACCAGAACCCGCAGGCTCTTGCATCTTGCAACAGACTGCGTACCATTAACGTGTCCTGCCCATCCGTTCCACAGTCCGGTCAGCGACGGGAACGGTCCTCCATGGCATCCCGATTCGGTCCGCCCGCGGCGGACCGCCGCAGCGACGCGTGCTGAAGTGACGCGTCCGCTCAGCGTCATGCCGTATTCCCGGCCGCTGGAGGCCCGGCGCGTCCTGTACTGGATCTACGCCGGACGGCTCGTCATCGCCCTGGCGGTGTTCGGGAGCGCCCTGCTCGTCGGCGAGGGCTGGGGGGGTGGCGGCCTCACCCTCCAGCAGCGAGTGGTGTCGTTCGTCGGTCTGGGGATGGCGGCGATCCTGACCCCGATCGCCTACTGGTACAGCCACTGGTGGCGGCAGCCGGGACGTGGCTTCGTCTACCTGCAGGCGCTGCTCGACAGCCTGCTGGTGACCGGCACCGTCCACATCACGGGCGGCAGCGAAAGCGTGTTTCCGCCCCTCTTCTACATCGCGGCGGCTTCCGGCTACGCGCTGTTGCTCCCATTCATTCCCGCCGTTCTGATCGCCGTCTTCATGGGCGTGCTGTACCTGCTCGATGTGGCGGTTGCCTATCCGGAACAGCTCGACATCCCGGTCCTTCTCCAGATCGCGATCTTTACCGCCGTCGCCTCCGTGGCCAGCGTGGTTGGCGCCCAGTCGCGAAACACGCGGGAACGCCTGCGCTCGGTCGAAGGGGAGCTGCGCCGGCTGCGCGTCGACACGACGGACATTCTCCGCACGATCATCTCCGGGGTGGTCAATTTCGACGCCGGCGGACGTGTCGCCTACATGAACCCGGCCGCCGGCGAGCTGCTGGGTCTCCAGCCGGAGGAGTGGTTGGGCCGCGACCTGCTCAACCCGCTCCGCATCCACGCTCCCGAAGTCGCGGTCGCGGTGGTGGAGACGCTCGAGACCGGTGACGCGATTCGAAACCGGGAAGTCGAGATGATCCAGCAGCCGCTGCTCGGCGTGTCGCCGGTGCCGGAGGACGGTCGGGCGGCGATCGAGGCGCTCGTCGAGCTGGAACCGCTCCCCGAGGGCGCCATCGTCGTGCCGCTGGCCATGAGCACCACGGCGCTGCACGCCCCCGGGGATCGAACGTCCGCGACGCTGGTGATGCAGGACCTGCGGGTCGTCCGGCAGCTCGAAGATCTGCGGCTGCAGACGGAGCGGCTCGAGGCGGTCGCCGAGCTGTCCGCATCGCTCGCCCACGAGATCCGCAATCCCCTCGCCTCGATCAAGAGTGCGGCCGAGCAGCTCGGAGCCCGAGCGCGCGAAGACGATGACGACCGCATGCTGAGCCGTCTGATGACCCGTGAAGCCGACCGGCTCGATCGTCTGCTGGCCGAGTTCAGCGACTTCGCCCGCGTCGACATCTCCCGGCGCCAGACGATCGAGGTCCGGGCGTTGATCGACGAAGCGGTGTCGATCGTGCGCCAGCACCCCGACTTCGGCACCGCCAGCGTCACGGTGCGCATGGAAGCGGAGCTGGATGATCTGTGGGGCGACCCGGATCTCCTGCATCGGGTGCTGGTCAATCTCGTACTCAACGCAGCCCAGGTCGGGTCGGCCAAACCGGACCTGCACATCCAGATCGTGGTGGACGCGCTCCGGCCCGCCCTCGTGCCGCCGGACGTGTCTCTCGGTCGCCCGGTGCGCATCCGGGTGATCGACAACGGGCCCGGGATACCGGCGGCCGATCTGGAGCGAATCTTCGATCCCTTCTACACCAGACGCGCCGGTGGCACCGGGCTCGGACTCTCCATCGCGCGCCGTGCCGTTCACGCGCACGGCGGCGCCCTGATGGCGACCTCGGTGTCCGGCAACGGCGCCACCTTCGTGCTCGTGCTCCCGAGGCGGGAAAGCGGGGAGCGGCGAAGGCGGCTCCGCGACGGACAGGTGGATCGAAGGGACGGGAATCACCCGGCCGCCGCGCCGCCCGGGCATGGCTACGGGGGTGAGCCCGACGTACTCGTCGGACGTGTGGACGCTGTCTAACCAGAGCACGAAGAGGGACCCATGAGCAAGAAGCCGGTACTTCTGGTGATCGACGACGAGCAGAGTCTGGTCGAAACGCTGTCGGTTCTACTGCGTCGCGAAGGTTACGAGGTGGTCTCGGCCCTCACCGGTGCCGATGGAGTGTCGAAGTTCGAGCAGGCAACACCGGATCTGGTGCTCACCGACGTCCGCATGCCCAAGATGGACGGCGTCCAGGTCCTGCAGGCGATCCGCGATAAGAATCCGCAGGTGCCGGTGGTGCTGATGACGGCGCAGGCATCGTTGCAGTCGGCAATCCAGGCGGTCAATCTCGGGGCGACCCACTACGTGCAGAAGCCGTTCAGCAACGACGAGCTGCTCGCTATCCTCCGACGTTCGCTCGAGTGGGGCGCGGTGGTGCGCGAGAACGACGGGCTCAAGCGGGAGCTCAAGCGGCGCGAGATCGGCGACGTGGCACGTCCGCGTGGGGTCAGTCAGAGCTTTCGCCGCGCTCTTGAGATGGCGGAGAAGGTGGCCGATTCCGATTCGACCATCCTGATTCGCGGCGAGAGCGGAACCGGGAAGGAGGTGTTCGCCCGCTACATTCACGAGCTGTCGGATCGAGCCGAGGGACGGTTCCTCTCCCTCAACTGCGGCGCGCTGCCGGAAGGCTTGCTCGAATCGGAACTGTTCGGCCACGTGAAGGGCAGCTTCACGGGTGCGGTGAGGGACAAGGAGGGCCTGTTCGTAGCAGCCTCCGGCGGCACCTTCTTCCTCGACGAAGTCGGGGAGATGGCGCCGGCGACCCAGGTCAAGCTGCTCCGCGTGTTACAGCAGCGCGAGGTGATCCCCGTCGGGTCGACCGAGGCGCAGGCGGTCGACGTGCGACTGATCGCGGCGACGAACCGCGACCTCGAACGGGACATCGAGCAGGGGCGCTTCCGCAGCGACCTCTACTACCGTCTCAACGTGATCTCGATCGAACTGCCTCCCCTGCGAGACCGGCCCGACGACATCCCCCTCCTCGCCGAGCACTTTCTCGAGCGGCAGGCCAGTGACGAGGGTCCCGAGCCGGGCGACAACGGTCACCCGCGCCGCCGCGCCAGCGATCGCAAGAAGACGCTGTCTCCCGAAGCGCTGGCAATTCTCCAGAGCTATCAGTGGCCGGGTAACGTCCGCGAGCTCGAAAACGTGATCGAGCGGGCGGTCGTGCTGACCAAAGGCCTTACCATCAAATCCGACGCCCTCCCGCCTCGCCTCCGCCAGGCGCCCGCCGAACCGCTGGTCAAGGATCAACCGCACGCCAACCCGGCCCTCGAGGTGATCGAGCGCGCCTACATCGAGCACGTGCTCCGCGCCGAGTCGGGCAACAAGACCCGAGCCGCCGAGGTGTTGGGGATCGATCCGAGCACCCTGTATCGCAAGATCAAGCGGTATCAGCTCCAGGTCTGATGCGGGACCGTGCCTCCGGCTGGATGGGGGCTGCGCCTCCGGTCTGACCGGGGCTGCGTGTCCGCCCGTTGGGAGACCGTTGAGGTCGATCCGAATCCTGTTGCAGAAGCATCCGATACTTGCAGAGTGCAATGTCGACTTCCGCTGCGCCCGCCCCGAGGGGCATCGGGTTCGCCTGTAACTATCTGCAAATCAATGGTTTGCGATAGCGCTGGCCTACGGCATATGGGTTGCCTGTGGCACGGGCACGGAGGCGGTGCCTCCACCGGTATGAAGAGCGAAATCCGGTCGAACCCATCAACCAAAGGCCAGTGGAGGCAGCATGGTGCGCAACACAAAGGGTTTCACGCTGATCGAGCTGCTGATCGTGGTCGTGATCATCGGGATCTTGGCGGCGATCGCGATACCGCAGTTCGCGAGCACGAAGGAACGCGCGTTCGACGCGGCGGCCAAGAGCGATATCCGCAACGCGATGAGCGCCATGGAGGCGTACTACACCGACAACCAGGTGTACAACCCCGCCGCGCTCGGCTCCTCGAGCTTCACCACCAGCCAGGGGATCACGATCTCCTCGGCCGGCAGCGCGCAGGGCTACGCGATCACCGCGACCCACGCCAGTTCGGCCAACTCGTACCACGTCGTGGTTGGTTCGGCCGGTGGGACCACGCAGGGGAGGATCCTGAAGAACTAGCTCTACTCCACAGTTCTTGGGTGATCCAGGGGCGCAGCGGGGCACCGCTGCGCCCCTTCTGCATGCCGCTATCCGCGATCGGGAGACGGGACACGACGGGCGGCAGCAGGAACGCGGGCTCGACCGGGAAGCCGGGATAGGGAGGGGGGCGCATGACCGACACCGGCGGATCCGGGGTAACGACGCTGCCGCGCCGCACAGCCGGCCCGCGCGAGGAAAGCCGAGCGCCGGCGGAAGAACCCGAACGGGCACCAGCGCCGGCCGCGGCGGAGACTCCGGTCGCGCCGGGGGGGCGCGGCGCGGTGTGGTTCGCGGCCGCGGTCCTGCTTGTCCTTTCCGCCGTCCTGTTTCAGCGGCCGCTGTTCGGGGGCGAGACCCTGTTCGGTCGCGACATCGCACCGTTCTTCTATCCGATGAAGCAGTTTCTGGCCGCCACCGTGCGGTCTGGCCAGCTACCGCTCTGGAACCCATGGATCCTGAACGGCGAGCCGTTCTTCGCCTCGCTCCAGCCGGGGCTGTTCTACCCCGGGAGCGTCCTGCTCTACCTGCTCCCGATGCCGGCCGCCTTCGACCTCCTGCACGCGGTGCACTACCCGGTCGCTGGCGTCGGCATGCTCCTGCTGCTTCGAAGCTGGCGGCTGCCGACACCGGCGGCTCTGTTCGGCGCCGTGGCCTTCATGCTGGGCGGTTACTTCGTATCGCTCGGCAACTTCACCAACAATCTGCAGACAGTCGCACTGGTGCCGTGGCTGTTCTGGAGCTGGTCGCGCTTCCTGGCCGGCGGCGGGGCGCGTGCGGCCGGCTGGTTCGCGGTCGCGACGGCGGTGGCCTTCCTTGGCGGCGAGCCGCAGATGCTGGCCATCGCCCTCCTCCTCCTGTTCGCGCACGGAGTGCTGGATGTGGAGGGGCTCTCGGTGGTGCGGCCGTCGAAGCAGCTCGGCACCCTGGTGGCGAGCGGTGCGCTGGCCGCCGGTCTGGTCGCCGTCCAGCTCTTCCCTTTCGTCGAGTACCTCGGCCTTTCAGTCCGCGCGCTGCACTTCGACTACGCGTTCGCCAGCCGCAACTCGCTGTCTCCCGCATCGCTCATCCACTTCCTCGTCCCGCCGGCGACCGGCTCGGGCGCCCACGGCTTCACCACCCGCTACCTGTTCGCGCCGGACGTCCCGTGGCTCGTGTCGATATACCCCGGCGCCCTGGTGCTCTGTCTGGCCGCGGTCGGTATGGCCGCTCCCCGCCCCCGCCGCCGGGTGCTGTTCTGGCCGGCGGTGGCGCTGATCGGCGTCGTCCTCGCCATGGGCCGATATCTGCCCGTGCACCCGGAGCTGTACCGGTGGATTCCGCCGTTCCGGGCCGTCCGCTACCCCGAGAAGTTCATCTTCCTGACCGCGTTCGCGCTCCCCGTTCTGGCCGCCGCCGGGGTGGCCGGCATCCTGGCTGCCGGGGACTCGTGTCGCCGCACGGCGGCGCGCGTGCTGGCGGCGGCGTCCTGTGCCTATGCCCTGGCCGCCACCTCCTTGATCGGTGGCCGGGGCCTTGCGGCGGCGTGCTCGGGGTGGCTGTCCGGCACGCTGGCCTGCGGCGTCCCCGTTGAGGCGGCCGGGTTGTACGCGAAGCAGATCGGCACCGTCGCCGTCCTGTGCGCGATCGCCTGGCTGCTGATCGGCCCCGGACGCCGACTCGCCGTCCGCCCGGCCGTGGTCGGAAGCCTGATCACCCTCCTCGCCGCCCTCGAGCTCCTGCTCGCTGGACGCCACCTCAACCCGTCCGTCGCCACCGACGTGTACGCCCGGCCGCCGTGGGCCGCGGGGGTTCTGGCGGAGCGTGCGGCAGCGGCCGGGGGCCAGGAAGCAACCGAAGAACGGGGTCCTCTCTGGTACCGATACCGCGGTACTCCCCTGGCCGCCGGCATGGGTCGGATCGCCGTCGTGCGCGGCGCCGAGGAGCTCACCAACCTCTACCTGTGGTACGAGCTGCTGGGACCGAATCTGGGGCAGCTGTTCGGGTACGCGACGCAGGATGGCCTCCAGGGCGTCGAGCTCCGGAGCGTGGCCGAGACGATCGACGCCGGGCTCCACAGCGGCCCGGCCGCTTCCGCCCAGCTCCTGCGGGCGCTCAGCGTCCGGTATTACGCCGACGCCACGGCGGCGGCGGACAGCATGCCCGGTCTGCTTCCGCTCGCCGAGCATCCGGAGCTTCCGGCGCGCATCTTCGAGGTGGCCGCCCCGCGTCCGCGTGCCTACCTGGTTTCCCGATACGAGGTGATCGACGATCGGCGGACGGCGCTGCTCCGAACGGTCGATCCCGCCTTTCCGCTCGCCGAGGCGGTCGTGCTCGAGCGGGCTCCCGGCCGGCAGCCGACGCCGGGGGCGTCCGGACGGGTGCGCACGGCCCGCTTCGGACTGAATCGGGTGGAGCTCCGAACCGAGACCGACGGGCCGTCGCTGCTCGTTCTCACCGATCGGGCCTACCCGGGCTGGCGGGCGATAGTGAACGGTGAGGAGACGCCGATCCATCGGGCCGCCGGCTATGTACGGGCGGTCGAGGTACCGGCCGGAGTGGCCGAGGTGGTATTCAGCTTCGAGCCGCGCTCGTTCCGGATCGGGGCGATCGTGTCGGTGGTGACGCTGCTCCTCACCGTAGTCCTGATGGTCGGACTGCCCGCCTCCGGTCACGCCTACCGGGCGCGGTCCACCGGAACGCCGGGACGGACCTCGTGACCGCCTCCGATCGTCGATCGCTCATCCTCCTGTTCGGCGGCGCGTTTGCAGTCGCCGGGCTTCTCACCGGTCTCACCCTCCACGACTACGGGATCGCCAGCGACGTGCCCAACTACTTCACCAGCTCCCTGCTCCAGATCGAGTGGGTGAAGTCGCTGTTCGCCGCGACGGGCGAAGGGGGTCGAGCCGAGGCGCTGCGCCCGGAGGGGTTGCTCGCCTACTGGCGCTGGTGGCCGGAGCGCGTTCCGCACCCGCCCCTGTCGCGAGAGCTGGGCGGCCTCTCCTACCTGGCCTTCGGGCGCCTCCTCGATCCGCTCACCGCGTACCGGGTCGCGGTGACGGTGGCCTACGCGGCGCTGGTGGCTGCCTGCGCGGGCTTCACCTGCTGGTCCGCCCGCTCGGTGCTGGCCGGCGTCGCCGCCGCCGTGGCCGCTCTCACCATCCCGTCCCTGTTCGCATACGGCCACCTGGCCCTCACCGACACCTTCCTGGCCGCGTTCTGGTTCGGTTCGGTCTGCTGCCTGGAGATCTACATCCGGCGCGGCCGGCGCGCGTGGTTGCTCGGATGCGGTGTCCTGCTCGGGGCGGCGGCGGCGACGAAGTTCACGGGCCTGTTGCTGGTGCCGGTGCTGGGGGCGTGGCTGCTGCTGCGGCGATCGTTTCGAGCGCTCGACGTCGCGCAGCTGGCAGTCGCCGCCGTGGCGGTGTTCATTCTGACCAACCCGGCCCTGTGGGTGGCGCCGGTGGCCGGTGTGTCCGACTACCTGCGTGCGGGCCTCGGCCGCTCGGCCGACGCGGGCGCTAGCATTCAGACCTACTACTTCGGGCGTATCTACGCCTTTCGACCACCGTGGCACTATCCGTTCGTGTGGACGGCGATCGTGATCCCGATTCCGTGGTTGATCGCCATCGGGGTGGGGCTGTCGGGGTGGCGCCGCTCCCGGGCGGTGCAGCTGGTGGTGTTGAACGCGGCGGTCGTGTACGGTGCGCTCCTCCTCCCACAGGCGCCGCTCCACGACGGAATCCGCCTCTTCCTTCCCGTCTTCCCGTTCCTGGGCGTGGTGGCCGGGGTGGGGGTCGCGCGGGTGGGAGACGCGGTCGCGCGGCGCCTCCCGGTCGGCGGACCCGTGTCGCGGCCGACGGTCGCGTTCCTGGTGTTGATCGCGTTCGCCGCCCTGCCTGCCCTGCGCACGGCTCAGCTCCACCCGCATCAGCTCTCGTACTTCAACGCGTTGGTGGGGGGCATCCGGGGCGCCGAGCGCCGGGGTCTCGAGGTGGCCGGTCTGAAGGAGACGCTCTCGCCCGCGTTGCTGGACGAGCTGGCGACGGCGATCCCGGCCGGGGCGCGGATCGACGCCGGCTTCTTCATGGAGGAGATGTGCTTCTACCAGGCGGTGGGCAGCGCCCACCGCGACTGGCGGCTCGAAAGCGAGCTGGTGGACCCGGCCAGCGGCGAGCCGCAGGCCTGGGTGTGCGACGCCCCGGGTTCGTTCCTGACCGTTCGGCTGCCGCGTGCCCCGCGCGAGCGCGATTACCTGTTCGTCCTCAATCGGGTCGGCCAGCACCGACGACTCGAGCGGGCGATGACCCAACAGGGAGGGGCGCCATTCTACCAGCTGAGTCTCGACGGGGTGCCGCTGTTCATGGTCTACAGGATCCGCTGATGGCCAGCTCCTCGGTTCCGGCCCGAGGCCCCCGCGCTGCGCTGAGCGCGGCGGCGGCCGTGCTCGCGCTGGGGTGGACGAGCGGCGAGGTGAATCGGGTCGGGGTGACGTGGGATGAGCCGTACTATTTCTCCTCCGCCGTTCGCATCCAGGATTGGACGGCCCGCGTGCTCGCCGGCCCCGACCGCCGCGCGGAGCTCACCCGGGAGCGGATCGCCGAGACCTGGGACTGGGCTCACTACTGGAATCCGCACCCACCGATCTACAAGCAGGCGATGGCGTTCACCGAGTGGGCGAGCGGGGAGCGGCTCGGGTCGGTGCGCGGCTTCCGCATTGCCTCGCTGCTTTTCTTCGGGCTGCTGGTGGGGGCGGTCGCCTGGGTGGCGGCGGCCGAATGGGGATTGGCGGCCGGCGCGGTGGCGGCGACCTCGTTGCTGCTCATGCCGCGCGTGGCCGGGCACGCCAACGTGGCGGCGACCGACACCCCGCTGTCGCTGTTCTGGCTGGCCGGAACGATCGGGACGCTCCGCTTTCTGCAGAACAGGCGTCCGGCGGCGCTCGCGGTGGCCGCGATCGGGCTCGGCCTCGCCATGGGAACGAAGTTCACCGGGCTGCTGCTGCCCCTGCCGCTGATCGCGTGGGCCGTCCTGTACCGCCGTCGCCCCGCCACCGCGGTGCGACTGGTGACGGTGGTGGCCGGGGGCGCGGCCCTCTTCTACCTCCTCAATCCGCTCGCCTGGCACGATCCGATCGGATACCTGGGCGGTCTGATCGCCGACAGTACGGGCCGCGAGGAGGTGATCCCGATCTCCACCTACTACCTGGGGCGCAGCTACGGGTACCGGGTGCCTTGGCACCACGGGGCCGTGATGACCCTGGTGACCGTTCCTCTGACTTTGCTGGTGCTCGCCTTGTGGGGTGCAGGCGCCGGGTTGACGAAGTGGCGCCGCGACCCGATCGCCGTGCTGTGCCTGATCGAGATCGCATTTTTCTGGGCGCTGCTCGCCCTGCCGAGCTCTCCCAACCACGATGGCGTCCGGCTCTTCTTGCCCATGTTTCCGTTCGTTGCGCTGCTGGCCGGACGCGGATGGGCGGTGGTGTGGGGCGCCCTCCGCCGGCGCCTGGCCGGCCAGGCCGCCATCCTCGCCGGCGCGACCGCGGTGCTCGTGCTGCTCGTTCCGGCTCACCACCAGCGCGTACGGACGGCGCCATACTACCTCTCCTACTACAACGAGGTCATCGGCGGGGTGCGCGGCGCCGCTGAGCGCGGCATGGAGATCACCTACTGGTACGATGCGCTCACGCCGGCCTTCCTGGCGCGGCTGAACGAAGTGCTCCCGCCCGGGGCCGTGATGGCCACCTTTCCGAGCCAGGACTACTTCCTCGGTCTCCAGGCCCTCGGGCTGCTGCGCCAGGACATCCACATTTCCGACACCATCCCGGCGCCCTACTTCCTGATCTACGGGCGACGCGGGATGTTCACCCCGATCGAATGGGGAATCTACCGAGACGTTCGGCCCCTGATCTCAGTCGAACTGGATGGAGTGGAGCTGGCAGGGCTGTACATGCTCGAGCCGGCCCCCGCCGGCGACGGGACGGGGGAAGGGGAGGGAGGCGTGGCGTCGCAGAAGGGCAGGCGGTCCCGCGACGTCGACACCGAGTGATGTCAGACACTCAGGACATCAAAGGGGGGATGAGGCGATGATCACCGTGACGACCGGGACCCCGGAACGAAGCACGCGGCGAGCCGCGGCGACGGCGGAGCCGCGCGCGGAAGCGCGGCGCACACTCCGGACGATCGATGTCGTGGTCCCCATATACAACGAGGCGCGCATCCTCGGCGAGCTCCAGCGACGGCTGCAGGAGGTGCTCGAGCGCCTCACCGCGCAGTGGCGCATCATCTACGTGGACGACGGGAGCCGCGACTCATCAGCCAAGATCATCGACTGGTTTTGCGAGCACGATTCGCGCGTGAGCGCCGTGCAGCTGTCGCGGAACTTCGGCCAGCAGCTGGCCATCGCGGCCGGGCTCGCGCACGCATCGGCGCAGGTCACGGTCCTCCTCGACGGAGACTTGCAGGATCCTCCCGAGGTCATCCCCGAGCTGGTGAAGCGGTGGGAGGAGGGGTACGACGTCGTCTACGCGGTCAAGCGGAAGCGGAAGGAGGGGTGGCTCAAGCGAGCGCTGTTCTCACTCTTCTACCGCATGCTTCGCGTTCTGAGTCCGCTCGAGATTCCGCCCGACGCGGGTAACTTCTCGCTCATGGATCGATCGGTGGTGGCGCTGATCAACGGCATGCCGGAGCGCGACCGCTACGTGAGTGGCCTCCGGGCCTGGGTGGGTGGACGCCAGACCGGGATCGAGTTCGAGCGCGCCGAGAGATACGCCGGCAACCCGCGTCAATCGCCGCTCAAGCTGCTTCGGATGGCGACCGATGCGTTTTTCGCCTTCTCCCAGCTGCCGCTCCGGCTGGCCACCATGCTCGGCTTCGCCGTCTCCGGGGTCGCCTTCCTCGTGATGCTGAACGTCCTGTACCAGAAGCTGGTGTCCGGGCAGGCGATCACCGGGTGGGCGTCGACCATGACATCGATCCTGTTCCTGGGCGGGATCCAGCTGGTGGCGCTCGGCATCATCGGCGAGTACATCGGTCGCATCTACAACGAGACCAAAGGTCGGCCGCCATACGTCGTCGCCCGGTTTCGTAACCGGCCCACCGCGGCTCCCGGGTCGATGCTCTCCTCCCTCGAGGGGGAGGAGCTGGGTTGAACCGCTGGCCGGCCCGGCTGGAAGCGTTGGGCCGGCCTGCAGCGCGGCTCGCCGCGGCGCTGTTCGGTGGCTTCATCGCCATCGCTATCGCGTACGGAGCGATCCGGGTCGTGCGGTCCGGCTGGCTCTTCTACTATACCGAGGGCAACGTGCTGGCGAGCCTCGGTGCCTTTCTCGGTTCGGGTGACCTCGCGGCGTTGTATCCGGCCGATGGCTGGGTCGCTCCGCCGCTCGTGATGACACTGTATCCGCCGCTCTACATCCTGTTGTCGGCCGGCCTGGCCGCTCTCACCAGCACGGAAACTTCCCTGCTCGCGCCACGCCTCGTCGCCGCGGCGGCCATCCTCGGCACGCTCGCCATGGTGACCGGAGTCGCCATCGGTCGCCGGACGCCGGCCTGGTACCTGGTGATCGCGCTCGGCACACTGCTGCTCGCGCCGCCGATCTCGAATCTCCTCGCCGGGGCCCAGGTCGACACCCTGGCACTGCTGTGGACCGTCATCGGGGCGGCCATCGTCATCGATGGGGCGGACGCGGAGCCGCGACGCCTGTGGGCTGCGCTGCCCCTGTTCGCACTCGCCTTCTTCACCAAGCAGAGCTTCGTGATGGCTCCCCTCGCCCTCGTGGTCGCGCTCTGCATCGGCCATCGATGGAAGCGCGCCGCCTCCTTCGCGGCCGTGCTGACCGCGGTCATCGCGGTCGGCGTCCTGTGCCTGGACAGGGTCACGGCCGGCGGCTACGTGCTGAATACGGTGACCGCCGTCACCGGCGCCACCTCCGTCGGCAACCTGACCACCACCCTTCTCCAGAGCCGACCGCTCCAATGGCTCCCGGCGGTCCTGCTCCTGCTCGTATGGGCGGTGCCGCTCCGGTTGGCATTTCTCGAGCTGTGGGTGATCGGCAGCCTGATTCTCAACGTCGCCGCCACGGTCCGGATCGGTGCCAGCGTGAACTACCTGCTCGAGCCGCTGTTCGCTCTCCTGCTGCTGGGCCTCGCGCGCTACCAGTCCGGCGCGCGAGTCACGCCGTCGGCTCGCGGGCATCTGCGGCCGGCGGCCACTGTGGTGCTGACGGTGTGGGCGGCGGCGGTGACGCTGCCGCGGGCCGGTCAGGCGCTCGGGGTGGTGCGAACGATGGCACGCGGCGAGTGGACGATCCACCTCGATGGTTACGCGAGCGGCTACCCGCTGGTCGACGCGCAGTACATTCCGGCCGTCCGCGCAGCCGGTGCCATGCCGTATCTGAACGACACCTTCGCGTTCGGCGTCCTGCACCAGACGGGCGTCTGGGACGGGGGCTCCCTTATCGAGGCGCTGGATAGCCGGCGGGTGCCGTTCATCCTCACCGACACCGACCTGCGGCTGGGTCCCCGGACGCAGCCGAGCGTCCCGGGTGCCGAGGGCTTTGCGCATTTCTGGCGCAGTCCGCGCATTCTGCGCGCGATTCGTGAGAACTACGTGCTCGCCTCGGAGTCGGCTCCGTACGTGTGGAGACCGAGAACGACGGCGGCCACGGAGTGAAAGCCGCGCGCGCGGCGGGCATCGTTTTGATCGCCGTCCCCTTCTTGCCGCTGCGGTCGATGTTCGGCGACATCGACGGTGCCCAGGCGCTCGTTCCGCCGGGCGAGTGGGCGCTGGGGGTGGCGATCTGCCTCGCGCTCGCCTGGCTGCTCGCACTGGCCGTCGAGCCACTCCTCGGTCGAGTGCACGCGCGCACGCTGCCGGCAGGCGCCGAGCAGGCCGCCGTGGCGACCGCCGCCGCGGCACTGGCCATCGTTCTGTCGGTTATCTCCCGCCTCGCCTTCCACCATCGCCCGCACCTGGTCGACAGCATTGCGCAGCTCTTCCAGGCCAAGATCTTCGCTTCCGGCGCGCTCACCGCGCCGGTCCCGTCCCTGCCCGAGTTCTTCGCCACTCAGCAGATGGTGATGGATGCGGGGCGGTGGTACGCCCAGTACCCGCCCGGTCACGCCGCTCTCCTCGCGGTCGGCTACGCGGCGGGGGCGACGTGGGTCGTGCCCATCCTGTTGTCGGTTGGCACCGCGCTCCTGCTGCATCGGTTTGCGCGTCGGACCTACGACCGACCCACCGCGCTCGTCACGCTCGCCCTCACGCTGGTGTGCCCCTTCCTCCTCTTTATGGGCGCCAGCCACATGAACCACGTCTCGACCCTGTTCTTCGTCGCCCTATTCCTCTACCTGTTCCGGCGCTGGGAGGAGGGGGGCCGCGGCGGTGACGCCGTGCTGGCGGGACTCGCTCTCGGCGGCGCATTCCTCAGCCGCCCCCTCACCGCCCTCGCGGTCGGACTGTCGTTCGTGGTTCCGGTCGTTCGGCTCGGCTGGCTCCGGTCACGCGTTGGACAGGTCGTCGCGGGGGCGACCACCTTCCTCGCCGTGGCGGCCGTCTATCTCCTGTACAACAGCGTGACGACCGGCGTGGCGACCGAACCGGGCTACCTTCGGCTGTGGGGCTCCGATCACGGTCTCGGGTTTCACTCCACACCGTGGGGAATGGACCACACTCCTCTCGCCGGACTTCGCAACGAGCTGGTCGACCTGGCGCTCCTCGACCTGTATCTGTTCGAGTGGCCCGTGCCGGCTCTCCTGCCGCTCGGGCTCGCGCTCGCCGCGGGTTGGCTGGGGCGAGCGTGGGACCGGTGGCTGTTGTGGTCGTTCCTGGCCATCCCCGCCGCCCACTTCTTCTACTGGCACCGCGACGCCTTCCTCGGACCCCGCTTCCTGTACTCCGGCCTCGCAATGCTTCTCCCCCTCACGGCGCGCTCTCTGGTGGTCGCCTGTGCGCAGATGAGACGCATCCCCATCCGTCTGGGAGGGCTGTTCCGGCCGGTCCGTGCCTCTACGGTGGGAGCGGTGGCGCTCGCCCTCTGTCTGGGCTACTCGGTCTTGTACTCGATTCCGGCCCGCGGCCGCGTGTACGCGACCGGACTCCGAAGCATGAAGGTGGACCTCGTCGGCGAGGCGCGGGCGGCCGGTATCGAGGGCGGGCTCATCTTCGTACCGGTGAGCTGGGGCAATCGGATCATCGCCAGGCTACGTGGGGCGGGTGTCCCTGCCGCGATCGTCGAGGTGGCCTATCGACACCTCGACCACTGCCGGTTGCAGGAGCTCGTCGACTCCGCCTCGGAGTCCATCGGCGGCGCGGAGCTGAGCGGGAAGATCGAGACGCTCCTCGCCCTCGACGAGCGTACGGTTCCGGCCGACCTCAACGAAGATCCGACCCTCCGACTGCGTCCGGGGGCCTCCCTGACCCGGCGCTGCGTCGATGCGCTGCGCCGCGACAGCCTCGGATACACCGTCTACGCGCCGCACCTGATCGCCAACGATCCGGCGCTGGCCGGCGATTGGATCGTGGCCCGCGACCTCGGCGATCGAAACCGGCTCCTGCGGGCGCTGTACCCGGAGCGACCGGCATACCTGTTTCGCGGCGGCTCTTTCGCCCGCCTCGACTGACCTGCCTCGAGCGCGACGCGCGGGAATCGTCGCGCGGCTCGGACTCGGCCGCCTGCACCCGGCGGAGGCGCGGCGGATTCGCGTACTCTGCACTGATCCATTCTCCGATCTCCGCTTCGCCGCGACCCCGGTCCAGCTCCTAACCCGCTCACACACAACGAGTTCTGACCTCCGGTTCGATCGGGCACAGCCGTTGCAATTGGGCACGGCGGCGAGGATACCATCTGGCGTGCCGGCTCGCGGTCGGCGGTCAGAGCACGAGGCCGAGGGGAAACGCGAGTGCGCGCAACAGGCAGGTTCGGCCGCCGCCGAGGCGGGTTCACGCTCATCGAGCTGCTGATCGTGATCGCGATCGTCGGCCTGCTCGCCGCGATCGCCATTCCGCAGCTCACGCGCTCCAAGTCGCGATCGATCGAGGCATCCATGCGCTCGGACCTCCGCAATCTCGCCGCCGTGCAGGAGGCCTTTTACGTGACGAACCAGGCGTACGCGCCCGACGGGGTCCTCACCACCGCCGACTACCGCCCCAGCCTCGGCGTCACCGTGACCATCGACAGCGCGTCCAGTACCGGATGGGGAGCGCACGCCGACCACCCGGGCACCAGCCGCACCTGCTACATCGCGTACGGCGGGGCCAGCAACGCCGTCGTGACCTGCAATTAGCGGACGCCCCGGCGTCCGTCGGGCCAGCCCCACTGCGACATCACCTCTCGCGACATCGCCTTCCGCCGCGACCCGGCTTCGCGGTCCACCATATCGGCGCCTCGCCGTCGACCGCTGGCCGCGCGACGCTTCTCTGGTTGATCTGCCGTTGAGCGCGCCTCCGAGCCTGCCGTTCCCGGGACGGCGGCACATCGGCCGCCGTTCCGGCTGCCGGCGCGGCGGTGCGGCTGCGGGGCCGGCCGGTTGCCAGGAGCGACCCGATGGCGAGAAGTGACGCGACAGCGAGGCGAGGAAGGCGGTGGCACCGCGCGGAGGCCGGGTTCTCGCTGATCGAGCTGGCCATCGCGCTGGCGCTCACCGGCTTGTTGGGCGTGGTTGCCCTCAGCGGTTTCCGGGCCATGGTCGACGCGTCCGCGCTGGCCACCGCCGCGCGGGTGACGCGTGACCACGTACAGAGAGCACGTGCGGTGGCCATCTATCGGCGCGGCTCGGTGCGGGTTCGCGAACTCACACCGGGCGAGCTGTGGCTGCTCGACGATCAGGACAGCGCCCTCGCCGTGCTGTCGCTCACCGGACCCGAGGCCGCGAGGGTCGATTCGCTGCGTGTCCGGCCGGCGTCGCTCCGCTTCAATTCCCGCGGTCAGGCCGCCCCCGGCAGCATCTACCTCTACCGCGGCCGCCGGGGCGTGCGCCTGGTAGTCAACTTTCTCGGACGCATCCGAGTCGAGCGGGTGGTGACGCCGTGAGTCCGCGTTCTGGGAACGGCTTCACCCTCGTCGAGCTCGCCATCTCCCTCGCGCTGTTCGGGATCGGTCTGATCGCGGTCACGGGCCTGGTGACCGCGACGAGTCAGCGCCTGCTCCATGCCGCGCTGCGTACCGAGCAGCTCACCGTCGCGCAGCAGCACCTCGAGCGGGCATCCGGCCTCCCGTTCGACGCGCTACAACCGATGACCGATACGGTGGTGGCCGGGCTCGGAAGCTACGTCGTGGAGAGAGTAGTCGAACGCCTGGACGACCGGCTCAAGCGCGTTTCGGTCATCGTGACCGGGCCTCCTCCACTCTTTCCCCGAACGGTCACCACGGCGGCCAACCTGCCGCTCCCGCTCCCGGCCGGGCCGTGAACAGGACCGGCTCGCGCGCGGGCGGGGTGGACTCGAGAGGCGGTTTCAGCCTCGTGGAGCTGTTGCTGGTCATGGCGCTGAGCGGGGTGATCGGGGCAACTCTGGTATCGGTGATCCGGGCGCAGGGCGACTTCTACCGTCACCACGATGACACGGCCCTGGTCGCCCAGAATCTCCGGGCCACCACAGATGTGCTCGGCTCCGAGCTCCGCCTCGGAGCGGGCGACGATCTGCTGGCGGCGGAGCCCGATTCGGTCGTCCTGCGGTTCGACATCGCGCGCGGAGTCGTGTGCGACTCGATCGGGATCGACGAGGCGATCGTGTTCATGTTCGACAGCGTTTCTGCCCCCAACCTCCCCTCGACGTTCCGCGGCGTCGCGTATTCTCCGCCGCTGGAGCCGAGATGGAGCTTTGCCGACGGGAGTGCGCCGGCGATCGCCCAGACGGGTGCGGTGCCGCGCGATGCCTGTCTGCGGGTGGGCACCCCCGCTTCGGGAAGAGACGATCAGTACCGGAGGCTGGTCGGCTGGCGCGCTGCCTTCTCAGCCGGAGCGCCGCCCGCCGGCTCGCTCATCCGCTGGTATGGGAGGCTCACCTACAGGCTTCGGGCCGCGAGCGGGACAGCTCCGGTGCTCGCCCTGCGACGCAACTCTCAGGAGCTCACCACGCCGTTCGCGTCCCCTTCCGCCTTCGCGTACCGAACGGTCGACGGTGCGCTCCACGCCGCGGTGTCCCCGCCGGGATTCGTCGATGTGGTCGAGGTGGTCCTATCGGCCACCGCGACCGGCGCCGGCGGTCGCGCTCCGCCCCTGCGCAGGCTGATGTACGGGGCCGTTCTCCGTAACACGCATCGATCGCCCTGACCGCGCAACGAGCCTCGACTACTGTTGCCAACAGCTTGGGCAGGGCGCACTATAAAGACGGAACGATCTTTCGTTCGGCTCAGGGTGGAGGAGGTCCAGGGTATCCGTGCGAGCCTGCGCGGCTCGACCGAGACCGGTTGCGGCGGCTGAGCTGCAATGACGCCGATACGGTTCGGTCGATCAAAACAATCGGTGGGCCTGGATGTAGGGAGCGGGCTTCTCAAGGTCGCGATCGTCGACCACTCGAAGGGCTATCCCCAGTTACAAAAAGCTGCCGTGCGGCCACTCGTGGCGGACGCCATCGTCGATGGCGAAGTCATGGATCCCGGCCTGGTGGCAGCGGCCATCCAATCTCTGTTCGAAGAAGAGGACATCTCCATCCGCGACGTGGTCACCAGCGTCGGCGGACGCGACGTCATCATCAAGTCGGTACAGATGGACCGGATGGACAAAGCCGACGCGCGCGAGGTGATTCGCTGGGAAGCCGAGCAGCACGTCCCCTTCGACATGGACAGCGTACAGCTCGACTTCGAAATAACCGACCCGGACGAGGAAGGGTTGCAGATGAGCGTTCTCCTCGTCGCCGCCAAACGCGAGCTGGTCGAGAACAAGATCGCCCTGCTCCAAGAAGCGGATCTGAACCCGACCATCGTCGACGTCGACGCGTTTGCGCTCCACAACGCGCTCGAGGTCAACTATCCGGCCGCCATGGAGGGCATCGCTGGACTGGTCAGCATCGGTCACGATTCGACGACGGTGAACATCCTCGACGATGGAATCCCGGTTCTGACCCGCGACCTGACCTTCGGCACGCGGCGCTTGACCGTCGACCTGCAGCGCGAGCGCGGGATGACGGCGGAGGAGGCCGAAGCCGCACTCCGCGGCGATGCTGACCCCGAGCTTCGTGCCTTTCTGTTCGAGCGCTCGCAGGATGTTGCCCGCGGGGTCGAGCGAGCGACGGCGTTCCTCGAGACGCGCGAGTTCGGAGCCACGCTCAGCCGGCTTTACCTGTGCGGAGGCGGAGTCCACGTGCCGGGGCTGGCCGAGGCGCTGGCCGAGCGACTCGGCGTGGAGACAGTGATTGCTTCGGCGGTGGAAGAGATGCAGGCGAAGCCGGAGGCGATGGACTTTCTCGAGCAACACGACCTCGCGTCGCTGATGATGCTGTCGGTCGGGCTCGCCTTGAGGCGGGTGGCCTGATGATCGAGGTCAACCTCAATCCCGGAGCGAGGCGCCGTCGGCGGCGGATGCGTCTGTCGCTTGCGTCACTTCGCTGGCTCGGTCTCGGCCCGGCAGGGCGCGATCCGTGGGTCGCCGCGGCCGTCGCCGTCGCCGCAGTCGTCGTGCTCGCCGCCGGGGCCCTGTGGCTCACCCAGCGCTCGCGTACCGGTCGCCTGGAGGCGCGCCTCGAGGCGGCGGCGGCCGATTCGGCGCGCGTGTCCGATCTCCGCGCGCTCAGCGACAGCCTGACCCGGCAACGTTCGGAGATCGACGCCCGATTGGCGCTGGTCCGCCGCCTCGATGAGGGCCGCTACGTGTGGCCGCACGTCATGGATGAGGTGAGCCGGGCGCTGCCGCGCAACGCCTGGTTGACGTCGCTCAAACAGGCCGTGCCGCCTCCCGACATGGTGATCGAGATACAGGGAGTGGCGGCGGCGCCGCTCATCATCACCAGCTTCATGCGCGACCTGGAGAGCTCTCCGTTTTTCAGCGTCGTGCAGCTGCGCAGCACCAGCCTGCAGGAGGTGGACGGCCTGGCGGCGCAGGGATTCACGCTCGAGGTACAGCAGGCGCAATCGCCACCGGAGGTCAGTGAGGGAGATTCGACAGGGGGAGAACCGATCCTGGGGGCCGGCACGTAGCGATGGCGCTGCTCCCAGCCGAACCGCGGAGCCAGAAGGCGCTGCTCGCCCTCATCGTTTCGCTCGCGCTCGGAGCCGTCTACTACCTCTATCTCTACTCTCCACGGCAACAGCAGCTGGCGGAGGACGAAGCGCGGATGGAGGAGCTCGAGTTCCTGAACCAGCAGGCGAACGCCCGGATCGGAAACCTGGATGCGCTGCGCGGGGAGCTGGAGCAATCCAAGCGTCAGCTCGCGCAGCTGGAACGGCTCGTTCCTTCCGAGTCCGAGATGCCGGCGATCTACGAGGCGATCGCGGCCGAGGCGGAGCTCCTCGGGCTCAAGCTGATCAGCGTCGCTCCGTCGCCGCCGGTGGCGGACACCGCCGGATATTTCGTGCAGCAGGACTGGCAGATGACGGTGGAGGGCGAGTACCACCGGATCGGTCGCTTCCTGGCTCGGGTGGCTTCGCTCGACCGCATCGTCCGGCCCCAGGTGGTCGAGATTACGCCGGCCGGGGAGACACCGAGCGGCAGGCAGCTGGTGACCGCCCTGTTCGGGCTCGAGACTTTCATCCTGCCTCCGCCAGGAGTCGTCGGCGGGAGCGCGGCGACAGGGGATGAGGAGTCGGATGACGGGTAGTGGACGCCTGCTTTCGGCAACCCTGGCGGCCGTCGGCTGGCTTGCCGTGCCGGCGCCGATCGGGGCGCAGGAGCGCGGTGGCTCGATGCAGATGACGGCGGCCGAGATCCAGGAGACCCCGGGTACGGCGACGGCGGGCGCCTACCAGCGCGAGCTGTTCGCCTACCCCGGCGGTGACGAGCGGCGGGATCCGTTCGCGCCCCTTCGAGCGGGCGAAGAGATGGGTCCTCGCTTCACCGACCTGGAGCTGAGCGGAATCATCTTCGCGCCGGAGATCGGGAGTGTGGCGGTCCTGGTCGATCGAGCGACGATGCGGCGTTACCGGGTGCGAGAAGGCGAGTGGCTGGGCGATGCCCGGATCGATGACATCCGGACCGACGAGGTCCGGTTCACCGTGTCAGGATTCGGCCTCACCCGCGCCGAGGTCTTGAGGGTGAACCGTGAGGAGGAGCAGGACGAATGATCACGCACCATATCATTTCGGTCCTCGCAGCGTTGTGGGCACTCGCCATACCGGGTCACACGGCCCGCCACGCGACCGAGGAGCCCGGCGATGCGCCGGGTAGCCCGGACGAGCCCGAAGACGAGGGCTGATCGGCGCGCATGACCTCGCGACGACGAACCGGGCTGGCGGGATCCCGCCAGCCCGGTCGCCAT
>CAZJXR010000006.1:36335-53899 GCA_964550085.1 uncultured Gemmatimonadota bacterium
ACGGCCCGCCACGCGACCGAGGAGCCCGGCGCGCGCCGTGAGTCGGCGGCGTCGCTGGTCGAAGTTCGCATCGTCGCCGTGGGGTCGGCGACGGAGATCATGATCCTCACCGAGGGTGAGGTTTCGCACACGGAGTTCCTGCTGCGGAATCCGACCCGCCTGGTGGTGAACATCGAAGGAGCCCGACACGCTCTCGGGCGGTGGTCGTACGAAGAGATCGCGCGCGGTGGCGTAGTCCGCATGCGGAGCAGTCAGTTCACGGACGACGTGGTGCGGCTCGTGTTCGAGCTCACCACCGACGGTGAGCACGAGATTGTCGAGCGCGCCGACGGGATCACCGTGCGACTGGACAATCCGGGCGGCCGCTTCGATCCCTGGAGCACGAGTCTGGACGGGGCCCGGCGTGAGCTGGCCATGTCACCATCTCCGCGCCGCACGGCCGGGGTGGTGTTGTCGTCCTCCCGCTCGCTGGTGGGTGCGGCGGTGCAGGAGAGCGAGGAGCCCCGCATCACGGTCGCGTACGACAGTGCCAGCATGCTGGACGTGCTGGCCGGCTTCTCGGAGTTCAGCGGGCTGTCGATCGTGCCCAGCTCCGAAGTCGCCACCATCACGGTGAAAGGGATCGAGATCCGCGACCAGCCCTGGGACCTGGCCCTCGACGCCATCCTCTCCTCTCAGGGTGTCGGCTGGCGACGTCGTCCCTCGGGCATCATCGAGGTGGACAAGCTGGAAGGGCTCCGTGCCCGCGACACGTTGCAGACCGAGACGCGCCTGTTCCGAATCAACTACGCGAGCGCGGACTCGGTGGCGGCGACGCTCGGGCAGCTGGCCACGCCGAACCGGGGCCAGGTCGTCGCCCACAAGGGGGCCAACTCGGTGATCGTGACCGATGTGCCCACCGTCGTTGAACGGATGGACAATCTGGTTCGCGAGCTCGACGTCAGAACACCTCAGGTGTCGATCGAGGCTGAAATCATCTTCGTCAACCGCACCGACGTGTTCGAGCTCGGGATCGTATACGATCTGAAGAACCGACCCGACGCCCTGTTCCAGGGTGAACGACCGGGCAACGCCCTCAACCAGATCATCCCGGTGCCGGATCCGACCGAGCCGCCGCAGCTGGTGGACGTGAACGGTGACGGGGTGCTGGATCCGAATTCCGAAGCCTTCTTCAAGAACACCAACGAGACGGTGGTGGACCTGTCCGGCAGCTCCATCGCTTCGCTGGCCAACGCCAACGACCGCGTCGTCAACCCGGCGCTCAGCATTCTGGCCTCGATATCGATCGGCGAGTACCAGCTGTTCGCGTTCCTCGAGGCGCTCGAGTCCCACTCGCTGTCGGATGTGCAGGCGGCGCCCGCCATCCAGGTTGTCGACAACCACCAGGCCCGCATCCACGTCGGCGAACGGACTCCCGTCCGCACCTTGGAGCCGGGCGCGCAAACCGAGGCCGCCGAAGTAACGGTGCGCTACGAAGATACGGGGATCATCCTCGATGTGACCCCGCACATCACCGCCAACGGTCAGATCCTCATGGATCTGCACGCGGAGCGGTCCGCGCTCCGCGTCGACGTCTCGGACGTGGGCTTCGTGTTCGAGAAGCAGGTGGGTGACACGCGGTTGCTGCTCGACAACGGCGAGACGGCGGTGATCGGGGGCCTCACCCTGAGCGAGGTGACCCGGAGCGAGAGCGGCATTCCGGGACTGATGAACATCCCGCTCCTCGGGGCGTTGTTCCGGTCGACGAAGGACAACGAGAGGAAGATCGACCTCATCATCCTGGTCACGCCCCACATCGTGGAAGCGCGCAACGTCGCCACCCTGTCGAGCCCATGATCGGGTGAGCCCATGATCGGGTGAGGCGCGAAACGCCGAACCGCGCTCCCCCGGCGCCGACCCCTCCGTTCCCGTGCGCTAGCCGGGGTTCGCCGCTTCCTCCCGTTCCCGTTTTCGAGCCCCCGGTCTACATTGGGGCCCGGTCCGCCCCGGGGTGGGGCGACCTGCTAGACGCGGAGAGCCCATGTTCGATCACTTCCGCTTCGTCACCGCGGGCGAATCGCACGGGCCGGGGCTGACGGTGATCGTGGAGGGGGTGCCGGCCGGCCTCGCCATCGCCCCGGCGGACGTCGCCGAGCAGCTCGCCCGGCGGCAGACGGGCCATGGCCGAGGCGGCCGAATGAAGATCGAGGCGGACGCGGGCCGGGTGACGAGCGGGGTCCGGCTGGGCGAGGCCCTCGGCTCTCCGGTGACGGTGTGGATCCCGAATCGGGATTTCGCCAACTGGGAGACGGCGATGTCCGTCGAGCCGCGACCGGGGGTGACGGAGGCGGAGCTGCGCCGGGTACGGCTCCCGCGACCGGGGCACGCGGACCTGGTCGGAATGCTGAAGTACCACCGCCTCGATGCCCGCGACGTGCTCGAACGATCGAGCGCCCGTGAAACGGCCGCTCGTGTCGCGGCCGGAGCGATCGCACGGAGATTGCTGCACGAGTTCGAGATCGCGATCGGAAGCCACGTGACGCGCATCGGTCCGGTCGCCGTCACCTTGCCGATCGAGCTGCCGGCAGACGTGAACGAAACCGCCGACCGATCGCCGGTGCGCTGTCTCGATCCGGAAGCCTCGGAGCGCATGGTGACCGCGATCGACGCTGCGCGGTCGGAAGGAGATACCCTCGGCGGCGTCTTCGAGGTCGTTGCCACCGGACTTCCGGTCGGTCTGGGGAGCCACGTATCCTGGGAGCGCCGGCTCGACGGTCGACTGGCGGCCGCCATGATGGGGATTCAGGCCATGAAGGGAGTGGAGATCGGTCTCGGCTTCGCGGCCGCCGGCGCCCGGGGCTCCGAAGTCCACGACGAGATCGAGCGTGCGCCTGCGCAGCGCCGCACCGGAGGGTTCCGCCGACGGCGAAACAGTGCGGGTGGACTCGAAGGAGGGACCACCACCGGCGAGCCGCTGGTCGTGCGGGTCGGCATGAAGCCGCTCAGCACGCTCATGCGCCCGCTGGACAGCGTGGACATGCAGAGCGGTCGCCCTGCACTCGCGGTGCGGGAACGGAGCGACGTGTGCGCCGTCCCGGCGGCGGCGGTGGTGGGCGAGGCGATGGTAGCGATCGTGCTCGCCGACGCGATGATCGAGAAGTTCGGAGCCGATTCGCTGCTCGACATGCGGTCCAACTACGAGGGGTATCTCGACCGCGTGAACGCGAGGCAGTTCGAGGACTGAGGTCGTATGGAACCCACTGCCAGCCGCATCGTGCTCGTCGGGTTCATGGCTGCCGGAAAGAGTACCGTCGGGGCTCTGGTGGCCGGACGACTCGGGCTGCCATTCGTGGACCTCGACCGCGAGGTGGAACGACTGAGCGGTCAGCCGATCCCCGTGACTTTCGCACAGCTCGGCGAGCCGGGTTTCCGCGATCTGGAGCGGGAGGCGACCGAGCGGGCCGACGGCATGGTGCCGGCGGTGATCGCCGCCGGGGGTGGTTGGATGGCCCGTCCGGAGCTGCGCGAACGGTGGCCCGATGCGATACGGATCTGGTTGACGGTCGGCCCACAGACCGTTTTGCGGCGCATGCAGGGGAGCTGGGGAGGGCGACCGATGATCGACCCGGATGACCCGGAACGGTCGGTGTGCGAGCTGATGGCGATGCGCGAAGCGGGCTACGCCCGCGCGGAGTACGTGGTGTCGACCGAGGGGCGGGAGCCGGAGGAGGTGGCCGACCGCGTGGTAGCGATCGTATCCCGGCGCCTCGCGATGCGGGGCGAAACGGAAGCGCGGGCTGTCGCTGGCGGCCCCGGGCGGCCGCAGGTCTCTGGTGGAACATCGAAGGGTGGTGAAGGGAACTAGCGACCTGTTAGAGGCCGGCGACCGAGCCGCGACGCACAGAAGAGACGACAGAAACGAGACGAAACGGAATACATGCCGAAAGGAAACCGCGACGGCGACCGACACCTGGTGATCGTCGAGTCGCCGGCGAAAGCGCGAACGCTGGGCCGCTACCTGGGGAAAGGATACGCGATCGAGGCCTCGGTCGGGCACGTGCGCGATCTGCCCAAGAGCGGACTGGCGGTGGATGTCGAGAACGGCTTCGAGCCGCAGTACGTGACGATCCGGGGCAAGGGACCGATCCTCAAGAAGCTGCGGGCGGCGGCGAGATCGGCCGATGACATCCTCCTCGCCACCGACCCCGACCGCGAGGGCGAGGCGATCGCCTTCCACATCGCGGAGCAGCTCGGGTACGCCACGCAACCCGAGCGCTTCCGGCGTGTCACCTTCAACGAGCTCACCCGCGACGCGGTGCTCGATGCGGTCGCCAACCCCGGCGACTTGGACATGGGCCGGGTGGAGGCGCAGCAGGCCCGACGGATCCTGGATCGCCTGGTCGGATACGGTCTGTCGCCCCTGCTGTGGAAGAAGATCTCGCCGGTCGATCCGATCAGCCGCCGACCACTCTCCGCCGGCAGAGTGCAGTCGGTGGCCGTGCGTCTTCTGGTCGAGCGGGAGCGGCAGCGGCGGGCCTTCCGGCGCGCCTCGTACTGGGACATTAAAGCGCGTCTGGAGCAGGGTGGCGAACAGTTCGACGCGCAGCTGTATTCGCTCGGCGGCCGTCGGCTGGCGACGGGAGCCGATTTCGATCCTGCCACTGGCCTGCTGTTGGGGGGACGCGATGCGGTCGTTCTGGACGAGGACGCGGCGACGGCGCTCGCCGCACGCCTCGCCGGAGAGTCGTTCGTGGTCGAATCGGTCGAAGAGCAGCGTTCCACCCGCACCCCGTACGCGCCCTTCACCACATCCAGTCTGCAGCAGGAAGCGAATCGAAAGCTCAACATGCCGGCTCAACGGACGATGCGGGTCGCGCAGCGGCTGTACGAGGCCGGGCACATCACCTACATGCGAACCGATTCGCTCCACCTGTCGAATCAGGCGATCGAAGCCGCCCGCAAACGGGTGGGTGAGCGGTACGGGAGCGAGTATCTGAGCGCCCGGCCGCGCACCTACAAGACGAAGACCAAGGGGGCCCAGGAGGCCCACGAGGCGATCCGGCCGGCGGGGGCCGAGTTACGGACCGCGGACGAGCTCGGCCTCAGCGGGGACGAACGCCGGCTGTACGACCTTATCTGGAAGCGCATGATGGCGACCCAGATGGCGGAAGCCCGGCTCCGGCACCTCACCGTGATGATCCGGGCGGACGACGCCGCCTTCCGGGCGACCGGGAAGCAGCTCGAGTTCGCCGGCTTTTTCCGCGCCTACGTCGAGGGCTCGGACGATCCGGAAGCGGCACTCGAAGACCGCGAGACGCTGCTCCCGCCGCTGGCCGAGGGAGATACTCCTTCTCCCGTCGCTCTCGAGCCGACGGGGCACGAGACGAAGCCGCCGGCCCGCTACACCGAGGCGACTCTGGTCAAGGCGCTGGAGGCGGACGGGATCGGCCGTCCCAGCACCTACGCGACCATCATCGCGACCATCCAGGACCGGGGGTACGCCTACCACGAGGGCAAGGCGCTGGTGCCGACCTACACGGCGTTCGCGGTCACGCACCTGCTCGAGGATCACTTCCCCGATCTCGTCGACGAGGGCTTCACCGCCGGCATGGAGGGGTCGTTGGACGAGATCGCGGCCGGGCGGGTCAAGTGGCGCAAGTACCTGGCGGATTTCTACCTTGGCGACGAGGGGTTCGAGACGCGACTGGCGGAGCGCGCGAGCGAGATCGATCCGCGCCTCGCATCGACGGTACGCCTCGAGGGTCTCGACCCGGCCGTCCGCATCGGCCGCTACGGTCCCTTCCTGGAGCTCAAGAAGGACGAGCAGTCCGTCACCGCCTCGATTCCCGACGGCGTTGCCCCGGGCGACTTAACGAACGAGGAGGCGCTGGCCCTGCTCGAGAAGAAGGCTGCCGGGCCGACGGAGCTCGGGACCGATCCGAAGACCGGATTGCCGGTGCTGCTGCTCACCGGCCGCTACGGGCCGTACGTGCAGCTCGGGAACCCGAGCGAGGACGGCGAGAAGCCACCGCGCGCCTCCCTGCCGCGCGACCTCGAGCCCGAGCGGGTCGACCTCGACACGGCGCTCGCTCTCCTCGCGCTGCCGCGGGAGGTCGGACCGCATCCGGAGACGGGCGAGCCGGTTCGAGCCGGCATCGGCCGCTACGGGCCGTACGTGGTCCACGACGGCGACTATCGGTCGTTGACCCCGGAGGATGACGTGCTGACCGTGAGCCTCGAGCGGGCCCTCGCCCTGCTGGCCGAGCCGCGGCGTGGTCGCGGTGGCCGGGGCTCGAAGCCGCTGCGGGAGCTCGGCAATAGTCCCGAGGACGAGCAGCCGGTGGTAGTCATGAACGGTCGCTACGGGCCGTACGTGAAGCACGGAAAGACGAACGCCTCGCTGCCCAAGGGTCGGGCGGTGGAAGAGGTCACCCTGGAGGAGGCACTCGAGCTGCTGGAGGCGAAGCGGGCGCGGAGCGGGCAGTGAGAGTGCGGTCAGGCGTCCTATGAGCCCGACGGTCGTCGTCGGCGGCGGACTCGCCGGGTGCGAAGCGGCGTGGCAGCTGGCTGAGCTGGGGCACCCGGTGGTGGTGTACGAGATGCGGCCGCGGGTCACCACCCCGGCGCACCGATCGGAGTGGCTCGCCGAGATCGTGTGCACCAACTCCTTCAAGTCCACCTCCCTCGACACGGCTCACGGGCTGCTCAAGGCCGAGATGCGGTTGCTCGGGTGTCTGCTGCTGGAAATCGCGGACCGCTGTCGGGTGCCCGCCGGCGGAGCGCTCGCGGTCGACCGGGCCCAATTCGCGGCCGCCATGACCGCCCGCATCGAGGGGCACCCGCGCATTCGGGTTGTACGAGAGGAGGTACGCGAGCTCCCATCGGGCCCGGCGATCGTGGCCACCGGTCCGCTCACCTCCGACGCCCTGTCGGAGTCGATTCGCCAGCGCTTGGGGGATGAGGGGCTCGCTTTCTTCGACGCGATCGCCCCGATCGTGGAGGTCGATTCGATCGACACCGGCGTAGCCTACCTCGCCTCACGATACGACAAGGGAGAAGCGGCGTACCTCAACTGCCCGCTGGACGAGGAGGATTACGAGACGTTCATCGAGGCGCTGCTGGCGGCCGACATCTACGAGGGGCACGACTGGGACGCCGTCCCCTACTTCGAAGGGTGTCTGCCGATCGAGGTGATGGCCCGCCGCGGTCGCGACACGCCCCGCTTCGGTCCCCTGCGACCGGTAGGCCTGCCCGATCCGCGCAGCGGTCGTGCCCCGCACGCGGTCGTGCAGTTGCGGCAAGAGGATCGGGCCGGTCAGATGTGGAACCTGGTCGGCTTTCAGACGCGCCTCAAGATCGGCGAGCAGCGACGCGTGTTTCGGCTCATCCCCGGTCTCGAGCAGGCGGAGTTCCTGCGCTACGGTTCCATTCACCGAAACTCGTACCTCAACTTCCCGCGCCTGCTCGCCCCCCACGGTGGGTTGGCGGATCAACCGGATCTCGTGTTCGCCGGACAGCTCACCGGGGTGGAGGGGTATACCGAGTCGACGGCCAGCGGACTGCTGGCGGCCTGGAACCTCGATCGCATCATGCGTGGCGCCGAGCCCGTCATGCCGCCGACGACAACCATGCTGGGAGGCCTGAGCCGTTACCTTCGCGAGGCCGACCCCGATCACTTCCAGCCGATGAACGCCAACTTCGGGCTCATCGATCCGCTATCGGAGCGGGTGCGCGGCCGGGCCGCCCGGAGAGAAGCCCTGTCCGCGCGGGCGCTCGAGGCGCTCAGCGAGTGGCGGGACTCCTTTCTCGCCGACCGTCCCGCTCTCGCCGACCGTCCCGCTCTCGCCGACCGTCCCGCTCTCGTCGACCGCCCGGCGACCGCCGCGTCGGTCGCCTCCCGATGATGCCGCCGACCGGAGCGTCGACAGTGCCCGGCGAAGCGATTCGCGAGTTCCTCGCCTACGCCGAGCACGAGCGCCGACTGTCGCCCAACACGGTCGACGCGTACCGGCGTGATCTGGCCGGTTTCGAAGAGTTCCTGCTCGCCTATCTGGGAACACCCGCGTGGGAGTGGAGCGAGGTGGACCGACTCGTCGTACGTTCGTTCATGGGCGAGCTGGGATTCCGAGGGCTCAGACGAACCACGATTGCCCGCCAGCTGTCGGCCGTGCGCGCGTTCTTCGGCTACCTCCACCGAGCGGGTCGAGTGAAGGTCAACCCGGCCCGACTCGTTCGGGCTCCGAGACGTACCCGGGCGGTGCCGGGCTACGTCACCGAGTCGAGCGCGGAGGAGATGTTCGACCTTCTCGAGCGCCACGCCCGGACGGATGCGGGACTGGTGACGGCGCGCAACCTGGCCATGGTCGAGTTGCTCTACTCGTGCGGCCTGCGCCTGGCGGAGGTGCAGCAGCTCGACTTGCAGGACGTGGACCTCAAGGCCCGGCAGCTGCGGGTGGTGGGAAAGGGACGCAGGGAGCGGATCGTCCCGATCGGGACCCGCGCCCTCCTCGCCCTCGTCCGCTACCTGTCGGTGCGACGGGAGGTGCGTCGGAGCGCAACGGCCACCTCCTCGGGCCGCGTGCGAGCGCCGCTGTGGTTGTCGATCCGTGGAACGCGGCTGTCGCGCCGACAGATTCAGCGCGTCGTAGGCCGCGTCCTCGACCTGGTGGCGGCTGGCGAGCGCCTCTCCACGCACGCGCTCCGTCACTCCTTCGCCACTCACCTGCTCAACGCCGGGGCCGACCTCATGGCCGTCAAGGAGCTGCTCGGTCACGCCAGCCTGTCCACGACCCGGATCTACACTCACACCTCCCGGGAACGGCTGCGCCGGGTATACGCGGCCGCCCATCCGCGGGCCATATGAGCGGCCGCCCTGTGAACGGGAGCCGCATGACCGGCAGGTCGCGGAAACCGATCGGGGACGGTGCGAGATGACGGTTCGCGCCACTACCATTCTCTGCGTGCGACGCGACGGTCGGGTGGCGATCGGCGGCGACGGCCAGGTGACGATGAACGATACGGTCGTCAAGGCCCGGGCTCATAAGGTGCGCGCCATGCGAGACGGCAAGATCCTGGCCGGCTTCGCCGGCGGCGTCGCCGACGCCCTGACGCTATTCGAACGGTTCGAAGAGCAGCTCGAGCGTCACCCGGCCAATCTCACCCGGGCCGCGGTCGAGCTCGCCAAGGAGTGGCGGCGCGACCGCTATCTGCGGCGACTGGAGGCGCTTCTCGCCGTCGCCGACCTCGAGCACAGCTTTCTCATCTCGGGAACCGGGGAGGTGATCGAGCCGGACGACGGGATCCTGGCCGCCGGCTCGGGCGGCGCCTACGCCCTGGCGGCAGCCCGCGCCCTGCTCGCACACTCTTCTTTGGCCGCCCCCGACCTGATTCGGGCTGCGCTGACGATCGCCGCCGACATCTGCGTGTACACCAACGCGGAGATCGAAGTGCTCGAGCTCGAGGCGTGAGTCCGGCCCGAGCAGGCGCCATGCACCGGCGCGCGCGTTCGACGCCGGGCCACGACGACGACAGCGAGAGACCCCAGGAGCAGTGACGGAGATGAAGACGATAGACCACATAGAAGAGACGGAAGGCGAGGAGCAGGCGGCGCCGCTCGGGCCGCGGACTCCTTCGGCTGACGGCGCGAGTGGCGGAGCGGGCGACACGGAGACGGTCTCCGCACCGACGGAGGGCGCCCCCGGGGTGGGTGGCGACACGGGACGCCAGCACTTCCTCGACCTCACGCCGCGCGAGATCGTGCGCGAGCTCGACCTGTACATCATCGGACAGGAGGAGGCCAAGCGCGCCGTGGCCATCGCGCTGCGGAACCGCTGGCGACGCCAGAACGTGGATGAAGATCTCCGCGATGAGATCGTTCCCAACAACATTATCATGATCGGTCCGACCGGGGTCGGAAAGACCGAGATCGCCCGCCGCCTGTCTCGCCTCGCCGGGGCGCCGTTCGTCAAGGTGGAGGCGTCGAAGTTCACCGAGGTGGGCTACGTGGGGCGTGACGTGGAGTAGATCGCCCGTGATCTGGTCGACGTTGCCGTCAACATGGTGCGCGCCGAGCGAGAGGACGAGTGCCGGGAAGCGGCTTCCGATCGGGTTGAGGAGCGGCTGCTGGATCTGCTGCTTCCACCGCTCGCCGCGCCGCAGCAAGGCCCCCCGGCGACCGCTTCGGGCCCCCGCCAGTTCGTGGTCAGCTCGAGCGGTGACGTGCAGCAGGAGACCACCAGTGTCGAGCCCGCGTCCGAGGCGCGCCGCCGGCGGACGCGCGACAAGCTCCGGGATCTGCTCCGGGCCGGGCGGCTCGAGGAGCGGGAAGTCGAGGTCGAAGTGACGGAGAGCACCATGCCGATGCTCGACGCGAATCTGCTGGGCATGGAGGGCGTCGATTGGAACGTCGGCGAGATGTTCCAGGAGATGCTCCCGAAGAAGAAAAAGCGGCGTCAGGTGAGCGTGGCCGAGGCGCGTCGCATCCTGCTGTCGGAAGAGATCGACCGCATGATCGATATGGATGAGGTCATCGACGAGGCGCTCTACCGGGCCGAGCACCTGGGCATCGTGTTTCTGGACGAGATCGACAAGATCACCGGGCAGCGCGGCGGCGCCGGGCCCGACGTCTCGCGCGAGGGCGTACAACGGGACTTGCTGCCGATCGTCGAGGGGTCGGCGGTCCAGACGCGATACGGAATGATCACCACCGACCATATGCTGTTCATCGCCGCCGGAGCCTTCCACGTGGCCAAGCCGTCGGACCTCATTCCCGAGCTCCAGGGCCGGTTCCCGATCCGCGTCGAGTTGAAGAGCCTGGACGAAGAGGATTTCGTCCGCATCCTCAAAGAGCCCAAGAACGCGCTTCTCAGCCAGTACGAGGCTCTGGTGGCCACCGAGGGGTGCGAGCTCGTGTTCGAGGAGGAGGCGATCATCGAACTGGCGCGTATCGCGGCCGATGTCAACCAGCGGGCGGAGAACATCGGTGCGCGCCGTCTGCACACAGTCCTCACCACGCTCCTCGATGACGTGATGTTCGACCTGCCGGATGCGAACCGCACCGATCGCATCGTGATCGACGCGACCCGGGTTCGCGACCGACTCGCCCGGATCGCGGCCGACGAGGATCTGCGGCGCTACATTCTCTGATCTCTCATTCTTCGATCTTCGGCACACGACGAGGCAGCCAAATGCCGGTACTCGAGAGGGACAAGCACTTCCTCTCGCTGGCCGACTGGCCGACGGAGCGCCTGCAGGCGACCCTCGAGCTGGCGAGCCGGCTGAAGCGGACGCGCGGGGAGGGCGATCGACCGCTGCGCGGCCGCAGCCTGGCCATGGTGTTCGCCAAGAGCTCGACCCGGACCCGGGTGTCGTTCGAAGTCGCGATGTACGAGCTCGGCGGCCACGCTCTCTTCCTGTCCGCGCGGGACATCCAGCTCGGTCGCGGCGAGCCGATCGCCGACATGGCCAGGGTCCTGTCGCGCTACGTGCACGCGATCATGATCCGTACCTTCGCGCAGGAGGAGGTGGAAGAGCTGGCGACGTGGGCCACCGTGCCGGTGATCAACGGACTCACCGACCTCCTCCATCCCTGTCAGGTGCTGGCCGACCTGCTGACGGTCCTGGAGGAGTTCGGCCCCGACCTGTCCCGCCTGCGGGTGGCGTGGATCGGGGACGGCAACAACATGGCCAACTCATGGCTCAACGCCGCGGCTCGGTTCGGGTTCAGCATTCGGCTCGCGTCGCCGGAGGGGTATCGTCCGGATCCCGCCATCCTCGAGCGCGCGGCGGCGGTCACCTCGGTCGAGTCGGTCGACGAGCCGCGCCGCGCGGCCGAGGGAGCCCACGTCGTCACCACCGACGTGTGGGCTTCGATGGGACAGGAAGAGGAAATCGCCGAGCGTCGGAGCGCCTTTCGCGGGTTCGTGGTGGACGAGGGGCTCATGGCGCGGGCCGACCCGAACGCCATCTTTCTCCACTGCCTGCCCGCCCACCGCGGCGAAGAGGTGACCGGGGGGGTGATCGACGGTCCGCGCTCCCGGGTGTGGGACGAGGCCGAGAATCGACTGCACGCGCAGAAGGCGATCCTGCTCGAGCTGATGCGCTAGGCCGTCACCCGTCGTTCGGTTGACGGGCGGCCGTTTCACGACTGACGCAGAGGACCGATGTCCGATCTCAAGCACACCCCGCTCTACGACGAGCACGTCGCGCTCGGTGCGCGGTTGGTGTCTTTCGCCGGCTTCTCGATGCCGGTCCAGTACCCGACGGGCATCCGGGCCGAGCACGAGGCGGTGCGCAGCGCGGCCGGACTGTTCGACGTCTCGCACATGGGCGAGTTCCGGCTGGCGGGGCCCGATGCACTGGCCGTCGTGTCGCGCCTCACCACCAACGATGCGGAAGCCATCCAGGACGGGCAGGCGCAGTATACGGTGATGTGCTTCGAGGACGGCGGGGTGGTGGACGACCTTCTCGTCTACCGGTTGGGAGAGAATCGCTACCGGCTGGTGGTCAACGCGGCCAACATCGACAAGGATTGGGATCACGTCGTCGAGGTGGCGGCCGACAGCGAGGTCGAGATGGTGAACGAGAGCGACGAGATCGGCCTTCTCGCTCTCCAGGGACCACGGAGCGCCGATATCCTCCAGCCGCTCGCCTCCGTGCCGCTGGATCCGATCGAATTCTACCGATTCGCGCAGGCGAGCGTGGCCGGCGTGCCGGCCACGGTGAGCCGGACCGGGTACACGGGCGAGGACGGCTTCGAGCTCTACCTGCCGGCCGAGAGCTCGGCCCTGGTGTGGCGAGCGCTGCTCGATGCCGGGGCGGACCACGGGCTCGTCCCGGCCGGCCTCGGCGCGCGGGATACCCTGCGGCTCGAGATGGGGTATGCGCTGTACGGTAGCGACATCGACGAGACCACCTCGCCGCTCGAGGCCGGGCTCGGATGGCTGGTCAAGCTCGACAAGGGCGAGTTCGTCGGGCGGAAGGCGCTCGCCGCCCAGAAGGGGAGTCTGACCCGCCGGCTGCGCGGGTTTCGGCTCACCGAGCGCGGCTTCCCGCGCCCGGGTCACCCGGTCGCCTTCCGCGACCGGACTGCGGGACCGGTGCGGAGCGGCACGGTCAGCCCCTCGCTCGGATACGGAATCGGCACCGTCTATCTGCCCCCGGACGCGCGACCGGGCGACGAGCTCGAGGTGGTGATCCGGGACAAGCCGATCCCGGGTCGGGTGGAGAAGGTTCCGTTCTACACCGGGGGGTCACTTCGCCGTTGAGCGAGCGGGCTCCTGTGCGGGTGTGCATCCTCACCGTCTCCGATGGCGTCGCCGCCGGTGTTCGCGAGGATGTGTCGGGCGACACGATCGCCGGTTGGGCCGCCGAACAGGGGCATCAGGTTGCCGATCGGGCGGTGGTTGCCGACGAGACCGACGCGATCCAGGCGGCGCTGACCGGGTGGGCGGATGCGGCGCGCTGTGATCTGGTGGTGACCACCGGCGGCACGGGGTTCGGCCCCCGGGACGTGACGCCGGAGGCCACCCGCGGCGTGATCGCTCGCGACGCGCCGGGGATCGCGGAGCGCATCCGCGCCGACGGCAGCACACGGACTCCGTTCGCCATCCTGGGGAGGGGCGCGGCCGGCATTCGGGGCCGGACGCTGATCGTAAACCTGCCTGGCAGCCCCGGTGGCGTGCGCGATGGGCTGGACAGCCTGTCGGGGATCGTCCAACATGCCGTGGACATCCTGCGGGGCTCGACGGTCGAACACCAGACCCCGGACGCGCGCTGACGCGCCGAGCCGGCGAACGGCGACCGCCCGGCCGGTTGTGTTGAGGCGGAGTACCAAGTGAGGGTTGAGCGAACGCCCACGGAGTGATGGCGAAGATCTTCATCGATGCCCACCTGCCCGAGGTCGCGGTTCCGGTCCGGGAGGCCGCCACCGCGGACGGGCACGAAGTGGACATGATCCAGACGGCGGCGGAGCTCGAGACGCGTGTTCCCGCCACCGGCGATGAGGCGCTGTTCGCGCTCGTGCTGAGCGGCGACCTGGGGCGCGCCGAAGCGCGGAAGATGGCGGCGCTGCTCAACGCGCGCGTCCCCCGTCCGCCGCTGATCGCCTTCACCGACGAGACGGACCCGGAGGTGCGCGCCGAGCTCGGCGGGCGATTGGGGCTCGACTCGCTCCTGGGCGTGCCGGTCGACGTCGAGGAGGTGCTGCTCGTCCTCAGTCAGCAGCTCGAGCGGTACCGGCTGCAGAACGAGACCGGCATCTTCGGGTCCTCCGAGCAGATCCGTGAAGTGCTCGAGCGGATAAGCCTGATCGCGCCGGTGAACTCCACCGTTGTGGTGACCGGCGAGAGTGGGACCGGGAAGGAGCTGGTGGCGCGGGCCATCCACCGCCTGTCGCCCCGCCGCGGACGCCCGTTCATCGCCGTCAACTGTGCCGCGCTGCCCGAGTCGTTGCTCGAGTCCGAGCTGTTCGGGCACGAAAAGGGCGCGTTCACCGGCGCTACCTCACGCCGCAAGGGGATGTTCGAGCTCGCCGACGGCGGCACCCTGTTCCTCGACGAGATCGGTGAAATGGCCCGCTCCACTCAGACCCGCCTGCTGCGGGTGCTCGAAACGCGGCGCTTCATGCGGGTCGGTGGAGATGTGGAGATCGAGGTGAACGTGCGGGTGATCGCGGCGACGAACAGCAATCTGATGGCAGCCGTGCAGGCGGGCGAGTTCCGCCGCGACCTCTTCTATCGACTCAACGTGCTCAGCATCGACCTGCCCCCGCTGCGCGAGCGGCGACAGGACATCCCCGCCCTCGTGCGCGCCTTCATCGATCAGCTGAGCGAGGCGCACGGAAGCGAGTTCAAGGGGCTGACGGCCGACGCCATGGACATCCTGCTCGCCTACAGCTGGCCCGGCAACGTGCGCGAGCTCCGCAACCTGATCGAGTCGATGGTCGTCCTGGCGCCGGGATCGGTAATTCGCGCCGAGGACATACCGCCCGAGATCCGGGCCGGGAGCGGCCGTTCCATGCTCCCGGTTCCCAGCCTGCGCGGCGGAGGGGAGGCGGTTGCCGCCGCGGGCAGCGATGTGGCGCCGCAACTCGAGTTCATCTTCCGGACCCTCGTCGAGCTCAAGATGGACATCGAAGACCTGCGGCAGGAGTTCGTGCACTACCGGCGCAGCCACCCCGAGCTGCTCCGTGATGGCTTCGAGTGGTCCCCGGGTGAGGAGATCGAGGTGCCGGAAGGCCCCCTCGCCGAGACGACCGACCCCGAGCTCGAGGATGTGATCGCCTTCCGGCCCGGCATGACGATGGATGAGCTCGAGCGTGAGGCGATCGTGGCCACCCTGCGCGAAGTCGAGGGGAACCGTCGCAAGGCGGCCGAGATGCTTCAGATCGGGGAGCGGACGCTGTACCGGAAGCTGCGGGAGTACGACATCGAGCTGTGAGGCATCACTGCCCCTGCGCGCCCTGGGCGCTCGCCACCCGCGATCGCACCAGCGCCCTCTCCTGATCGAGCCGCTGCCGGATCCCCTCCCACGCCGTGCCCCGGGCTTCCCGGTAGCGAAACACGACCGGCAGATCGAGGTTGACGTCGGACGGGAACAGGTAGACGGCGAGCTGGGTCTGGTTCTGCTTGATTCGACCGCTCCCGAAGTCGGGTGTGATCGGGATCAGCCCCAGGGGACGGTACACGAAGCTCTGGTTCACCAGCTCGAGCTCCATCGGCTCGAACACCCGTTCCGGCTCCCGCGTGAACAGCTGCACGAGCATGATCTGGGGCCATTCGCTGTCCCCCTTCTGGCGAGCCAGCGCCTCGATCTGATCGCGCAGACTGGTCTTGTAGCCGCTCAGCCGGCGGTAGGTGTCGGGGGCGGAGAGACGGATGACCCACTCCCGCAGCGGCGTGATCTTCATCTGGAGCCCATCGAACACCATTGGAACGGTGAAGTCGTCCTGCTTCAGCGTCCCGTAGCCGGGTGGCAGGTCGCCGCTGGCCTCCGCTCCGTACGGCTCCTGCGCCACGGCCGTCGAGGCGCCCAGCGCGGGGTCGTCGGATGGGTTGCTGCCGCAGGCGAGCCCGCCGAGTGCTCCCCAGGCGAACGCCACCCTGCTGACGGAATGTCGATTCGAGCGCACGGAGTATCGGTTCAAGGCTCCCCCCGGGTATCGGAACGGACGAGGGCATCGATGCTGTCGAGCAGGGTCGAGACACCTTCGCGCGTGCGTGCCGAGGTCGCAACCACCTGGTCTTCGGGCACGCCCAGCTCCTCTCCGACTTGCCGCACCAGCGCTCCGCGCTCCGAGCGCGGCAGCTTGTCGATCTTGGTCAGCACCACCAGCGCGGGAGTGCCCGCGTGTGCGATATACTCTACCATGCGCCGATCGTCCGGTGCCGCCCCCCGGCGCGCGTCGATCAGCAGCACGATTCCCCGCAGCTCCGGGGTGTGGGTCAGGTACCCCTCGATCAGCTCGCCCCAGCCGGCGCGGACTTGGGCCGGCACGCGCGCGTAGCCGTAGCCCGGAAGGTCGGCGAGGACGAAGTCGTTGACCCGGTACAGGTTGATCTCGCGCGTCTTCCCCGGCCGCTTCGACACCCGGGCCAGCCGTTTCCGGCCCAGCAGCGCGTTGATGAGACGGGACTTGCCCACGTTGGAGCGGCCGGCGATGGCGACGTGCGGGAGACGAAGGGGTGGAGACTGGTCGGGTGTGGCGATCGCGCCCAGAAACTCGACCTGGCGGAGTCGCACTGAAGCTCCGGTTCGGTCGGCGACCGCCGCCTCAGGCCTCCTTGCGCTCCGCCTCGGGCTCCAGGATGAGGAGGGGATCCTTTCCGTCGTCGATCGTCTCGCGGGTGATCACCACCTCGGCCACGTCGTCCCGGGAGGGAAGGTCAAACATCACCTGGAGCATCACCTGTTCGAGGACCGCCCGCAGGCCCCGAGCCCCCGTTCCGCGCTCGATCGACTGTTTCGCGACCGCGCGCAGAGCGGCCGGATCGAAGGTGAGCCCGACCCCCTCGATCTCGAACATCTTGCTGTATTGCTTGGTGAGCGCGTTCTTGGGTCGGGTCAGAATCTCCACCAGGGCGTCCTCGTCCAGGTCGTGCAGGGAGACGAGAACCGGAAGCCGGCCCACCAGCTCGGGGATGAGTCCGTAGCGGAGAAGGTCCTCCGGCTCCACGTAGGTAAGCGGATTGGTGCGGTCGTCGTACGAGTGCGGCGTGCCGTCCCCGCCCGCGAACCCGATCTGCCGCTTTCCGAGCCGCGCCTCGATCACATCCTCGAGTCCGTCGAAAGCGCCGCCGCAGATGAACAGGATGTTGGTGGTGTTGATCTGGATGTACTCCTGCTGGGGATGCTTGCGCCCTCCCTGCGGGGGCACCGAAGCCACCGTGCCCTCCAGGATCTTGAGCAGCGCCTGCTGCACCCCCTCGCCCGACACGTCGCGCGTGATCGAGGGGTTCTCCGCCTTGCGGGCGATCTTGTCGATCTCGTCGATGTAGATGATCCCCTGCTCGGCCCGCTTGATGTCGAAGTCGGCGGCCTGGATGATCTTGAGCAGGATGTTCTCCACGTCCTCGCCGACGTAGCCG
>CAZJXR010000007.1:0-26611 GCA_964550085.1 uncultured Gemmatimonadota bacterium
TGAGAAGCGCCCGCGTGGTCCGTCGCCGGGAGCACACCCGGCACCGAAGATCGTTTCGCCGCCCGAGGCGGTCCGTCAGTGGTGGTGGGAGGATTCGAACCTCCGAAGGACTGAGCCAGCAGATTTACAGTCTGCCCCGTTTGGCCGCTTCGGTACCCCACCGCCACACGACGCGATCGAGTCCGCTGCGCCAAAGGGGGGACAATACTGGCTTCGAAACCCACCGCCGAGGTGCTCAGCCCTGATCGCGCCCGTTCGTACTGAGCTGACGGTGGGACTCGAACCCACAACCTTCGGATTACAAATCCGACGCTCTACCCGTTGAGCTACGTCAGCGATGAGAGACGGCTAACATACCCGAGCACTTCTCAGGCGTCAACATGATCCGCTGCGGGCGTGCCCGGCAGGAGGGGCTCGCGAACCCGCCACCGGGTGCCGTCGGAGGTGTCCTCCAGAACGACCCCTCGTTCCTCGACCTCGCGCCGGATCGCATCGGCTCGTTCCCAGTCGCGCTGCCGGCGCGCTTCCTCGCGAGCCGCCACCCGGTCATCGAGCCAGGCGGCGGCTGCCTCGGGCAGCCGCTTCCGTTCCCTGTCCCGCAGCGCCAGGACGCCGAACACGCGATCGAAGTCGTCGACCAACGCCGCCGCCGCGGCCACCCCTGCCGCGCCGACTGGCCGCGAACCGTCCAGCAGGCGATTCCCGTCTCGCACGAGCGTGAACAGGGCGCCGAGCGCATCGCTCACGTTCAGGTCATCATCCATGGCAGCAATGAACGCCTCGCGCGCGGCGGCGGTAAGCAGCTCGAGCGCATCCCCCCCCGGCGGCGCGTCGGGCGCCGGCAGTTCGTCCATCGACGACTGCAGCCTGGCTCGGAATTCGTCCAGCCGCTCGAGTGCCCGGTCCGCGTTGGCCAGACCCGCCAGGGTGAAGTTGAGCTGCTTCCGGTAGTGTGCGCTCAGCAGAAGGTAGCGGATCGTCGAGGGGCGGTATCCGTGTTCGATCAGCGATGGGACGGTATGGAAGTTCCCGAGCGATTTCGACATCTTGGCGCCTTCGACGACCAGGTGCTCGGCGTGCAGCCAGAAGCGGGCGAAGGCTTTGCCGGTGGCCGCTTCAGACTGGGCCATCTCGTTTGTGTGGTGCGGGAAGATGTTGTCGACACCGCCCGTGTGGATGTCCAATTCCTCGCCGAGGTATTTCATCGCCATCGCCGAGCACTCGAGGTGCCAACCGGGTCGCCCCCTTCCCCACGGCGAATCCCAGGTCGCCACCCGGGCCTCCGCCGAACGCGCGCCGCCCTTCCACAGCACGAAGTCGCGCGGGTTCTCCTTCCCGTACTCCTCGTCGCCCTCGATGCGGTCGGTGCTTTGCAGCGCTGACGGATCCAGGTTCACCAACCGCCCGTAGTCCGGAAATCGATCGATGGCGAAATAGACCGACCCGTCCACCTCGTAGGTGAGCCCCCGCCCCTCCAGGCGTCGGGCGATCTCGACCATCTCGGGGACGTGCTCGGTCGCACGCGGGGTGTGCTCGACCGGCTCCAGCCCCAATGTCACCCAGTCCTCGCGGAACTGCTCGATGACCGGCTCGGTGACCTCGGCCAGAGTGAGGCCCTGTTCGGCAGCCGCCCGAATGGTGCGGTCATCGACATCCGTGATGTTCATTACCTGCGTGACCGCGTACCCTCGCAACTTCAGGTAGCGGCGCAGCAGATCCTCCCAGACGAAGGTGCGGAAGTTTCCGATATGGGCGCGCTCGTACACCGTCGGACCGCAGGTGTACATGCGGACCACACCGGCTTCCCGCGGTACGAACTCCTCGACCCGGCCGGTGAGCGTGTTGTGGAAGCGAAGGGTCATCACGCGGTCAGTTCGATCCCACCGCCCCTGCCCCGGCCGACGCGGGCTCGGTCGCGGGCGACACCTCGGTCCCGGCCGCTCGATACACATCGTCAAACCAGGCGCGGTAGGCGGCCAGCTGTTCCGGGTGTTCTTCGGCCCATTCGCCCGCGCACACGCCGAGGCTCGGATCGTCGTTCAACGCGATGAACGCCGATAGCTTGCCGGCGTCGCGAACGAACACCAGACGATCGAGCGGCTCGAAGGCGGGCCCCCCGTACAGCATACGGGCCACGATCCAGCCATCGACGAAGGAGGAGACCACCTGCGCCTCGGCTGCCATCAGCGCGTCGCAGCTCGCGTCCGGGTCCCCCGCGCGTACCTGCGCCATGCGAAGAACCGCATAGTTGTAGTATGCGCGATCCGCCTCCCTCAGGTTGTTGGGTGTCTGGATGGTGGCGATCGAGTCGTTCTCCACCTCCACTGCGTTCCACGGATACGCATCGGTCGGGTTGTCAGCCGGTACCGACGTCCCGACCAGGGTTCGGTACAACACGGCGGGATCCTCGACCAGATTTTGATACAGAGCGCGGGTGGTATCGAGCATCGCGCGCACCGTATCGCGCGCGAAGACGACCTCCATCCCCGATGGCGCGGCGAGCTTGTACTGCGCGCGGGCCGAATCGGGGACGAGCGGACCCAAAACCAGGGCCGCGAGCGCGACACGCAACGGGCTGAGCTTCATGCTTACACTTCTCCGGAGCGGCGCCGGGCGGCGCGGCTCGCTGTGGCGATGTACCGGCTCGTGGGGGGGTGGTACGGCTCTCGGATCGAGCGGGTCGCTAGGCCCGATACGGGGAGTCGGCGTCGACCCTCTCGCTGCGGTCGAGCAGGCCGGCGAAGCGGAGGATGTCGTCCCCGCTGTGACCGAGGAGTTCCTGCTCGCGGGCGAGGACCTCCTGAGTGACGTCGTGCGCGGATGCCTCACCCGTCCAACCCTCCTCAAGGAGCTCCCAGCCCACATCGTCGGCGATCCGACTCGCGACCCAGGCACAACAGAAGATGTCGTCGACGTAGCCGTAGGCCCCCACCTCCTCCTCGGGAATCACGTCGTTGGGGCTCACCAGGTAGGCGATCGCGGCGTCTACCAGAAGCCGCTGATCGCGTGTCAGGCGGGGATCCTTCATGAGATGGAACATCAGGATCGCGTACACCGGCGCCAGCAGGACGACGTCGCGCAGCGCGCCCGCGTATCTGGAGACCTGGTCCTTGAGGCTCTGAACGTAGTCCGACGTCATGGATCCCGCCCGGCGAAGAAGCCCGACATCCCGGTTCTGGTTGCTCAGCCGGTTGGTAAACCCTAGAGCAAGAATCGATCCGTCGCAGGATGATCCGCCGCTGCCGGCCAAGACCATGCACAATGTACAGTGCCATCCGAGCGGATCAAGCTGGGGCCATCCGAGCGGATCAAGTGGCGCGGCTGGCCCGACGTTTCGCACACCGGACTCCCGACCTGTGGCGAGGGCCTGGAGCGCTACTCGACGGTCACGCTCTTGGCGAGGTTCCTCGGCTGATCGACGTCACAACCGCGCAGGACTGCGATCCGGTATGCCAGCAGCTGCAGGGGAATGACAGTGAGGATCGGTTGCAGCATTTCGATCGTGCGTGGGACCGAGATGAGGTGATCCACCTTCTCAGCCAAGCCGCGGCTGTCGCTCGACGTGACCGCAATCACCCGGCCTCCGCGCGCTTTGATCTCTTCGATGTTGGACAGCACCTTGTGATACACAGAGTCGGCCGGAGCGATACAGACAACGGGCATGTTCTCGTCGATAAGCGCGATCGGTCCGTGCTTCATCTCCGCCGCCGGATAGCCCTCAGCGTGGATGTAGCTGATCTCCTTCAGCTTCAGCGCGCCCTCCAGCGCGACGGGGAAGTTCAATCCGCGGCCGAGGTACAGGAAGTTCGTGTGCGCCTGATACTCGTGCGCCACTCTGTCGATCTCCTCCTGCTGCCGGAACAGCTGTCGCGCCTGCTCGGGCAATTGGTGCAGCGCCGCAACCACCTTCCGCCCCTCGCCGATCGCCAGCCCCCGGCGGCGGGCCAGCATGAGTGTGAACAGCGCCAGCACGGTGAGCTGCGAAGTGAACGCCTTGGTGGAAGCGACCCCGATCTCCGGACCCGAATGGGTGTACACGCCGCCGTCCGTCTCGCGTGCGATCGAGGAGCCGACCACGTTCACGATCCCCATCGCGGTCGCTCCGCGCTGTTTCGCCTCCCGCATGGCGGCCAGCGTATCGGCGGTCTCTCCTGACTGCGAGATCGCGATGACCAGGGTATCCGCTGGAATGATCGGGTTGCGATAGCGAAACTCGGAGGCGTACTCCACCTCGACCGGGATCCGCGCGTACTCCTCCAGCATGTACTCGCCGATCAGCGCGGCATGCCAGCTCGTTCCGCATCCCGTGATGATGATCCGCTTGACCCGGTCCAGAGCCTCCGACAGCTGGAGCAGACCGCCGAAGTAAGCTGTGCCCTCGTCCTCCAGCAGCCGCCCCCGCATCGCGTCCTGGATCGTCTGCGGCTGTTCGAAGATCTCCTTGAGCATGAAGTGGGGGTAGCCGCCCCGTTCGATGCGCTCGAGATCCCACGACACGTGGCTGATTTCTTTCTCGATCGGCTGCGGCCCTTCGCCCGGAGCACGCGATTTCAGGTCCAGCGTCTCGTACCCATCGCGGCGAAGCACCGCGAGCTCCCCATCGTCGAGATAGATCACCTTGCGGGTGTGTCCGAGGATGGCCGCCACGTCCGACGCCGCGAACAGCTCGGTACCGCCATTCTCCGACACGCCGATCAGCAGGGGGGCGCCGTGCCGAGCGATGACGATCTTCTCCGGATCCCGCCGGCTCATCACGGCGAGCCCGTAGGTGCCTTTCACTTGGGTGAGCGCGGCCGCGACAGCTTTCTCGAGGTTGTCCTCGAACGCCTCCTCGATCAGGTGTGCGAGGACCTCCGTGTCTGTCTCGGTGGTGAAGCGATGACCGAGTTCCTCGAGCTTGACTCGAAGCACATCGCTGTTCTCGATGATTCCGTTATGTGCCAGCGCGATCGAATCCCCGCAATCGGTGTGGGGGTGAGCGTTCCGGGTGTTCGGCGCTCCGTGGGTCGCCCACCGTGTGTGCGCGATTCCGACGCTCCCGACAAGAGGTTGCTCGTCCAGCACTCGTTCGAGCTCTGCGATGCGGCCGGCCCGCTTCCGCACCTCGACCCCCGTTCCGTTCAGCACCGCGATGCCGGCCGAGTCGTAGCCACGGTACTCCAAGCGCCGCAGCCCTTCACGCAACAGGGGCTCGGCTTCACGCTGTCCGATAAAGGCTACGATTCCACACATTTCTCGTCTCGAAGTACGGTCCCCACCCAGTCGGCGAGCTCTTCCGCCCGCGCTACGTTCTCCGCCTCGGCGATCAGCCGCACCACCGGTTCGGTCCCCGAAGGCCGGACATGCACCCACTCGTGACGCTCTTCCCAGTCCAACCGCAAGCCGTCGGAGCGATCCGAGGCCGCCCCCGTCGACTGCGACTCCAAAGCCGCGTACGCGCGCAGCAGATCGCCGGACGGACGGGAAGCCTTTCGCTTCACCATGTGGTACCGCTTCCGCTGCCGCGCGTGCTCGCGCAGGCGCCTCCCGCTCTCCGCCAGCAGCTGCAGAACCAGGGTCGCGGCCAGCGGCGCGTCTCGGGTGTGATGCAGGTCCGGCAGCATGACGCCGCCGTTCCCCTCGCCGCCGATCACCGCGCCGACTTCGCGCATCCGCGCTGCCACGTTCGCCTCGCCGACCGGGGCGCGATGAACGCTACCGCCGCCGCTCTCTGCCGCATCCTGGATCGAGCGGCTGCTCGACAGGTTCGTAACCACCGGGCCGGGACGTCGGGACAGGACGAGTTCCACCGCGAGCGCCAGGGTGAGGTCCTCTCCTATCGGTTCTCCCGTATGATCCACCAGGGCGAGCCGATCGCCGTCCGGGTCCACCGCCATGCCGACGTCTGCCCCCACCTCCCGGACAAGCGAAGCGAGCCGCCCCAGGTTTTCCGGCACGGGCTCGGGGTTGCGTGGGAAGCGGCCATCGGGCTCCAGATCGATACCCTCGACACGGCACCCGAGTTCTCTCAGCAGCCGCGGCATGATGACGCCTCCCGCTCCTCGCACGCAGTCTAAGGCGACGAGCAGCCCCCGCGCCGCGATGATCGTGGGATCGACCAGATCGAGCGCCAGAATGCGGGCAATGTGGTGGTCGACCACGCCGGCAAGCGGTTCGACCTCGCCGATCGAATCCCAGTCCGCGTAATCGGGCCCGCGGTCGAAAGCCGACTGTACCTCCTGCCCCCTCGTTTCGTCGAGGAACAGTCCGTCGGCGCCGGCCAGCTTGAGGCCGTTCCACTGAACCGGATTGTGGGAGGCGGTGATAACGACCGCGCCGGCACCCTGCGGCGCATCCTGCACGGCGAGCAGGATGCTGGGTGTGGGGGCGATCCCGGCCGTTCGGATCGACCAGCCGGCGGCCTGCACGCCGGCGGCCGCTGCGGCGGCGAGGACGGCTCCCGATGTCCTCGAGTCCCGCCCGATCACGATGTAGCCGGCGGGTCCCGCACGACGGGAGAGGATCGTCCCGAAGGCCGCTCCGTACCTCGCCGCGACCTCGGGGTTGAGGCCGGAGCCCACGACGCCGCGAATCCCCGACCTCGATATGATGAGCTGGTCGAACACCACACCCCACACTGAGCGCCACCGGCTCCCGGAATGCCGACCGTCGGCAGAGCGGGCCGCAAGCGCCGCAGCTTAGCGGTGCTTTATTGGCGGAGTCAACGCCGCGCCGCTCGACCCCGTTCGGGATGGGTGAGCTGCTGCCGGCCGATGAAGCGCATCACTCGACGTACTCCGTCGGGGCTGACGGACGCCGCCGCGTACCCGACGCCCCAGCACACCGGGTGACCGGCCTCGACGAGCAGCTGCGACGACGTCCGCATGAGAGTGGCGGCGATAACCGACACAGACTGGCTCGGCTTGTACTGAATCAGCAGATGGACATGATCGGCCACCGCCGCGAGCGAGACCGGCCGGATGTCGAGCCGGCGACAGAGCGCGATCAGCTGGGCTTCAGTGGCGTTGGCCCGTGGCGCGTCAATCAGCGGCAGCCGTCCGAGGGTCGTCCACGCCAAGTGGGCGAACAGCTGGTGCGGGGAAGCGGCGCGTCCCCGTCGTGATCGCGGTCGTCGTTGCGCGGGCATGGCGTATCGCTCGCCGACCTGCTCATCGAGTTGTCAACTCTCGAACCGAGCTCGATCCACGCGTTGGACGCCAGGTGGCAGGGCTCCTATACTGCGCGCCGGAAAACCCAATCTCCCGTCGCCAGCGTTTGCCACCGGACTCGCCCATGAGAATTGCCGTCGTCTTCGACACACCCAACGAGGGCTGGGAGGACGCCGACTTCAAAGCCGAGATGGAGGCGGGCGAAGAGGAGGCCGAGTACGAGATCGCCGAGGCGCTGCTCGCCAACGGACATGACGTCATCCTGCTCGGTGTCTACGACGATCTGCAGGAGATGGTCCGGGAGCTGGAGGAGTTCGATCCCGACCTCGTATTCAACTGCGCCGAAACCTTCATGGGCAAGTCCGAGCTGGACTACCTGTTTCCCGCCCTTATCGAAGCGGCCGGCTATCCGTACACCGGAGCCGGCCCGCACGGAATGCTGGTGACACGCGACAAGGCGATTTCGAAGAAGGTGCTCGCCCAGGACGGCGTCCAGGTCCCGGACTTCCAGCTCTTTCCATCCGGACGGGCGTTGCGGCCGCGAGCCTCGCTCGGTTATCCCCTGGTGGTCAAGCCCGTTCGGGCGGACGCCTCGGAGGGCATCTCTCGCGCATCGGTCGTCCACAATCGGGCCGAGCTGGGTCGTCGCGTACGCTGGGTGCACGAACGATTCCGACAGGGAGCGCTCGCCGAACGCTACATCGAGGGACGCGAGCTGTGGGTCGGAATCGTCGGCAACCCCGGTCGTCTCGAGCTGCTCCGGTTGACGGAGATCGTGTTCAGCGCTCCGAGCGACGCACCGGCCCGGCGCATTGCGACCCGCCACGCGAAATGGGACAGCGCCTATCGCGAGCGACACGGGATCAAGAGCCGATTCGCGTGGCCGGTATCGCGGCTGGCCAGGGAACGCATCGAACGGGCCGCCGCCATCGCATTCGAGAGCCTCGAGCTGCGTGACTACGCCCGCCTCGATATCCGCCTCGCACCGGACGACGAGGTATGGGTGCTGGAAGCGAACTGCAATCCCTTCATCAGCTTCGGACACGAGATGGCGAACGCGGCCGAAAAGTCGGGGCTCGATTACGAAGAGTTTGTCGAGCGGATCGTGGACGAAGCGGTGAGGCGCCATGGGCGGTAAGCGACCGCGTCGGAACCGGGGGCGGCGCCTGCGACGTCCCCACACCTGCGGCTGCGGCCACCTGCTGCGTCACTACTGGGCTCATTGTCCCGGCTGCGGCCGCTCCCTGGTGTGGGGCGACACGCGGGGGGTCACCGGGGCCGAGTGTTACCAATGCGGGTGGATCGTGTCGGACCGTTTCACCTACTGTCCCTGGTGCGGAGCGGATATCCACGAGGAGGGCGTGTCGAGCGACGAACCGCTGCGGGCCCCCCGGGGCTTCCGATACGACGCCGGCTGCGATGGAGGGTGCGGCGGCGGAGTGCAGTACCCGATGCCGTACTGCCCGTGGTGCGCAGCCGAGCAGCTATGGGATTGGCACAATCGATTCGAAGGCTCGTGCCCCCACTGCGCGGCCGGCGTCGACGACGCTATGGACTGGTGTCCGTGGTGCGGCGAGGATGCTACCGGGCGCGACCTGATTGTCCGCTCTCTGACCCGGGTTCGTCGGCTGCTCATCGTGTCGCGGATCAAGCTATGGCCTTATCGTATCCTCCTCCGTCCCGGAGTGTCGGGCGTCGACCCGCGCTGGCCCGACACGATCGAGATCGAGCAGAAGTACGTGACCGGCGCGCAACGCCGGGACGAGATTCCGTGGCCGATGCTGGTCGGGCTGATCGTTCACGAGCTCGGCCACAGCTATCTGTACAATCACTGGAGCTGGACGCGCAGCCGCGAGTTTCGGCGCGTATTCGGCATGGTCGACAAGGCATACCGAGGTGTCGATCGCTCGTGGGTGGACTTCGAGCGCAGACGGGTGGCGACGACGCCCGTTCATCACGTGTCGGCCTACGCCAGCACGCATCCGCTGGAGGATTTCGCGGAGATCTTTCGGTTCTATGTGACGCGGCGCGGCCGCCTGCGCGAGCTGTTCGCCGAATTCGGACGCAAGCGCAAAGGCGTGATCGTGTACGAGAAATTTCTCGCCCTGCACCGTTTCATCCGGTCTGCGCGGTCGACAGATTGAGCGCCCGGAAGAGAGGCGCCAGCCGATGAAGGAAAAATCCACGCGCGATGGCTTTGGAACGCGGGCCGTGCACGCCGGTCAGCGACCCGACCCCACGACCGGCGCCATCATGACGCCCGTGTATCAGACCTCTACCTACGTGCAGGATGGAGTCGCGGAGCCCCGCGGTGGGAACGTCTACGCCCGGGTCACCAACCCTACGCGGTCCGCGCTCGAAGAGAATCTGGCCGCTCTGGAGGGCGGCGCACATGGGGCCGCGTTCAGCTCGGGACTGGCGGCGACGGAAGCCATCCTCAAAGCCACCTTGTCGGCAGGCGATCACGTCGTGTGCGGCGAAAACGTGTATGGCGGCACCGACCGGATGTTTCGAACCGTATGGGCCCGGTTCGGGGTGAACTTCAGCTTCGTCGACACCTCTGACCTCGACCACCTGCGCGGGGCCATAAGACCCGAGACGCGGCTCGTGCACGTGGAGACACCGACCAATCCGCTGATGTTGATCAGCGACATCGGTGCCTGTGCGGAGATCGCCCACGGAGCGGGCGCTCTGCTTTCCGTCGACAACACCTTCGCCACACCCTGCCTGCAGCGTCCGTTGGAGCTGGGCGCCGACATCGTCGTGCATTCGACCACCAAGTATCTCAACGGGCACAGCGATGTGATCGGAGGCGCGTGCGTGGTCGACTCGGACGAGCTGGCGGAGAAGCTGCACTACCAACAGAAGGCCACGGGCGCCGTGCCCGGACCCATGGACGCCTGGCTCGTGCTCCGGGGCACGAAGACTCTTCACCTGAGGATGGCGGCGCATTGTGCCAACGCCGGCCGAGTCGCCGCCTTCCTCGACGGACATGTGGCCGTCGAGAAAGTATTCTATCCCGGTTTGCCCTCTCACCCGCAGCACGAGCTGGCCGCGCGCCAGATGTGCGGGTTCGGGGGCATGATCAGCGTCGAGATGGGATCAGCCGAGCGTGCGGCGCGGTTCGTGTCCCGCACCCGGCTGTTCGCGGTGGCGGAGAGCCTCGGCGGGGTCGAGAGCCTGATCTCCGTGCCGGCGGCCATGACGCATGCGTCGGTTCCCGAGGAACGAAAGAAGAGAATCGGACTCACACCTGGTCTCGTTCGCCTCAGCGTCGGGGTCGAGGAGGCCGACGATCTCATCGAAGATCTGAGGGCGGCGCTGAACGGCGTCTGAGCCGTTTCTCCACCGCACGCCCCGGGGTGCGGAGTGAAACAGAATCGGAGCTTGGAGCGTAGACGCATGTGGGCCGAGCCCGAGGCGCCGCGGCCCGCCAACCCGACCAGTGGAGGACCGACATGGCCGAAAGCGCCGAAACTCAACGACGAATTCTTACCGATATAAGTCCGCTCGCCTGGGAGCACCCGGCCGATCGTGCCGCTCTGAACGCGCTCCGCAAAGTGCCCGGATTCGACCTCGCCCTCCGCAAGGTGTTCGGCATGTTCGGCGAACGGGCAATCCGCCTCGCATTCAAGGCCAACGCGGTGAAAGTGTCGGAGCAGCAGTATCCTTGGGTGCATGAGCGGCTCGTTCGAGTGTGCGAGGTGCTCGACGTGGAGCAAGTGCCCGAGGTGTACGTCTCGCAGACTCCGATCGTCAATGCCGGCGCGGTCGGCATGAGCGACCCGTTCATCGTCCTGAACAGCTCCATGCTAGAGGTGCTGAGCCGGGATGAGGTGGAGGCGGTGATCGGACACGAGGTCGGGCACATTCTGAGCGGTCACGTGCTGTACCGGACCCTGCTCCTTCTCCTGTTGCGGCTTACCCTGTTTCGGTACCCACTGGCGGGGATCGCCGCCCTGCCCATCCTGCTGGCCTTGCTCGAGTGGTATCGCAAGAGCGAGCTGTCGTCGGACCGGGCAGGCCTCCTCGCCGTGCAGAGTCCGGCCGTGTCACAGAGCGCCCTGATGCACCTGGCCGGAGGAACTCGAGGCGAGCGCCTTGAGCTCGACGAGTTCATCGCGCAGTCGGAGGAGTACCGCGAAGGCGGCGAGTTGCTCGACTCCGTGTACAAGGTGCTGAACATCCTCGGTGCGACCCATCCGTTCGCGGTGGTACGCGTCGCGGAGCTGAGAGACTGGATCGAGACCGGAGCGTACGACCGCATCCTGGAAGGCGACTATCCGCGACGCGGCGAGGAAGACCTCAAACCGTACCGGGAGGACCTGGCCGAAGCGATGGCCGGCTACAAGGGCGCGGCGCAGGAACTCCTCGACGAGGTGGACGAAGCGGTGGAAAAGCTCCGCTCCCGTATCTCGGATGCGTGGAAGAAGGCGACGAGCAAGGCGAACGCCTCCGGGCCCTCCGACACGTAAGCGCGACTCCCGCCCGCTCTCGCCGGCTGCTCCCGGGACGGACGGTGTGGCCTCTGACACCGGCATCTGGCCATGAAACTGCTCGTCGTCGGCAGCGGGGGTCGCGAACACGCCATTGCCGCCAAGCTGCGGGCGGACGCGCCCGATTCCACCATCTTCATCGCCCCCGGCAACCCGGGTACGGCAGCGATCGGCCGCAACGTGGAGGTCGGGGCCGTCGACCTGGAGGGACTGGCGCGCTTCGCCGGCACGGAGAAGCTCGACCTCACCGTCATCGGACCCGAACAGCCGCTCGCCGAAGGAGCGGTCGATCTCTTCCTGTCGCGCGGCCTGCCCGTGTTCGGACCCGCGCGGGCGGCGGCCAGAATCGAGGCGTCCAAGGCGTTTGCGAAGCATCTGATGGCGGACCACGGCGTTCCGACCGCCGATTTCGCCGTGTTCCGGGACGCCGCCGAGGCGCGACGGTACGCGCGCGCGCAGTCCGGACCCGTGGTGGTCAAGGCCTCCGGACTGGCGGCCGGGAAGGGCGCGATCGTCTGTGACGATGAAGACGAGGCGGTGGCGGCAATCGACCGCATGCTCGTCGAGGGTCGCCTCGGCGCCGCCGGTCGGGAGATCGTGGTCGAGGAGCGGATGGAGGGGACCGAGCTGTCGGTTTTCTTCCTCACCGACGGCGAACGCGCGGTCCCTCTCGTTCCGTCACGCGATCACAAGCGCCTGTTGGACGGCGACCGGGGACCGAACACCGGCGGCATGGGCGCCTATGCGCCGGTCGCGGACGGAACGGCGGCGCTGGTGGAGGAGGTCGGAGCTTCGATCGCCCAGCCGGTGCTTGCGGCTCTGGCCGACCAGGGCACCCCGTACACCGGCTTCCTGTATGTGGGCCTGATGCTGACAGACGAAGGGCCGAAGGTGGTCGAGTTCAACTGCCGGCTCGGCGACCCGGAAGCACAAGTCGTCCTGCCGCTGACGATGTCGAACCTGATCGAGCCGATGCTGGCGGTCGCGCGCGGCGACGGACTCGGCGACTGGGCGGCGGCAATGCGCGGCGGAGCGGCCCTCGTCACCGTGCTCGCCAGCGGCGGGTACCCCGGTCCGTACGACACGGGGCTCCCGATCAGCATCCCTCCCGACCTTGAGAGCGAGACTCTCCGCATCTACCACGCGGGGACGAGCGTGGAGAGCGGACGGCTGGTCACCGCCGGGGGCCGCGTGCTCGGGGTGACCGGGACCGGATCCACGCTCTCCGAGGCGGCGGCGGTGAGTCGGACCGGCGCTGCCGCGATCTCGTTCGAAGGGAAGCATTATCGCTCCGACATCGGGAGCAGCGAGGCCGGTTAGAGGTATGCCCGAGCTGCCGGAAGTCGAGACGATCCGGCGCCACCTGGCGCCGGCGCTCGAAGGGCGCACGATCCTGCGTGCCCGCATCCTCAAGGACGACATCGCCCTCGACCTGCCGTCCGGACGCGCCCTCGCCCGCCGACTCGCCGGGCGTCGGATCGATTCCGTCGGCCGGCGGGGAAAGTATCTGCTCCTCGAGCTCGATGACGGCCGCGTGCTCCAGGTGCAGCTGCGAATGAGCGGCCGCTTCGCGATCGGGGCACCGCGTCCCCATCCGGAACATTTCACCCACCTGGCCGCTCGCTTCGAGCTCGACGATGGGCAAGTTCTGTTCTACGACGATGTCCGCCGGCTGGGCGGCTTTCGATTGCTGAGCGCGAAGCGATGGCGGGAGCTCGAAACGAGGTTGGGACCCGAGCCGCTGTCGGACTCGTTCACGGCGGCCGTGCTCGGCGGGCGGCTGGCCGGGCGGCGGGCGCCGATCAAGAACGCGCTGCTCGACCAGAGCCGGATTGCCGGGATCGGGAACATTTACGCGAGCGAGGCGCTGTACCGCGCCCGCATCGACCCGCGGCGGCCATCGCGCTCGCTGCGCACGGCGGAGATCCGGCGCCTGCACCGCGCGATCCGGCGGGTGCTGCGCGAGTCGATCGAGCGGGCCGGAACCACCCTGCGCGATTACCGGACGGCCAACGGCGGCAGCGGCGAGTTCCAGAGCGCGCTACGCGCCTACGGCCGTGAGGGAGAGCCCTGCCCGAGGTGCGGGGCGACGATCCGGCGGCTGGTACAGGCAGGACGGAGCACGTTCCTGTGCCCCGCCTGCCAACGTTAATGGACGGGACGCTCGGCCTCAGCCTCCCTCCTCGTCCCCGCTCCACCGGTACCCGAGTCGGTGCTCGATCTCCATGTGGTCGAGGATGCGGGCCACCATGAAGTCGATCAGCTCCTCGACGCGCTGCGGGCGGGAATAGAAGCCGGGCGCGGCGGGGATCACGACGGTCCCCATCCGCGACAGGCTGAGCAGGTTGCGGAGATGCACCGTCGACAGCGGGGTTTCCCGCGGCATCAGGATCAGCTTCCGACGCTCCTTCAGCGTCACATCGGCTGCCCGACCGATCAGGCTCCGCGATGCTCCGTACGCGATCTCCGCCACGGTGCCCATCGAGCAGGGGCAGATGGTCATGCCACGGTACGGGGCTGAGCCGGAGGCCGGCCGTGCGCCGCGGTTCGAGTTGTCGAACAGGCGAACGTCACCGGGGTCGCCGAGCGCGGCGAGCAACGCCTCCGGGCCGTCGATCCCGACTTCGTGCGCGAGAAGGCGCCACCCGTGTGACGAGACGATGAGATCGACACCGGTGCCCGAGGCGACGATCGCTTCGAGCAGCCGCACGGCATACGCGGCGCCCGAAGCGCCGGTAACCGCCACCAGCCAGCGACGGTCTTCCACTCGATCTCCCGGTCGATGAGGACGAACGCGGACGGCCCCGGAAGCTAGCAGGTCGACCTAAAGCAGTCGATCGCCGACGACGAGCGCCGTGAAGGTGGTCGACAGCCACACGTTCACCTGAAAGAAGGCGGCCCGGATCCGCTCCGGCGAACGCGGGTCGAACAGGCCGTGCTCGAGACCGAGCAGCGCCGCGGTGACGAGCACGGCCAGGCCGTACAGCGCACCGACGCCTGGCACCAGCGCCCCGACCAAGCCGAGGCTGATGACGCACCCGATATGAAACGCGGCCGCCCACCTCCGGGCGGCACGCGCGCCGAACCGCGCCGGGATCGAGTGGAGCCCCACGCGACGATCGAACTCGACGTCCTGCATCGAATAGAGAACGTCGAAGCCACCCACCCACAGGAGCACGGCGAGAGCCAGCAGCGGCAGGAGAGGCCAAGGGTCGCTCCACTCCCCGGTGATGGCCAGGTAGCCGGCGGCGGGCGCGATGCCATCCGCCAGTCCCAGGAGCACATGCGTCCAGGCCGTGAAGCGCTTGGCGTACGAGTAGCCGAGCACAATGGCCAGTGCCAGCGGCGACAGAGCGAGGCAGAGTGGATTGAGCATGCCGGCCGCGAACACGAACGTCGCGCTGGCGAGGACGACCGAGAGGCGGGCGGGCAGGAGCCGGATGCGACCCGTCGGAAGTTCGCGATCCCGGGTGCGCGGGTTCTTCGCATCGTAACGCCGGTCCACGATGCGGTTGAAGGCCATGGCGGCGAAGCGGGCGGCGGTGAAGGCGACCACGACCCACCACAGCTGGAGAAGGTGTACCGGGTAGCGGTAGGAGGCCAGCACGGCTCCGACGAGCGCGAACGGGAGCGCGAACGCGGTGTGCGGCAGCTTTACGAAACGCGCGTACAGGGCGAGCCGCGAGCCGATCGCGTCGCCGCGCCGGGGAACAGAGGTCAGCCACACCTGCCCGGGTGACGAACCCTGTCGACCCGGCCCGACGGTCACGGGAGTCGAATGCCGAGCTCGGGCCACATCCGGTCGACCGCGCGCCTCACCGCTTCGGTCATCTCGATGACGTCGGGCCAATTGCGGGCGAAGCCTTCTTCGGGCCATTTGCGCGTCGCGTCCAAGCCCATCTTCGAACCGAAGGTGAACCCGCGAGCCGAATGATCGAGAACGTCGATCGGACCCATGCTGAAGCGGACGTCCCGTTCTGGATCGATGTTGTTGAGCGCTACCCACCACGCCTCCCGGGGATTGCGCACGTCGACCCAATCGTCGACCACGACGATGACCTTGGCCAGCGACATGAGCCCCTGACCCCACAACCCGTTCATTACCTTGTGCGCATGACCGGGAAACTCCTTCCGGATCGAGACGAACACGAGGTTGTGGAAGATCCCCTCGGCCGGCATGTGGTAATCGACGACTTCGGGCAGGGTGAGCTGGAGGAGTGGGAGGAAGATGCGTTCCGTGGCGTGACCGAGGTAGAAGTCCTCCATCGGCGGCCTGCCGACGATGGTTGCCGGATAGAGGGCGTTCTCCCGCATGGTGATCGCGCTCACGTGCACGCACGGGTAGTAGTCGGCCTCGGAATAGAACCCCGTGTGGTCCCCGAACGGCCCCTCGAGGACGAGCTCTTCGGCGGGGTCGATCCACCCCTCGATGACGATGTCCGCCTCGGCCGGCACGTGCAGATCGTTGGTGACCGCCGGTACCAGCGACACCGGGGCGGAGCGAAGGAAGCCGGCGAACAGATACTCGTCGATGGTCGGCGGCAGCGGGGCGCTCGCCGCGTACATGGAGGCCGGGTCGGCCCCGAGCGCGATCGCGACCGGCATGCGCTCGCCGCGGCGCGCCATCTCGCGCCAGTGGGCCGCGCCCACCTTGTGCCGCTGCCAGTGCATCGCCAGCCGGTGCGAATCGAGGACCTGGATTCGATACAGGCCCACGTTGCGACGACCACTGATCGGGTCGCGGGAGATCACCTGCGGCAGCGTGATGTAACGCCCTCCGTCGTCCGGCCAGCATTGCAGGTGTGGCAGGCGCGTCGTATCGGCTTCGTCTCCTTCCGTCACCGTGTGCTGGCACGCAGCCCGTCCCTTCGCCACCCGGGGCGGGAACCTGGCCAGCTCGGCGAGCTGGGGAATCAGCAGGAGCTTTTCCTTGAGACCGGTCGGAGGCTTCAACTCCAACAGGTTACGGATCCGTTCGCCGATCTGATCGAGCTCGTCGACGCCGAGCGACATCGCCATCCGCCGCCGGCTGCCGAACAGGTTAATGGCGACCGGGTGGTCGGCCGTCGAGCCGTCCGGCAGCCGCGGCGCCTCGAACAGCAGCGCCGGCCCGCCGCCCGGGCTCTTCATGCAACGATCCGCGATCTCGGTCACCTCGAGCCTCACATCGACCGGTCGTGCGATCCGCACCAGCTCGCCTTCCCGGTCGAGCGCGTCGATGAACTCCCGCAGGGTCTGGAACGGCATGGTGGACTCGTCCGGTTGCGTGGTGCGCGCCGCTGTCGCTCGTCGGGGACGCGGTCTAGCTTACGCCGCGTTATCGGGCCACGCTACCGGCACCCGAAACCGGATCGCCCGCGGCTTCGTACTTCGCCAGCGACATGGCGAGTTCGCCGGGTCAGGCCCACGTCGCCTGCGGATTCCAGCGTTAACGAGTGAACTACGCGGAGAAAAGCGACCAGGAGCTGGTCCGCTGCTGCATGCGAGGCGACGAGGCGGCCGCGCGCGAGCTGATATCTCGCTTCGAGCGCCCGGTGTTCTCGATAATCTACCGAATGGTACGCGACCGCGAGCTGGCGGAGGATCTGGCACAGGAAGTGTTCGTCCGCACCTTCAACAACCTGAAGCGTTACGATCCCAGTTACCAGTTCTCCTCGTGGATCTTCAAGATCTCCCACAATCTCACCATCGACCATCTCCGCAAGAAGGAACTCGACACGATATCGATCCACGGAGCGCCCGACGCGGTGACCACGGATCGACAGGAGGCCACTTCTCTTTCGCTCGAGTCGCGCGACGAACGCCCCGATGAGCGCTTCGAGGCGCACGAGCTCGGGAACGAGATCGAGCGGGCGATCGGGAAACTGCGGCCGGAGTATCGCACAGCAATCATGCTGCGGCACATCGAGGGGCGCCAGTACGAGGAGATCGCGCAGATCATGGAGATTCCGCTCGGCACGGTGAAGACCTACATCCATCGGGCCAGACACGAGCTGCGAGAGTCGCTCGGCCATCTGACGCGGGAAGACCGGTGAGCGAGTCGTGCCCGGTGTCCGGCCCCCGACGCGAAGCGACCTCGCGAACGGCCCGTATCTCCTATCATTGTCGGGCGAACGGTCGCGTTGAACCGCAGCCCGCCGCTGAAACCGAGAGGTCGATTCGCTCGTAAAGAGTATCGACCCGGCATGACGCCTGGAGAGAGGAAATGATGGGCGCTGACAAACCGGTCACCCGAGGCCATCCGACGACGGATGAGCTGGAACTCCTGATCGGGGAGCCGGCCACCCGTAGTCGACGAGCCGTCGATGCGCATGTAGCCCGCTGCGACGAGTGTCGCCGCCAGGTAGCTGCGCTCCGGTCGCTCGAAGGGATGTTCCGTTCCATGCCACGTTTCGCTCCGGCGGCTCGGTTCGCCGAGCGTGTGATGGCCCGGGTTCGGCTTCCGCGGCCGTGGTACGTCGCTGTGTGGGCGACGATGCGGGCGCACTGGGTGGCTACCAGCGCCGCGACGGCCGCAGCCGTCGGGGCGGTGATCGGCACGACCGGGTGGCTGTTCAGCCACCCGGAGGTCACCCCTCGTGGCCTGATCGGCTTCCTGCTCAACGAGTCGCAAAGGCTGGTGTGGAGAGGGGTGGTGTCGGTCGGACGGTGGGTGTTCGATTCCGGCCTCCCGTCGGTGCTGTCCGGCCTGGTGGAGCAGGTGCAGCTGACCCAGGCCGTGGTCGCCATGGGCGCCTTGAGCCTCCTCAGCATCGGCGCCATCTACACCTTGCTCCGATTGATCAGAACGCCGGTGACGGCACACGTGGCAGGCAGGAGAGGATAAGGGCGGATGAGCGCTACGAGGACGAAGGGCACGATCCGACGGCTACCCGAGTTGCTGGCGCGAGCCGTTCCCGCGGCTTTGCTGCTGAGCGTGGTTCGACCCGGCGCGGCGCAGGAAGCGGAAGGGCAGGCGGTGATGGTGGAAGACGCGGTCGTCGTGATGTCGACGACGCAAGCGTCTCTCCAACTGGACTTCGCAGCAGGCGATCGCGTGATCGCACTCGTCGATGGTGAGGTGCGAATCGATGGCGTGCCGATCGCTGAGTACGAACCGGGCGGCGTGCTGGAGACCGGGTGGAGGGAGTTTCTCCGCGGCCCGGCGGCGTTCGAGCCGCACTCGCTGCCCGAGTCGCTGAGTGCCTTTGTGGCCGCTTTCCCGCCCGACGCGGGCGATGTCGACGGGCTGGCGATCGAGCGTCTGCGCGCCGCCCTGGATGACATGCTCGGCAGCCGGACGAGCGTGGCGCCCGGAGCTGCGGAGGCGGTGCCGACGGCCAACGGCGAGCGGCTGACGATCGCGCCGGGGGCGCTCTCGGTAGAGGCGCTCACTCGACGCCTCGAACGGTTGGAGGGCGCCCTCGCCCGCCTCGGCGATGACGTGCCCTCCGCCGACGGGCTCGCCCTGGTGGTGCACGATGACTATCGCGTGGCGGCAGAGCGAGTCGTCCCCGGGCACGTAGCCCTGCTCGGCGGAACGCTCCAGCTGGCCGGCTCGGTGGCCGGAGACGTGCTGGTGCTGGACGGCCAGCTCATTCTCGAACCCTCGTCACGAGTCGAGGGCAACGTGCTGCAAGTGGGCGGCGACGTCGAGCGGCGCGGTGGCAGAATCACCGGCGAGCTGCGGTCGCTCGTCGCCGTCGGCCCAACCGCGGTTCCCGTGCCCGATGCGGAGGTTACGGTCGATGTCCGACCGGACGCCGTGGTGGCCCAAGCGATTCGGGCGCGCGAGCCCGGCTTCTTCGGACGACTCGGCAACAACATCGGGGAGGCGGTGCACGGCCTGTTCACGGCGCTCTCGTTCTGGATCGGGCTCGGACTGCTGGGTGCACTCGCCGTCTATTTTGTCCGCGACAAGCTCGAAGTCGTGGCCGACACCGCGCGCCAGCACATCGCGCGATCCTTCGCTGTCGGCGTGGCCGGCGAGCTGCTGTTCTTTCCGGTGCTGCTCGTTCTGGCGGTGGCGATCATCACCTGGCTGCTGGTGCCCTTCTACCTGATCGCCGTAGCCCTGGCGCTGATCGGCGGGTACCTCGCGGTCGCCCATGCCACCGGCGAGATGCTGGCCAAGATCCGCCATCAAGGCCTGCAATGGCTGCGGCGCTCGAACTCCTATTACTACGTGCTGAGCGGACTCGCCGCACTGCTCGGGCTTTTCGTCCTCGCCGCCGTGCTGCGCGTGTTCGGTGGTCTGACCGAGCTGCTGTTCGGCCTGTCGATCTTCGCCGGCGTTCTGCTCACCTGGTTTGCGGCCACTACCGGCTTCGGCGCGGTCATCCTGTCGCGGGCCGGCATCCGGCGCGACTACGTGTGGCGAACCCGAACTGACGCGGATGTCCTCGTCGAAGAGACAGAGTATGCTGCCCGGGAGTCCACCGGTGGTTAGGCCAGGCCCAGGTACGCTCGGCATGGCGGGCACCGCCCTGGCATCGCTGCTGTTCGCCGGTCCGGGGATGGCGCAGGAATGGATGGAGATGCGTGCTATCCGACAGGTGGGGGACGAGATGGCGGTGGATGTGAGCGTCGAGTTCGCGGCCGGCGAGCTGCAGCTGTACCCCGCAGCCACAGGTGACCTGTACGACCTCGAGCTGGTCTACGACGCCACCCAGTTCGAGCCGATCCGGGAGTGGGAGAGCGCGGATCGGCGGGGACGTCTCCGTGTCGGTGTCGACGCGGATGACGTGGACTTCAAGCGCTGGGACAAACTCGACCGCCCGCCGGCGCGGCTGGCGCTCGGTCTCGGAACGGTGACGCCGGCCACCCTCCGAATCGAGGTCGGTGCCGCCGAGAGCGAGCTCGACCTGGGCGGAGTGCCGCTTCGAGGGCTCATCCTGCACACGGGAGCGTCCGAGACACGGCTCCAGTTCACACACCCCAATCCCGTTCGAATGGAAGAGCTGGAGCTCCAGGTGGGCGCCGCGGACTTCGAGGTCGAGCAGCTCGGAAACGCACGTTTCGATCGGTTCATCTTCGACGGGGCGATCGGCGACGTGATGCTCGACTTCACCGGCGAGTGGGAGGGGGACGCGGTCGGCGAGATCCGTCTCGGCCTCGGTTCGCTCTCCCTCCGCCTCCCCGCCGGCATCGGAGTGCGGATCGAACGGAGCAGCGTTCTCACTTCGTTCGACGCGAGCGGTTTTCGCAAGGTCGACGGCCGCTACGTATCCGACAACTGGGACGAGGCAGCAGACCGTTTCGACCTGCGGATCGAAGCTGCCTTCGGCTCGGTGGAGATCGAACGGGTTTACTAGCAGGTCGCTCGATGACCCTGGCGGGCCGCTAAGGCTCCTCCGCGGCGTCACGCACCTCCACCCGGCCTCCACGCCCTACCCCCAGCACCTCGGCCGCACTCCCGGAGTGGACGGAAATCTCCAGCGTGCCTCCCGACCCCCGCGTCAGCACCAGGCCCCCCGCCGGCACGGAGGCGTACGCGGTGGCGATTCCCTCGATGGCCCGCCCCGCGACGCAGGCCGAGGGATGGGGCGGCAACCACTCGGTCGGAATGTCGGTCACCAAGTTGCCGAAGCGATCGACGTGTGCCACCCGGCCCTCGAGCCGGTCGGCCTGACGCCGGGGGAGCGGGAGCACGAGCCGGTGTACCGAGGCGAGGTCGAGCGTCGCGCCCAGCGCCGATGCCGCCTCACCGCAGGCGATCCTGCCCGCCGCCGGCGCAAACAGGTCACGACCGTGGAAGGTGTCCGCGACTTTCCTCACGCCGACGGCGGCCGGATCGAGCCGCCACGCCCCGGTCGGCGGCCCGTTGAACAGAACCCGGGTGAGGAGCCCGTTGTCGGGACCGACGAGCCACCGTTCCCGGCACAGGACGGCAATCGGCAGGCGAGTCCCGCCGACTCCCGGGTCGACCACGCACAGGTGGACTGTTGCGGGCGGATATCGCTCCCAGATGCGGCCGAGCACCCAGGCCCCTCCTTCGACATCGCCCGGCTCGACTTCGTGCGTCACGTCGACGAGCCGAACATTGGGACAGCGGTCGATGACCGCCGCCTTCATCTCGGACACGTAGCTGTCCCGCGTTCCGAAGTCCGTTGTCAGGGTGACGATCGGCATCATGTCTCGATCTTCGATCCTGTGCTCACCGGGCCGTGAGCCCGCACGCAATCGGGGCCGGCGCCGACCCTCGTGCGCCCGATCCAGCAGCTCGGGCTCACACCCGGCGCAGGCTCCACCCGCCCCACCGCCAAATGCCGAGCACGGCGACTCCTCTTGCGATCGCGGTGGCGCTGATCGACCACCAGATGCCGATCAGTCCCACCCGCGCGGCCAGTATCACCGCGAGCGGGAGCCGGGCCACGGTGAGCGTGATCGAGCTCACCATGGCCGGGACGGTGTAGCCGGCCCCCTCCATGGCCATCATGAGCACCAGCTCGAACGCCATGAACAGCTGCGCCAGCGCCACGATCCTAAGGTAGCTCCCGCCAGCCGCGACCACCTCGCGGTCGCTGCTGAACACCTCCATCAGCCGCTCGGGCATGAACAGAAAGGCCACTGCGGCCACGGCGGTGAGGAGGAGAGCGTACTGGGTCGCTGTCCACCCACCCCGTCGAGCCCGGTCCGGTCGGCCGGCACCCAGGTTCTGTCCGACCACCGTGGCCGCCGCGATGCCGAAGCCGATACAGGCCATGTAGCTCAGCGACTCGATCTTGTGCCCGACGCCGAGGGCGGCGAGTGCCGGCGTGCCGAACTGACTCGTGATGCGGGTCAGCACGATGTACACGGCCGAGAACACCACACCGCCGGTGGCGACCGGCAGCCCGATGCCGAACATCTTGCGGAGCTCGCCCGGCCGCACCCGATCCCACTGCACCAGCCCGCGTCTAACGAGCCACACGGCGCCCAGGCCCAGTCCGATCGCGCGGGTGGCTACCGTCGCCAGCGCCGCGCCCTGAATGCCGAGGCGCGGGAAGGGGCCGACTCCGAGCATCAGCACCGGATCGAGCGCCACGTTGAGGCCGACCGACAGCGCCAGCAACCGAAGCGGTGTACGCGTGTCACCGGCCGCCCGGAACGCCGCTCCCATCACGAAGAAGCAGAAGATCACCGGTACGCCGGCCAGCCACACCGCCAAGTAGCCGATACCCTGAGAGGTGACCGCCGCCGGGGTGTCCATGAGCGCGAACAGCGGCCGAAGCGTGAGGAGTCCGCCGGCGGCCACCGCGACCGCTAGAGTCAGAGCGAGGACGGTGGCTTGGAAGACCGCGCGCGCTGCCAATTCGGGGGCGCCCTCTCCGTGACGCCGACTCGACACCGCGGTCAGGCCGACGGCTGACAGCTCTGCGATCGACAACACGAGCCAGACGGCGAATCCGGCTGTCGACACGCCGGCGAGCGCTTGAGGCCCGAGAAACCGCCCCACCCAGAACGTGTCCGTGATGTTGAACACGGTGTGGAGCATGGTCGCGCCGACGGCGGGGACGGCAAGCCGGAAGACGGCGGCTCGGATCGAACCGCGGGTCGGATCTACGAGTCCGACTGGCGTCAGTTCAGCGTGCCCGTTCGACCACTTCGGTCGTCAGCTGATGGAGCCGCGCCTTGACGCGACGGGCGACCTCCGCCAGCGCCATTCCTTCGGGCGAATCGGGGCGTCCCACCACGGTGGGGACACCCGCGTCCGCCTCTTCTCGCACCGCGGTGCCCAGCGGGACGGCGCCGAGAAAAGGCAGCCCCACCGATGCGGCCAGCCGCTCGCCGCCGCCGCCGCCGAAGATCGCGTGTCTGTCGCCGCAGCTCGGACACACGAATCCCGACATGTTCTCGACCACGCCGACGATCGGGACGTCCACTGTCTGGAACATCCGAATCCCCTTCAGCACGCCACCGACCGCGACATCCTGTGGCGTGGTGACCATGACCGCCCCGTGTACGCGCGTCAGCTGAACGAGAGAGAGCTGCGCGTCTCCGGTCCCGGGCGGAAGGTCGACGATCAGGTAGTCGAGCTTGCCCCAGTCGACCTGCTGCAGAAATTGCCGGATGATCCCCATGATGATCGGACCCCGCCAGATTGCCGGAGTGTCCTCATCGACCAGGAAGCCCATACTCATCAACTTCACGCCGTGCGCTTCGGGGGGGATGATCCGCTCGTCCGCCATGCGGGGCCGGGTCTGCGTGCCGAACATGGTCGGGATATCGGGTCCGTACACATCGCCGTCCAACAGTCCCACCGCGTGCCCCATTCCGCTGAGAGCGGCGGCAAGGTTGGTCGAGACGGTGGACTTCCCGACCCCGCCCTTGCCCGAGCTGACGGCGAGCACGTGCTCCACGCCGGTCAGCGGCGGCGCCTCGCTCGGTCGGCGCGCGGCAGCGCCACGGCCAGCGGGCCTCGGGCGAGCGGATGGCTCGGCGCGACCGACGACCGGGAGGGGACGGCGCCGCTTCCGCTCCGGCGGCGGCGCACGATCCGGTTCCGCTCCCGCGTCGATGGCAGGGCCGGACGCATTCTGTTCCGCCGCCGCACGGACGGTCAGGTGGACCGACTGGACATCCTCCACCGAGCTCGCCGCGGCCCGGATGGTCGCCGCCATCTCACCACTCTCGGAGGCCGGAATGTGGAGGTCGAGGTGCACGTCGCCCAGCGGCGTCACATCGATCCGCCGCACCAGCCCCGCCGACACGACGTCGGCGCCCGCCCCTGCGGTTAGCACGCGCCGGAGGGCGGCCTCGACCCGCTCTTTGATGGGCTTCTGTTTCATTCCGGTTTCGATCTGGTCGCCGACGGGCGCGCGAACGCTGCGGCGCGCTCCTCGGTCTGCTGCCGACTCGAGTGTGTGATGCGGGGGAGTCCGAAGGACACGATGTCCTCCGAGCGTCGACGGAGCGGTGCGGTATCGATCAGACCGCCTCGACCGCCCTCACCTCGGGGACTTGCATCCGGAGACGCTGCTCGATGCCGGCTTTCAGCGTCAGCATCGACATCGGACAGGCGTAACATGCCCCCACCATGCGCAGGTGAACGAGTCCGTTGTCCTCGTCGAACTCGACCAGCTCGATGTCTCCGCCATCCGATCGGATCGCCGGGCGGATCGAATCCAACAACTCTTCGATCTTTTCGAGTGGCGTCTGCGTTTGCTGCGCGGTGGGGTCTGACATGGTTGTTCCGAAGTCCGAGGAGCGCCGGCCCGCGGCCTCGCCTGCCAAGCTACCGGGAGGCTTAAACCCCGTCAACGACGGGGAGTTTCGACGCCCGCGGACGGCGTGTGTGCGCGCCAGCGCCGCTTCAGACAGGAGACGATGCGGGAACCGTGCCGTCGTCCGTTCTCGATGAAGAGGCGATTTGCCTCCGAGCCGGCGGCGAGCACGCCGGCCACGAACAGGTCGCGTTCTTCGGTCTCCATGGTGTTGGGATCGTGTCGGACCGTTCCGCTGCGGGAATCCACCGGAAGGCCGACCAGGAGATCGAGCGCCGGACGGTACCCGGTCATGGCCAGCACCACGTCGTTCGCCAGCCGCACCGAAGTGTCCGCCGAATCGAGCTTCCGGAGCGAGACGGTCTCGGGCTCGATACGCTCCACCCGGTGTCGCCAGTACATGCGAATCGCGCCCCGCCGCAGCAGGCTCTGGAGGTCGGGCAGAATCCAAGGTTTGACCCCGTCGTCGAAGCGATCGAACTGGTGCACCATGCTGATGCGTGCACCGGCCCGGTACGCGGCCAGCGCGGCCTCGACGGCCGAGTTTCCTCCTCCGACCACCAGCACGTCGCGACGAAAGCAGGCGTGCGCTTCACGGAAATAGTGAGAGACCTTGGCCAGCCCTTCGCCGGGAACGTTCAGCAACACCGGCGTATCGAAGCTGCCGGTAGCCACCACCACGGCGCGCGCCCTGTGCCGGCGCTGGCGGCCGGAGCGGGCGCGGGTCGCGACGACGAAATGCTCACCGGAGCGCCCGATGTCGACCGCTTCCTCGTCCTGGCGCAGGTCGAGATCAAAGTGCTCACAAACGCGTCGGTAATAGGCGAGGGCATCGCTCCGTGTCGGGCGCGGATGGTCGAGCACGAATGGCAGACCACCCAGCTCCAGTCGGTCGGCGGTGCTGAAGAAGGTCATGTCGGTAGGGTAGCCGGCGATCGTGTTCACGACGCTCCCCTTCTCGACCAGGATGCAGGAAACGCCGGCCCGCCGGGCCGCCACCCCTACCGAAAGCCCGCACGGACCCGCACCGACGACGAGGATTCCGGAGCACCTCGGACCGGGGGCGTCGGTGGGAGCGGCGTCCTCTCCGCCCGGGACACTCGGAGAGGCCGTCATCCGTCCTCCCTCGACGGCCGGGCCACCGGCTCGAGGGTCGACCTGCGGCTCTCCTTCCGCCGCGCCTCGTCACTGGCCAGCGGCACCGGAATGTACTCTCCGTTCTGCCACCGCCCGGCCTGATCCCGGTAATGCAGGCTGAGCGGATTGCCGCTCTCTCCGGTGGGGAGGAGGAAATATCCGATTGAACCCTCGGGACGAAGCTCGATTACGTAGCGCTCCGATGGGCCGTAGCTGCTGATCCAAGGCGGCGTCCACGAGGCCCGTTCGAACCGCTCCCAGCGCCCGTAGTCGTCGGGTCGCACTGTGTCCGGACCACCCGGCGCGGGGTACGGCCCGACGTGAAACCCGAACGTTTGGTCGAGCCACGGGGAGAAGCCGAGTGGGTGGAGGGATAGCTCACGGTGCAGCTCGCCCCAGGTCCGGAATCCGGTCACCTCGACGGCGTCGGCGAGCGCCTGATCTGACAGTTCGTGCAGCGAGCCCGCCTCGCCGTCGATCCACGGGCTGGAGTCGCCCTCCTCGAGGGTGCGGAGAAGCGCCGCGGTGGGGAAGAACGCCCACGTCAGTGTCGGCGCGAACTCGTCCGCAGAGATGAGGAACCGCAGACGGTACAGCCACGAGTAGAAGATGGGCGCGGCCCGCGAATCGGAGTGGACCTCGAGAC
>CAZJXR010000007.1:26621-45272 GCA_964550085.1 uncultured Gemmatimonadota bacterium
AGCACCTCGGCCGAGTCGGCGCCCGTCCGGCGGGCGGCGTCGATAGCCAGGTGCACCGTTCGTTCGGCGAGGAGGCTGTATACGTCGCGCTGCAGCTCGGCCACCGCCTCTCGATCCCAGTCTGCCGAGGCGGCGAGCCGATCGACGATCCGGAGCGCCCGGAACGGCACCGGGTAGTCCACGCTCAGAGCGCCCCCGAGCCCCGGAGCCTGGAGATTGTTCGCGCTCACCACGAAGCCCACCGCCGGGTCGCGCACCGCGGGAAGCGCTTCGGGTGGCCAGAAGCCAGACCACGACGTGTCCGCGCCGGCGAACGAGCGCGGCGTTGGCCGCGCATCTGCCCGTCGAAGGGGAACGGTTCCGCTCAGCCGAAAGCCGATGGAACCGGAGCGGCTGGCGTAGATCACATTCTGCTGATGGGAGGAAAAAGCGAGGATCGCAGAATCGAGACTCTCCGGGCTCCGGGCACGATTCATAGCCAGCAGGCCGGCGATCACATCGCCCTCGTGCTGTGCTGTCCACCGCACCGCCAGCGTCGCTCCGATCGGTGGCAGCGCATCGGTGATCACCGGCCCGCGGCGCGTGCTCCGGACCAGATGAATCACCGGCGCCGAGCGTCCACGGACGTGGATGGTCTCCGGCCGCACGCCGAACTCCACCCACCGATCTCCGTCGCGATACGCCGACTGGTCCGGGCTGACGGCCTCGACGATGAAATCCATATCGTCGACCATGCCATTGGTGAAGCCCCACGCCACCTCCCGGTTATAACCGGCCACGATGGCAGGCACGCCAGGCAGGGCCAGCCCCGCGACGTCGAACCCAGTGTCCGTGGCGTGCAGGGCCACCACGTACCAGGTCGAGGGCGCCCGCAGGGCAAGATGCATATCGCTGGCGAGGATCGGGAATCCCCCTTTCGTTCGACTGCCGGCGATCGCCCACGCATTCGAGGCGGAGCGCGTGTACACATCCCCGAACGCGTCGAGCGGAATGAACTCCTTGATCGGGGCCAACTCCTCCCCGGCGGCAGAGCGAGCGGAGGAACGGGGCGCCCGTGCAGCTGATCCTTCACCCCCGCGGTGCGCGGCTCGGGTACTCGGCGAGGTCGCACGCGACGGGGGCGCACTCGGCGGCTGGACCGAGTCGGGCGAGATCGTCGGACCCCAATCCGGGTAGTCGGGCAGGAGGTACTCGAGTTCTTCGCCTGAAAGTACGGCCTCGGCGTGAAACCGTCTGAGTTCGTTGCGCCACATGGAGAGATCGAGGGACATGAGGCTGCCGACCGCGAGGCTGGCCTGCGGCGACCAGGGTTGCGGCTCGATGCCGAGGAGCAGGAACTCTGGAGGCAGCGCGCCCTCCCACCTCGCAATCCTGGCGTTCACTCCGTCGGCGTACGCTTGCAGGATGGCGCGCTCTACCGGCCCGATACTGGCAAGGCCTCGACCGGCCAGTCCCCACAGATCCAGCGTCCGGATCAGGCGGTCCGCATCCAGCGCCCGCTCACCGAATATCTCGGCTAATCTGCCCTGAACCGTGCGGCGATACAGCTCGAGCTGCCACAACCGCTGCGAGGCGAACACGTACCCCTGCGCAAAAAACAGGTCGTGCTCTGAGGTGGCGTTGATATAGGGGATGCCCGCGCTGTCGTAGCGCAGGATCACCTCGCCCGAGAGCCCATCGAGGCGGGCCCGATCCTCGCGCGCCACCGAGGAGCGCAGGGTGAAGTAGGCCACCGTCACTGCCAGACCGGCGACAAGGGAGGCGACCGCGAAGACGGAGGTAGCCGCGCCGTAAACGGCTCGTCGCGTCACGGCGGCTAGGAGCCTGGACGATTGAGCGGCGCCAACTCCCGAACGAGCTGGTGGAGGGAAACGTATTCGGGGATGTCGTCGTCGCGGAACACCAGCCGCCGCGCGTGAAGCTCATCGAGCACCGACCGGGCTTCCTCGGTAGTCGCTCCCATGCAGGCGGCCACGACTTCCGGCGTCGCGTGGCCCATACTGCACATGGCGGTCCACGCCTTCTCATAGCCGCTCTCGGTGGATCCGAGCAGACATGGCTGACCATCCGATCTCTCAGCGGCCACGGCCACCGAGCGCCGGTCGAGCGCACACTCGATCGGATCGAGGTGGTGCTCCTCCACCCCACGGAAGAAGAGGAACAGATCGCGCGGTCGGCTGTGAGCGGCCAGCGCCACGTGGACCAGCTTCGCAACCACTTCATCTGCACAGCTGAAGTCGATCACCACCACGTTTCGAAAGTCGAGCACGGCCACGACCCGTCCTTCGCAGGCGGCGATCTGGCTCTCGATGCTCAGCCGCACCGCGCGTCCCGTGTGGCGGGTAACCAGGTAGCTGTACAGCGACGTCCCCCACACGACCGGTTTCATCCCCTCCCCCTTTCAGCGGGTCGCCCGAGCTCCTAGACCGGAACGGGCGCCTCTACCCGAGCCGGCATCACGATGAGGATCTGAGCGCCCGGAAAGGGCGGCAGCCCCGCCTGAAGGGCGGGAATATCGTCCCATTCGGGCACCCGGGCGATCATCGCGGTCCCGCTGCGGATGCGCACTTCTCCGTCCCATCGCTCGACTTGCCGTCGGATCGCCTGCAACCCCTGGCCGCGTCCGGGATCGCGGAAACGAGACTCGCCCTTGAGGAAAGCCGCCTCGAGCGCCGTGGCCGCGGACCATTTCTCGCCGAATCGACGCGCGTGCTCGGACCCGAGGGATCCCTTGAAGCCCACACCGACGTCCATTACCGCTACCACCAGAACGTCTCTGCCCAGGCGCCGCTTCCAATGGTACGTCTGTGCACACACCCAACCCATCGCCTCCGCATGCTCGATAATGTTCTGGCACACTTCGGACAGCATGACGCTGAACTGGATAACAGATGGCTTCGGGTAGTGCAGCCGACGGCCCAGAATCGCCGCCGCCCGCTCCCGTACGCGCTCCACCACCTGGTGCACGTCCTGGTTCGACCGGATCGGCGTGATCTCGAGCAGTGCGTCGGATGGGCCATGCGGTCGGTTCGCACTTCCTGAAAGCTCGAACACCTCGGTCGCGTTGTGACGAAAGTCCATCCGCTCCCAGTAGCTGCGGACTTCACTGCTCTCCGGTAGCTCGATCCCCGGCGCGAGGCGCGTTCGCTCGCGGGCCACCTGACCGGCCGCCAGAAGGCCGATGAGGCCGTAGGGGCTGGCCCACCGCACCCGCCGTGCGTCGAACAGAAGCCGCTGCTCCCGGTCGCCCTCGATCGTCTCGGCCAGCGTCGCGACCAGCTCCTCGAACGCCATCTCGTCGAGCACCTGCGGCACCTCGATCACCACGCTCACCGCGTCTACGACTCCGGCTTCAGGATGATCGGCGGGCCATCACGGAGCCGCTGTGCCAGCTTCGATGCGCCCCGCACGCGCGCGTTGCGCGCGGCCACCCGGTTGGCGACCCGCACCGCATCCGCCACCCTGGCGCCCTGGAGGAGAGCGAGGAAACAGGTCATGCCCCACACATCGCCGCACCCGGTCGGATCGCCAGTCGTCTGCGGCGAGTCCACCGCGATCTTTCCGCTCGTGGCCGCCGTCGGTCCGACGATGGAAGCGTGCGGATGCCTGTCCGACAGTCGATCGAAGCCGGGAGCCGCCACCCACGCCGCACCTCTGTCCGCCAGGGTAACGAACAGCGCCTTTGTCTCCGCTCCGACGACTTCGGCCGCCAGAACCCACGGGTCGCCCCGCGTCGCGGCGAGTCGGTTGAACTCCGCTTCGTTGAGCTGGACGAGGTCGAAGCAGGGGAGCCAGGATCGCCATTTCTCCAGCGAGCGCGGAACGCGGGTTCCGTCGGGGCCGACCCCGAGGAACAGCGAGTGCAGATCGCAGTACAGCGGGCCCTGGAACTCCCGACGCAGGGCCGCGGCGCACTCGAGATCGATCTCCCAGCCCGCAATCAGATTGATATACAGCGCATCGCACGAGCGAGCCAACGGTTGCAGCTCGATCCACTCCCAGCCGGGCACTCCGCCTCGCAGGGTCTCGCTGCGGCGTGCGTGGTCCTCGTACCGCAAGGTGACGCGATTGTTGGGCTCGCGAACCGTGCGCACACCGTCCAGCGACTCGATACAGGCCAGGGAGGCGAAGAACTCACCGGCTCGCTCACGCAGATCCGCCCCCACCTTGACGATCGGCAGGACGCCCCAACCCGCCGGGCGTACCGCCTCGAACGCAGACAGTGCGTACGCGATACCGCCCCACTCCTCGACCGGCTCGCTGCGACCGACGTCCCGGGCGAAGATCGAATCCCACACCATGGTGCCGAGAACGCCGATGCGTGGCCTCGCCCGCTCCGTTTCTCCGCCGTTCAAAGCCCGCCGCAGCGCTCCACCTTGTACGTGGCCGCCGCCCCGATCACGCCGGCCATGTCACCGAGGTCGCTGCTCACGATCCGGCATGCGCTGGCCGCCTCCGTAAACGCCCGACGACGTACCTCGGCACGGAGCGGGTCGAATAGATGCTCGCCTGCCCGCGTGACTCCACCCGAGATGACGAGCATCTCGGGGTTCAGGATGTTGATGATGTTCGCGAGCCCGGTTCCCAGGAACTTCGCCGTCTCGCGCATGACCTCCTTGGCGTACAGGTCGCCCGCCACGATCGCCTCGTACACCGTCTCGGCCGTGGTCGCGTGCAGATCACCACCGACCATCTCGGGAAGCAGGCTCGCCGCCCCGGCCTCCAGCCCCTCGATGGCGCGGGCCGCGATCGCCGGCCCGGACGCATAAGCCTCGAGACATCCGTAGTTGCCGCAGTTGCACTTGCGACCAGTGGAATCGATCGTCATGTGGCCGATCTCGCCGGCCACGTCGGAGGCGCCATGGTAGAGTTTGCCTCCGATCACGATCCCGCCTCCGATCCCGGTACCCAGGGTGACTCCGACCACCGTGTCGACGCCGCGCGCGGCTCCCATCCAGCACTCCCCGAGGGTGGCCGCGTTCGCGTCGTTGTCGAGCACCGCGTCGAGCCCGATCGCATTTGCGATCAGGTCGCGAAGCGGAAAATTGCGCCATCCGAGGTTGGGAGTTTCGAGCACGGTGCCGGTGCTCCGATCGAGAGGCCCGGGAGCCCCGAGACCGATGCCAATGAAAGCGCTGTCGTCCAGCTTTCCTTCACGCTTGGCGTCTTTCATGGCCTCGCGGATCATCCGCACCATCTGATCGACGACCGCCTTGGCTCCACGGTGTGCGTCGGTGGGCAGCGAGCGCATGCCGAGCACCATGCCGCCGTGGAAAGGGACGATGCCGACGTTGATCGACGTGCCTCCGAGGTCGACACCGATTATGTGCCTGCCATTCGCCTCGGCTCCGCTCACGCTCCCCTCCGGGACAATGCGGCCGGCAGCTGCCCGTCGCGACCCGGGCGTGGTTGGGCGCCGACCAGCAGCAGACGGGGCAACTAATCCCCCACCTGCAGCACGGCGAGAAACGCCTCCTGCGGAATCTCCACCGACCCGACCTGCTTCATGCGTCGCTTTCCCTCCTTCTGCTTCTCCAGCAGCTTCCGCTTTCGGGTGACGTCGCCGCCGTAGCACTTGGCGGTCACGTTCTTGCGCAACGGACGGACCGTCTCGCGAGCGATGACATCGCGCCCGATGGCGGCCTGGATTGCCACCTCGAACAGCTGGCGCGGAATCAACTCCTTGAGCTTGTGCGCCACCTTGCGCCCGTAGTCGTATGCGTTGCTCCGGTGAACGATCACACTCAACGCATCGACTGCCTGGCCGTTGAGCAGGATGTCCAGCTTAACCAGGTCGGACTCGCGGTATCCGATCAGCTCGTAATCGAGCGCCGCGTAGCCTCGTGAGACAGACTTCAGTCGATCGTAGAAGTCCAGGACGATCTCGGCCAGGGGCAGCTCGTACACGATCTCCACCCGCTGCGTGTCCAAGTAATGCATGGTCGAGTACTCGCCGCGGCGATCGTGACACAGGGCCTGAACTGCCCCGATGTAATCGGAAGGACACACGATTCGGACCCGCACGAACGGCTCCTCGACGACCTCGATTTTTCCCCGGTCCGGCATTCGACTGGGGTTCTCGACCTCGAGCCTGCTCCCGTCGGTGAGGGTCACGCGATACTCCACGTTCGGGATTGTAGTCACCAGCTCGAGATCGAACTCGCGCTCCAACCGCTCTTGCACGATCTCCATGTGCAGGAGTCCCAGAAACCCGCACCGAAAACCGAATCCGAGTGCGACCGATGTCTCTGGCTCGAAAGCGAGGCTCGCATCGTTCAGCTTCAGACGCTCGAGGGCGTCGCGCAGCTCCTCGAACTGCTCGCTGACGGTCGGGTACAGGCCGGCGAACACCATCGGCTTCGCCTCTCGATACCCGGGGAGCAACTGCTGCGCCCGCTGCTCGGCGTCGAGAATCGTGTCTCCGACCCGCGTGTGATTGACCTGTTTGATCTGCGCCGTCAGATACCCCACTTCTCCGGTGCCCAGCGATACCGCGGGCCGAAAGCCGAGCTGCATGTAGCCAACCTCATCGACCTCATACTCGACGTCGTGGGCCCCGAAAGCGATCCGCATCCCCGCCTGCACCGCCCCGTCCACCACCCGGATGAAGGGTACGGCTCCGCGATACTTGTCGTACTGCGAATCGAAGATCAGGGCGCGCAACGGGCCGTCGGGATCGCCGGTTGGCGGCGGAACTCGCCTTACCACCGCCTCCAGGATTTCGTCGATTCCCCACCCTTCCTTTGCCGACGCTAGAATGACCTCGTCCGGCCCGGCACCCAGCAGCTCACACACCTCTTTCCGGCGGCGTTCCGGCTCGGCCGCCGGAAGGTCGATCTTATTGACGACCGGTATCACTTCGAGACCCGCATCGAGGGCCAGCATCAGGTTGGAGAGCGTTTGCGCCTCGATTCCCTGACTGGCGTCCACCACCAGCAGAGCTCCCTCACAGGCCGCGAGGCTGCGGCTGACCTCATAGGTGAAGTCCACGTGTCCGGGTGTATCGATCAGGTTTAGCTCGTACTCGGACCCGTCGCGCGCCCGGTAGGCGAGACGAACCGCGTTCAGCTTGATCGTAATGCCCCTTTCGCGCTCCAGCTCCATCGAATCGAGGATCTGTGCCTTCATCCGACGTTCCTCGACCGTGCCGGTGACCTCGAGAAGGCGGTCAGCGAGCGTGGACTTGCCGTGATCGATGTGGGCGATGATGGAGAAGTTGCGGATTCTGTCTATCGACACTGATGGCCACGTCTGCCCGATCGGGTGCAAATATGTGCCGGCATACGGTCAAGCGGTCGAATATAGATTCCGCCCAAAACGCCAGCAATTCAGCCGATACTCGGCTACACCTCGACAACGAGGCCGTCGTAGGCGGGCGCGATCCCGCTCGGCAATCGCGCCGTCAGCTCGCTGTGTTCGAGACGGTGGGTCAGATGCGTGAGGTACGTGCGCTCGGCGCCGAGCCGCTCCGCCACCTCCAGCGCTTCTTCCACGTTGAAGTGAGTGGGATGCGGGTTGCCATGCCAGAGTGCATTGATGACGAGTACGCGCAGGCCCTGCAGACGATCGACGGCGCTGTCCGGCACCGCCTTCGCATCCACCACCACCGCCACGTCGGCCACCCGGAAACCGTAGCTCCGGATCGCTCCGTGCGGAAAAGCAATCGGTTCCAACCGCGTGGCCCCGATGTCGAGGACCTCGCCATCCTCGAATGCGACCAGCTCGAGCTCGGGAATGCTCGTGCCGGGCATCGGACCCGCTTCCGGACCCCAGATGTAGGAGAACCGGGAGCGCAGCTCGACCTCGTATTCGGCAGCCACGTAAACGGGAAGCGGCCGGGCGGCACGCAAGGTGAAAATCCGCAGGTCATCGATGCCGTGGATGTGGTCTGCGTGCGGATGGGTCAGGAACACATCGTCGATGTGGCTGATGCCCGCTCTCACCAGCTGCAGCCGAAGCTCGGGCGGCGTGTCGACCAGAAGCCGGCTGCCGGCCGTCTCGATCAGCAGGCCGTGGCGGGTGCGTCGATTGCGGGGGTCATCGGAGTTGCACACCCGGCAGTCGCAGCCGACGACGGGTATGCCGAACGACGTTCCCGTGCCGAGAAAGATCAGCTTCACGCGGCGCTCGCGTCCGGTCGCCGCGCCCTGCTCGTCACTACAGTTCCTCGATTCGCAGCATGTTGGTGGTGCCGGGCACGTTGAACGGGACGCCGGCCGTGACCGCGTACTCCTGTCCCTTGGCGCCGAAGCCCGCCGTCAGCGCGTGTTCGCGCAAGCTGCTCAACATCGCCTCGTACTCGATCTCCCCGCGGTACAGGATCGGACGCACACCCCACACCAGAGCCAGTTGGGAATAGGTGCGCCACTGATCCGTTACCGCTAACACCGGCACGGGCGGCCGCTGCGCCGATACGAGGCGGGCGGTCGACCCACTGCGGGTGAACACACCGATGAACGGAGATCCGAGCCGCCGTGCGGCTTGCAGGGTGGCCGCCGCGATGGCGCCTGCGGTTGAGTGCTGGATGGGAACGAGTCCGATGTCACTTTCACGCACCACGGGCGGTGGGGCTTCCATCTCGATCCGCCGGATGATGCGCTCCATCGTTCTCACCGCCTCGACGGGATAATCGCCGATCGCAGTCTCGGCCGACAACATCACCGCATCCGTTCCATCCAGCAGCGCGTTCGCCACGTCCGACACCTCGGCCCGCGTCGGCCGCCGATTGACCGTCATCGACTCGAGCATCTGCGTGGCTGTGATCACCGGACGCGCGCGCGCCTGCGCCTCCCGGATGATGCGCTTCTGGGCCAGGGGCACTTCTTCATACGGCAGCTCCACTCCGAGGTCGCCTCGCGCTACCATTACTCCATCGCTCTCAGCCACGATCGCATCGAGGTGTCGCAGCGCCCGGTCCTTTTCGATCTTCGCGATCAGCAGCGTTCCCCCATCGGCGAGGCGACGCGCCGCCTCCACGTCGCCGGGGCGGCGGACGAAGCTGAGCGCCACGTAACCGACCCGCTGCGAGCAGGCGAACCTCAGGTCCTCCACGTCCTTCTCGGTCAGAGGAGGCGCCTGGACGTCGACTCCGGGGAGGTTGATGCCCTTTTGAGAGGACAGCGTTCCGTCGTTGAGCGCGCGCGCGATCACGGCGGTCCCCGACGGGGTGACCTCCTCCACCCGGAACTCGAGCGCCCCGTCGGCCAGTAGAACCCGATCCCCGGTCCGAAGATCGGCAGCCAGCTCCGGATAGGTGGTCGGGATCGCCGCTGCTCCGTCGCCACTCGACTCGACCGAGCCCTCCGGCACGAACCGGTATCGTTTGCCGGAGGTGATGCCGAGGGGCTTGGACAGATCACCCACCCGGATGCGCGGGCCCTGTAGATCGCCGATCACGGCCAGAGGACGGCCGGCTTCGCGGGATACGTCGAGCGCCATCGAGACGACCCGGGAGACAAGGTCGTGCGAAGAATGGGAGAAGTTGACGCGCACGACGTCCATGCCCGCCACCGCCAGCTCCCGAAACGTGTCCGGATCGGTGCTCGCCGGACCGATCGTGCAGACGATCTTGGCACGCCTGAATCGAGCCGCTTCCGATGTCACCACCCGTCCTGCCCGTTGAGCGTGGATACCGGTGGTACACTACCATTGACGCGGCGGCACGGACAGCGGCGCGCGAAACGGAGGGGGAAGGAGAGACTCGCGCCAGCGTAACGACGAGGCACGGCTGGAGGAGAGCGTTGCGGAAGCGGCCGCGGAGCCGAAGGTTGCGTATCGACGGCGCGGCCGGACGCCCCCGCCAGAAGGCGAAGCGCAACTGATGGACCTGTCGAGACAGAGCCCGCCGGGCGCCGACCGCGTCGTTACAACCCCCGCATCCCCACCACCCGGACTCACCACAACATGTTGTGGCGCCACCACTATACCTATGCCATATATAGTGGCGCAACCCCCGCTGGCGCGATACAGCGGGATCGGCTTGTTCGGAACCCTGCCGGGGTGTACGTTCAGGTGGAAAAAAGAGAACATTCCGCTACGAAGTGCGCACATCCGGACCTGCCGCGGGAGACTGGCGGCGGGTCTTTCGCTTTGCTGATCGTGCGGCCGGCGGGCGGACGCGAGTAAACTTCCATGAGAGGAGGGGTCGATGGGCCGCGAGACCGGCACGGTGAAATGGTTCTCCAAGGAGAAGGGCTACGGGTTCATACACAGAAGCAGCGGCGGCGATATCTTCGTTCACCACAGCGACATTGAAGGGGATGGCTTTCGCACCCTCCGCCAGGGCGAGTCGGTTGACTACGAGGTGAAGGTGGCCGACAAGGGCCCTCGGGCGACGCTCGTACGCAAGCAGGACGCTCCGAGTCGGAGAAACGGTGGGAGGAAGGCCGCCCAAGCGGGCGTCACGCCCGCAACCGAGGCCACCGGGCCGACCGGGCACCCGCCGGCGGGCGAATCCGACCGCACGCTCAGCGCCCAGATCAAACGCAAGATCGGCCGCTTCTTCAGCGGCAACTGAGTCCTGCCGCGGGGAAGCCCGCCCCTCGCCGCCCCCGCAACGATACCGGCCGCGACTGACCTTGCGGCCGGTTCGCTTTTTGCAGCGTCACCCCGTTTGGAGCCACCACCGACAGCGGCATCCGGACGAGCGACGGCGGGAGGACGCAGCGTGCAAATCGAAATCCGGGACGGCGACGACCTTCAGCGAGCGTTGAAGAAGTTCCGGCGCAAGGTCCAACGAGCCGGGATCATGGCCGACATGCGGCGCAAACGGCACTACGAGAAGCCGAGCGACGCCCGGCGCCGGAAGCTGAAGGCCTCACAACGACGTCAACTCCGGGCCTCCCGTCGTCGATCCCGATAGCCGATCGACTTCCCTGCCACAGGCGCGACCGCACTACGGTCGGCAATACACCGATCCCGGGCCTTGCACGTAGCTCCGCGGCGGCCGAACCTCGCCGACGTAGATCGCGCATTCGTTCTTGTCATCGTTGGCCAGCGCCGAGAAGCCACGCTGGTCGCTCTCGAGCACCGACACGCTCACCCCGTCGGAGGGCTGGTAGTCGAGTGCGCTCAGATTATCGGTGAATGTCCCCTTGCTTCCCTTGTAGCTCTGTTCGGCATCCGCCAGCCGGTTCAAATCAGCCGTCAGCAGGCTCGTGCCCGCCGGTTGACCGGCCGGGGTGTCGGCCACCACGGCCTGACGCGAGCAGCCGGTGACGCCGACCAAACAGGCCAGCAGAATCAGACTACCACCCGATCGACAGTGCCTCATGGACTCCTCCTGCTTGCAGACGTGCTCGAGGATACAGAAGACGATGCCCGCGCCAGCCGCTCGCCGCGCCAGCCGCTCGCGGTGCCGGGCGCGCGCGCGGAGCCCAATGTAACTTGGCGCGTGCACCCAATGCACATCCCCGAATCGGCGAGAATGGCGGGTGGCAGATCGCGTGTGGATGAACGGCGCGCCCGTGTCACGAGCGCGTGCCCGTGTCCCGGTCACCGAGCGCGCGTTTCGGTATGGCGACGGCGTGTTCGTGACAATCGGGGTCGTCGACGGGGTGCTTCTCGACGCCGCCGCACAGCTCGAGCGGCTGCGGACGGCTGCCCGAGCGATCGCCTTGGAGCTGCCCGCCGCCGTGCAGACCACGGAGGAGTTCGTCACCATACTTCGCGACTTGGGACTCGGCGGGCGCAGCGATCCCTACGTCGTGCGTGTACAGGTGAGTGCGGGCCCGTCTCGCCGCGGCTACGGACGTCCCGAAAGCGGTAATGCCTGGGAGCTGGTGGAGACGCTCCAGGCTCCGGCCGCCCGCCGCTGTCGTGCGGCGATCGCCACCCCCGACGCCCCCTTGCCGCCGCCGGCTCTCCCGGCCGTGAAGAGCTGCAACGCCCTCGCCCACGTGCTGGCCGCCCGCGAGGCCCGACGCATCGGGGTCGATGAGATCGTCCGGCTGTCCGGACGTGCGGTCACCGAGGCCGCGTCGGCCAACCTGTTCTGGCTCGAGGACGAGGGGCTGCGCACCCCGGCTGCCACGCTTCCTCTGTATCCTGGCGTGACGCGGTCGGTCGTTCTCGACGTGGCGCGATCCCGCGGGTTCGCGGTCGAGGAGGGCGAGTACAGCCCTGCAGCCTTGGCGGGGGCTGCGTCCGCATTCTTGACCAACGCCGCCCGCGGCATCGAGCGTGTCGCCGAGCTGCACGACCGGCCGCTGCGTTGGCCGGACGAGATCGAGCAGCTTGCCCGGGCAGTGCACGCAGCGCGAATCGAGCGGGGCGTACGGGTGTGAAGCTGGATCCGCAAGCGCCGGCCGAGCAGCTGTTCGAGGGCTGCTGGAGAATTACGCTGCCGGATCCGTTCGTTCCGAACGTGACCAGCGTGTTCCTGCTTGCGGCGGGAAGCCACAGCTGGTTGTTCGACGCCGGCGCCGACTCGGATGATAGCGTGGAGACGCTGCGCCAAAAGCTCCGGAGGCTGGGCATCCGCCTGGACGATATCACCGGCTGCCTCCTGTCCCACGCACATCTCGACCACGCCGGGGGCCTGTTCCGGTGGCGGCCGCGCTCGCTCGTAGTGCACGAACGGGCGGCCGCCGAAATGGCGAATCCGGAGCCGCGGTCGAGTCGGGGTCCCGCGGCCCTTCGCCGGATGGGGGTCCCGGAAGAGCTGGTGCCGCCGATGGCGCCCGTCGGCGAACCGGTCGATACACGCATTCGGGAGGTCGAGGTCGATCGCCGGCTGTCCGGCGAGAGCGGGGAGGTGCCGGACACGCCCGGCTGGCGCTGGCTGTTGGCCGAGGGGCACGCGCCCGGGCATCTGATGCTGTATCACGACAGTGGCTGTCTGCTGGCCGGTGACCAGTTCCTCATCCGCTGGAAGACGCCGTACCTGATCTCCGATCCGACCTTCGACAGCTTCGGTGCCTACCTGGCTTCGGTCGAGGTGGCCATCGGCCTCGAGCCGGAGGCGATATATCCCAGCCACACGCGCGCAATCCGCCCCGGGGCGACGTGGCTCCGGGAACGGCGCGCCTCGCTCGAGCAGCAGGTCGAGAGAACCCTCGAGACGACCCGCGCCGGAGCCGCCACCGCGTACGAGACCGTGCAGGCCCTGTATCCCGGGGACCGGAAACCGGGCATCACCGTCCTGCTCTTACGCGAGCAGCTGGCGGTTCTGCGTCATCTGGTCGGGCGTGGTGCAGTGCGGCGCCGCGAAGAGGATGGAGTGGAGAGATTCGAGCCCACGACTTGACGGCATTACGCGGCCGAGCCGCACCCTAGCCGGTGGACGTCGACGGTGACGGCGCCACCGCAGCCGGGCCATATCGACTCCCGACGTACGCCTCCAGGATACGGATGAACTCTGCCACAATCTCGTCACCCCGCAGCGTGGTGTGTTTCTGGCCGTCGATGAACACGGGAGCGCTGGGCTCCTCGAACGTCCCCGGCAGCGAGATCCCGATGTCGGCGTGGCGTGACTCGCCGGGACCGTTCACCACACATCCCATTACGGCTACCGTCATCTCTTCGACCCCGGGGTAGCGCACGCGCCACTCGGGCAGACGGTGGCGCAGATACGTCTCGATCTGTTGCGCCATCTCCTGGAAGAATGTGCTGGTGGTGCGACCGCAGCCCGGGCAGGCCGTAACCTGCGGCTCGAACGCCCGGAGTCCGAGCGACTGCAGAATCTGCCGTGCGATCAGAACCTCCTCGCTCCGATCGGTCCCCGGTTCCGGCGTGAGGGAAACACGGATCGTGTCGCCGATGCCCTCGCCCAGAAGGATGGCGAGAGCGGCGGCGCTGGCGACCGTGCCCTTGCGGCCCAGCCCTGCCTCCGTCAGGCCGAGGTGGAGCGGATAGTCCGACAGCGGCGCCAGGGCGCGATAGACGGCCACCAGGTCCTGAATCCCCGACACCTTGGCACTCAACACGATGCGATCGCGCCCGATTCCCACCTCCTCGGCAAAGCGGGCGGAGCTCATCGCGCTCTCGACCATGGCCGCCATGGTGACCTCGTGGGCCGTGCGGGGGGCGTGGTGCCGTGCATTCTCGTCCATCATGCGGGTGAGGAGGGCCTGGTCGAGCGACCCCCAGTTCACACCGATCCGCAACGGCTTGTCGTGCTCGATCGCGCACTCGACGATGGCGGCGAAATGGGTGTCCCACTTCTTGGTCCCCACGTTCCCGGGATTGATCCGGTACTTGTCCAGTGCGGCTGCGCATTCCGGATTGCCCGGCAGGAGGATGTGCCCGTTGAAGTGAAAGTCGCCGATGATCGGCGTATCGATCCCGCCTGCACGGAGTCGGGCCACGATCCCCGGAACGGCGGCCGCGGCCGCCGACGTGTTCACCGTCACCCGCACGAGCTCGCTGCCCGCGGCCGCCAACTCCTCGATCTGGCGAACGGTCGCCGTCACATCCGCCGTGTCGGTGTTGGTCATCGATTGGACGACGATCGGGTGATCGTCGCCGATCGGCACGCTACCGACTCGCACGGTCACCGTCTTCCTGCGACAGCCGAACGGGTTCATGGCCGTTAACCTAGCCGTGGGGAGCGGATTCTAGCGAGGTGGGAAAATGGCGCGGAGGGACGGGCTAGGCCGGAGCCCCATCCAGCACCAGGCGGGCGATTCCCAGCAGCACCAGTCCATGCAGCAGCTGGTCGAGTCCGAGGGCCCACCAGAACGGGTTGTCCAGCGGATTGCCGAGGACCGGGACGCGCAGACCGATCCTCGCCCGCGCCGCATCGATGACGAAATGAGCACCGAGCTCGATTCCGCCGGCGATCAGCACAACGGAGGCCGGCGGCCGGGCCACGAGCAGAACCGCGAGGGCCACCAGCACGGCGTGCACGGCGGCGTGCCCGAGAATCGGAAGCAAGGGACCTCCGTCGGCCTTCGCCTTCTGCATTCGCGCGTTGGCGAGGGGCGTGAAGTCCCCCAGGTAGTGGGCCACCAGGAGGGCCGCCAGCAGCAGCAACGCCTGTCCGCTCACGGCGACTCCTCGTCGGCGAGGATCTGCGGATTCGGAGTCACGTTCTCGAGGAACGAGCGCTGGAGTTCGGGATCCTCGATCCAGCTGGCCGTCTTCCGCACCGTCGCCCGCGCCGTCTCACGCATTGCCCGGGCCTCTCCATCCCGCCCGAGGGCGGCCAGCACGAGCGAGCGGACGAAGTATACCACCTCGTCCGGACCCTGGATGTCGCCGTGCAGCTCGAGCAGCCGCAGCGACTCGGCAGAGTGACGGTCGGCAGCTTGCACATCCCCCGCTTCGAGCGCCAGCTGCGCCAGTCGGGTCAAGCCCAGCACCTCGATGTGGACCAGGCCGCTCCGCGCGGCCACTGCCCGCGCCCGCTCGATTGCGTCGACGGCGGCGGGACCATCTTCGATCTCGCCGAGGGCGAGCCACGCCCGCGACTCGATCGTAGACCGCCGCAAATCGGGTGAAACGCGAATCACCTCTTCCAGCCGCTCCCTCGCCTCGGCGCGGCGCCCGGCCGCAGCCATCACCAGGGCGTGTGTCAGGGAGGCGGAGAGCAGCGCGTGTCGGGACCCGCAGCGCTGAGCGATCGTCTCCGCACGCCCGGCCGCCTCCTCGGCCTCCTCATACCGTCCCAGCCATCGCAGGGCGAGCGCCCGGTTGCCGACGGCGCGCGACTGTTGCGGACGGTGATTCAGCTCGGCGTAGATTCCCTGGGCCTGGTCGAAATAGTCGAGAGCCCGCGTGAAGTTGCCGAAATCGACCTCCGCCAGCCCCAGCCGATTGAGGGTCTCGGCCTCACCGAGACGATCGCCGGCCCGGCGCTGCAGCGCCAGCGATGCCCGGTACAGCTCCAACGCCTCTTCGTACGAGCCCCACAGGTGCGCCACCCTTCCAAGCAGGGACAGGACGTCGCCGCGACGGGAGTCGCTGCCCAGCGTCTCGAACGCGGCTCGGGCCGACTCACCGGTCACCCGGGCCGCGGTCAGCTCTCCTACATCGAGGAGGCGGCGCGCCTTCCGGTACGCCGCCTCCGCCGCCAGGGCAGGCTCCGCTTCCGCATCGGCGAGCTTCGCCAACGCTTCGATCACCTCCAGCCGTCGCGCGTCGTTGCCCAGGGCGGTCGCCACCTCTTCCGACCGTTCCAGGATGCGGGCACGGTCCTCTCGGGTGGTGGCGATCTCCTGTGCGCGGTCCAGCAGTGCTTCGGCATCGAGGAGCGCTCCACGGTTCCATGCCGCCTCAACGGCCCGCTCGAGGTACGGAAGCGCACGCTCCGGCGTCTGGGATCGTTCGAAATGATACGCGACCCAGTCGTCGAACTCGGCCGAATCGGCGGCTGTCCGTTCGACCAGCCATTCAGCCACCGTCCCATGCAGCTCGGCGCGGAGTCCGCGCAACAGGCCGCTGTAGGCGACCTCCTGCAGCATCAGATGCTCGAAGGCGAACTCCCGGTCGCCCGCGAGGGTGGACTCGGGCAGGGCCCGCACCAGGGCGCCTGCCACCAGATCCTCGAGCTCCCGGTCGACGGGCTTGTGCGCGAGCGCGTCGGACAGCACCCCGGACCAGAAGCGTCGCCCCACGATGGCGGCATACTGCAGGACGCGCTTGGCCGACGGATCGAGCCCATCGATTCGGGTGGTGATCACGCTGTCGATCGAATCGGGAATCTCGAAATCACGGTAGTCTCGGGCGGGGCGCCACACACCGTTCGACTCGACGATCACGTCGCCGCCGGTCAGCGTTTTGATGATCTCTTCCACGAACAGCGGGTTGCCGCCCGAACGCTCGAAGATCAGTGCGGAGAGATCGTGCGGCATCTCGTGCGACCCGAGCACCGCGTCGACGAGCTTGTCCGTCTCGGTCCTGCTCAACGGCGCGATGTCGATCCGATCGTCCAAGGCGTGGATCAGGTCGGCCAGTGCCGTCTCACCGGGCAATGGTGGTCGGGTTACCAGCACGAGTAGGAAGTGGCCGCCCAGCTCGAGCTCGGGCAGCGTGCACAAGAAGTCCAGTGTCGTGCGATCGGCCCAGTGGAGATCCTCGAGCACCAACAACCGCGCGCCTTCCACCCTTTCCTTCAGCGCCCGGCCGACGGCCGCCGTCATGCGCTCCTGTCTCTCTTCGGGGGCGAGCGTCTCCAGCTGCTCGAGGTCGGCGACCGGGCTCCCGAGCACGGCACCCAACCCCGCCCTTTCATCCGCGGACCAGGGTTGACTTGATCGCTCGACGATCGCGTTGACGGCCTCGGGCGCGGACCGCTCGGGACCCACATCGTGCAGATCGCGGATCAGCTCGGCGATCGGCTCCCAGGGAGTGCTGCTGGCGTACGGATACGACCGACCGCGCACGATGTCGGTCGGCGCGATTCCTTCCACCGTTGCCAACTCCGCCACCAATCTGGACTTTCCGATGCCAGGCGGTCCGATCACCAGGGAGATCTGCGGCGCTCCGGAGCAGGCGTGCCGCCAGCCCTCGCGCAGCCGCGCCACCTCGGACGCACGCCCGATGAACGGAGTGCTGCGGCCTTCGAATCCCCGCACCGGCCCTCGCTGCGCCCGGATTCCGGTGACGGAGCGGGCCACGACCAGTTCGTTGCGGCCCTTCACCTGGAGCACCCGTTCCTCCCCGAACTCGAAGATGTGGCTCGTATGCTGGTACGTCGTGTGACCCACCAGGATTCCGCCCGGCTCGCACACACCCTGCAGGCGCGCTGCCACGTTGACTGTGTCGCCGACGGCGGTGTAGTCCCAAGCACCGCCACTGGCGAACATCCCGGTGACCACCGGCCCGGTGTTGATCCCGATGGTGAGACGCGGACGGTATCCGCTGATGCCGGCGGCGGTGACACGGTCGGTGATGGCGTCTTTATCGAATGCCGCCTGCATATCGAGCGCCGCCCGAACGGCCCGTTCGGGCTCGTTCTCGTAGGCAACGGGTGCGCCGAACAGGGCCATCACACAGTCACCGATGAATTTGTCGACGAACCCGCCCCAACGGAGGACGGCCTCGCACAGCGGGTCGAGCCAGGCAGCGATCAGCTGGTGCACCTCTTCCGCGTCGAGCTGCTCGGTCAGGGTGGTGAAGCCGGATAGGTCGGCGAACAGTACCGTCACGATGCGGCGCTCGGCGGTGGTCGCCGCCAGGTGCGCTCCGCAGTGCATGCAGAAAGCCGCCTGGGTGGGACTGGTCTCGGCACAAATGGGACATTGCACTCCGCGGACCGGATCGGCCGGCATGCCGCAGGCGGGACAGAACGCGCTCGCCTCGAGGTTGGCGCCGCAGGCGGCGCACGTGCCGACCGTCGGCTCAGTGTGCATGGCCGGGTGCCAGCCTGTCGCGGTAGGCCGGTGGCATGGACCGGAAAGTGACAAAAAAAGCGCGCGGGGCGGCCGCAGCCGCTCCGCGCGCAGATGATGCAGGTCTCAGCTCTTTAGTAAGCCTTGCGCGGTACGGCCTTGCGCGGCATGGCCTTGCGCGGCATCGTCCGCTCTTCCAACTCCTCGGCGCTGAGCTCGATGGCGCTCGCGTCTTTCCCGGTAGCGTTGCGGATGAGGGCCTTCTGCTCGTCGGTGAGCTCGATCCCGACCGGCTCGCTCCTCTTCGCCACGGTAATCCTCCCTGGGTGTGAGTGGGCGTGACCTCGAGTGCGGCCACCGTCTCGACGGGATCCTGTCC
>CAZJXR010000008.1:0-36815 GCA_964550085.1 uncultured Gemmatimonadota bacterium
ATGCCTGGTGGCAGCGCAACCGCGACGCCGGACGCACCAGCATCATCGGCGCCTTCACGGCCATGATCGCGACATCCGTAGCCGAGCGCCTCCATCAGAAGCATCGTGGTCAGGGCGTCGGCACCGGAGCCGCCGTATTGCTCGGGAAACGGGAGTCCCTGCACGCCGAAGTCTGCACACTCTTGCCACAACTCGCGCGAAAAGGTCCCCGTCACCTCGCGCTCGGCGAGGCAACGGTTTAGTCGCTCGCGAGCGAACTTGACCACGGAGTCCTTGAAGGCGAGCTGTTCCTCACTCCATTCCAGATCCATGCTCTAATGGTCTCGTCGCCAGGGTGAATAGAGATCCGACCGGATCATCGATCGAGATCCGCCTCGCACGATCGTTCTACGAGGAAGCGATGATCGTCCGCGGTTGCTCCCCGCGGGCGGAAAACACCACATCGCCAGCCGCAGTCGACAGACCTCCGCCCTTCTGGTACAGCTCGCGAAAGTGGGTATGACGTCGCTTGCCGCTCGAAGTCTTGCTGAGTGTCCCTTTCGGCATGATGACCACCTCCTCTACCTCGACGCCGAGATCGATCGAGATGCGGTCGCGGACCTGGTCGACGAGCTCGTCGTCCGGCGGAGAGGCTCCGTCGCGGCGCTCCGCGAGAATGACGACTCGTTGCGTGCCCTGTACGCTGTCGTCCACGCCGAACGCAACGAAGCAGCCCGGTCTCAGTCCATCGATTTCCAACAGACTGGCTTCAAAATCACTGGGATCCAGCTTCTTGCCTCGAATCGTTATGCGTTCCTTCACTCGGCCGACCCAGAACAGCTCGCCGTTTCGCAGGTAGCCGAGGTCCCCGGTGAGAAGGAGATCGCCACGCATCGCGCGCCGAGTGGCGTCCTCGTCTTTCAGGTAGCAGGTCATCCGCGACGGGGTGCGAAGCGCGATCTCGCCGACCATGCCGTCCTCCAGCTCGTCGCCGGCGGGCGAGATTATATGGATGGACGTACCGGGAACGGGACGTCCCACGCCGACGACGGCAACGGAGTTTTCACCCGAAACCCGATTTGCCGGAACGGCCCGCTGCTTCTCGAACAGTGCGGACCGATCGACCGTCTCCACTACATAGTGATCCTGCGGATCGCTGAACGTCGCTCCGCCGATGTTCTCGGCACAGCCGAAGTTGGTTTTTAGTGCCCGTTCCGTGAGGCCAAAGCAGGCGAAGCGATCGAAAAACAGCTCCATCGTTTCGAGATGAATCCTTTCGGAAGCATTCCAAAACGCGCGAACGTGATCGAGCCTTACGCATGCCATTTCGTCATCCCGAACCCGCCGTGCCGCCAGCGAAAAGCCGAAATTCGGAGACCAGGTGATCGTCGCCCCGACCCGCGAAAGTCCATTGAGCCACAGGGCCGGCCGACGCACGAAGTCCTGGGGGCTGAGCAGGACGATCGGAATGCCGGACGTGAGACAGAGCAAGAAGTTGTTGACGAGTCCCATGTCGTGGTACAGCGGCGTCCAGTTGAAGCAGATATCGTCGGGCTCGATAACCATGGCCCGCTTCATCGCGTCGAGCGCTGCCAGAACCTGCTTCTGGGTCCAGACGCAGATCCTCGGAAGACCCGTGGTTCCGGACGTCAGCTGGAGGGCGGCCACATCGGTCGCGGCAGGCGTGGCAATCGAAGGTCGTTGAAATCCCGGTCCGTCGCCGCTGAAGCGCAACAGCGCCTCTTCGGCCGGGATGGCCAGGAACGTGGTGGATCCTGCTGCCGCATCGGATGTCTCCCACTCCCGCTCGAGCGAAGAATCGCCGATCACGACCCGCGCTCCGGTCACTCTGACGGTGTGGGCGAGTATGCGAGACAGGCTCGAGTTATGCCCTTGTAGAAAGGGCGGTGCGACCAACAACGGGACCGCGCCCATCTGAAGAACGGCGGCGAGAACGGAGGCACAGCGTTCGCCACTCGGAAGCACGATCACGCAGATGTCGCGCGCTCCGACTCCGGCTTCGCGAAGCCATGCCGCGTACGAAGCGGCTCGAGCATGGAACTGGAGCGCGGACCACCACTCTGTCTCGCCTCTCGAGTCCATGAAGCCCATGATCCTGCGCTCTGGGGCCTCTTCGACAACCGCGTTCATCCGCTGTTGGAGAGAGTCTGCCACGAGTGTCTCCCATCAGTGAGGCGGCGGCACAATCGGTGGCAAGCGGGCCTGATTCAACGAAGGCAGCACCTACCATCGGCGAAGCGGCATGATCGCCGTTCGTCGGTCGCGCGACGGTACCGTTGCAACGATCGGTGGTGGATTCATCAGATTCTGGGCCAGCGGACCTGTGGTCGATCCAGCCGGCGGCCTGCTTCCAGCGTTGTCGAGAATCCCGCTTTTCTGTCAAATCCGGCCATGCGCATTCCGACCATCATCGGTGCCTCGAGGCGCTGGATTGCGGCAGTCGTGGCGATCACGCGACGTGTTCGCCCCCAGGGCGACGGCGGCTTCCGCTCCAGAAGCGGCGTGCAACGGCCGCCGCTCGGCTGACTGTCCTGGCTATAGCGGCCGGCACCGGACGCGGCTCGAGCACCCACTCATCGCCGACGCTCTCGACCGTGCGACCGAAGAAGCGCTTGAAATCCGAGATGCCCCCGAGCGGATCGTGCTGGTCCTCGTGGGAGCCGGCCGTCACGCCCCCGAAGTCAAACCACTCGGCCCCGCTCGCCTTCGCCCACCGGATCAGATCCCAGGCGGGGGCATAGCCCAGCGGCATTTTCAACGGAGTTCGCCGGGTCGAGGCGGCGTACGAGTACTCCGCGTGATCGCCGTGGAGGAAGCCACAGGCAAACGAGAGCAAGGACTCGGGACCGGGGACTTCGGTGTGAAACAGTCCTACGACTCGGACGAGCTTCGGGTGCGAGTCGGCAAACTCGATGAGGCGTGACCAATCGAGAGTCTGGAAGAGTCCGGACGTGCGATCGAGGGTCTCTCGCATGAGCGCCTCCATGCGCGTCCCGAGCGTCCGGTCCGACACCACGGACAGCGTCACCCGCTTCTTGCCAACCGCTCTGACGTGTCGCCGCGCCGTGCCGTGAAACGACGCAAATATCTCGTCCTCGTCGCGGCCGAGATCGATGACGATCGTCCGGGTGTAATTGCGGTACAGGGATGGACGGCGGAAGCCGAGTCGAGAGGTTACGGCCGAGATCCGATCACGGACACCGCGGTGCCGTGACAAAACCTCCACCCGGACCTCGAGCACGTCCCGACGCAGTCGGGCGGCATCGACCAGCGCTCTGAGTCCTACATCGATCGCGAATGCCGGTAGCCAGGATCCCAGTCGCCGGACCCGGAGGGTCGTGAATCCGGGCAAAGCGCGACTGCGTTCCATCACAACCGACATGCCCGCCGATCGACCGCCGTCCTCTGACTCGACGCTCAACAGAAACGACGGGGCGTCATCCATTAAGTCGGTCCAGGCGACTCGGTGGCAGAGAGGCAGCGTCACACCACGGCTGGCGTACTCGCGCTCCCGGTCGCTGCGAGTCGGAAGGTCGCGGACAAACTCCACCCGGTACGCCCGGCCCATGTGTTGGTAGAGCGGTCTGGTCGACCTACTTCGGGTCTGGAGCGTCACGGAGCTCACTATCAACCCACCTTCGGGTGGCGTTCACGAGTAACCGCTGGACAACGACCGCAGCGGTCGTGCCTGTGAGTGGCAAATAGGTGGGGGAGCGCGGGGGAATCGGTCTGGATTGGCTGGCGAGTCGGCCCAATCGGCCCGCTTCCTAGGAGGCCGCAAGCGTCTGAGCCGAGCGTCGATGCGGGGTTTCCGGAAATGGCTGCATGCCCGCGACCACCGTCGCGGCTACGCAACGTGCCCGCTCTGGCGCTTCCGTTGAATCGTGAACGCTGGACGATGACATCCTGACCACCGTCCGGCATGCGATGTGCCTTTGCCGTCACCCTGCAAGCAGCCACTGCCTCGCCTCACCCGGCACGTGGTGCTCGCTTCATCGAAGAATCTTGTTGGTTCGATCTGGTCGCTGGGTCGGCAGTCCGGAGAGAGACATGTGATGGAAGGGCGCAGGAGCTGGATCGGTCAGAGTGTGCGCAGGAAGGAAGACGTGCAACTCCTGCGTGGTGAAGGCACCTTCACCGACGACCTGGTATTCCGTAGCCTCCATCAGGTCGCGCTGCTGCGCAGCCCGTACGCGCACGCGCGCATCGTATCGATCGATACGAGCCGGGCGGCGGCCCTGCCCGGCGTGGTGGCCGTCATCGGCGGTGAAGAGCTGGTGCGCATGTCTCGTCCATTTCCGGCCGGCATGCCGGGGCGGATGAAGTACTTCAGCATCGCTGCCGACAAGGTGCGGTTCGTCGGAGAGCCCGTCGCTGTAGTCGTCGCGGAGGATCGGTACATCGCGGAGGACGCGACCGAGCTCATCGACGTCGTATATGAGCCACTCCCTGTCGTGGTCGACGCGGAGCGAGCGATGATGGCCGACGCTCCCGTCATCCATGAGGAACTTGGAGGAAACGTCGCGAACCACCGCACACTCACCTACGGCGATGTCGACGGCGCGTTTGCCGAGGCCGACGTGGTCGTGCGGCAAAGGTTCGGCTTCCACCGGTACAGCTCCACTCCGATCGAGACCTGCGTCGTCATCGCCAGGCACGATCCGGCGACCGGGGTGATCACCATTTGGTCCAACTTCCACGGCCCCTACGCCCTGCACTCTTTCGTCGCCAAGGGGCTGAACATCCCGGAGAACAAGCTCCGACTCGTCACTCCACCCGATATCGGCGGGAGTTTCGGGATCAAGATCGGGATCACCACATACCTGACGCTCCTCGGGCTCGTCGCCCAGAGAACCGGCCGGACCGTGAAGTGGGTAGAGGACCGAAGGGAGCACCTGATGGCGCTGAGCAGCGGCGCCGGTCGGACCGCGTACTACGAATTGGCAGCCAGGCGGGACGGGACGATTCTCGGTTGGCGCGCTCGTTACATCGACGACAACGGGGCCTACATACGAGCCCCGGAGCCTGCCAGCCTGTATCGCACCACGGGCAACACGCCCGGGGCGTACCGAGTGCGCAACATCGAGATCGATGCCCACGCCGTGCTCACGAACAAGTCTCCGACGGGGCCGAACCGAGGCTACGGCTGTCAACAGCTCTACTACTGTCAGGAGCGGCTCATCGATCTCCTCGCGCAACGGCTCGAGCTGGATCCGGCGGAAGTTCGCTTCCGGAATCTCATTCAGCCCGAGGAGTTTCCTTACTCGACGCCGACCGGCGGCCTGTACGACAGCGGCGACTATCCGAAGGGGCTTGGCAAGGCCCTCGAGCTCGCCGGCTACGACCGCTTGCTCGAGGAGCGAGAACGGGCGCGGAGCGAGGGAAGGCTGTTCGGGATCGGCATCGGCATCGGCGTCGAGCCCGGGGTCAGCAATATGGGTTATCTGAACATCGCGTTCCCACCCGAGGACCGGCAGAAGTCCGGATTTCACACCAAGTCGGGCGCCGGCGAGGCGGCGTCCCTCAAGATGGACCCGATGGGCCGAATCACCGCATCGCTTAGCAGCGCGCCGAGCGGACAGGGGCACGAGGTGCTCGTCGCCCAGGTGGTCGCCGACGAGCTGAGCATAACCCCGGATGACATCACGGTGGTGGCCGAGATGGACACCTTCACGCGTGCGTGGACGATCTCGTCGGGCAACTACTCGAGCCGATTTGCCTCCGCCGGTCTCAGTGCCTTCGCTGAGGCGGCCCGAAAGCTGCGCGACCGCATCGTGGCCATCGCGGCCCACTATCTCGAGGTGGAGCCGGACCTCATTCGCCTCGAAGGCGGGGCCATCTTCGTCGGCGAATCGACGGAGGCGGCCATGGACTTCCGACACATCGCCGGCATCGCCCACTGGAACACGTGCGAGCTGCCCGACGGAATGGAAGCGGGACTGCAGGTCACACACCTGTTCAACTATGAGCCTTCCGGCGTCGTGGACGAGCAGGACCGCGTGAACAGCTCAAATACGTACGGATTCATAGCCGAGGTCGTAGCGGTCGAGATCGACCGTGACACCGGCGAGATCGAAATCAGGGAGTTCGTGAGCGTGCACGACGCGGGCGTTCTGGTCAACCCGCAGCGGGTGGAGGGACAGATCTACGGTGGAGTGGCCCACGGCCTCGGTGGTGCGATATACGAGGAGCTCGCGTACGACGACAGAGGACAGTTCCTTACCGGGTCGTTCGCCGACTATGCCTGTCCGACGGCGATGGAAGTGCCGACGCTGAAGATCGACCACGTGTCCTCGCCCTCGCGGTTTTCTGTCCTCGGGACCAAAGGGTGCGGCGAAGGAAGCGCGATGACTGCGCCCGCGGCAATCGCCAATGCCATCAACGATGCTCTCGCTCCCCTGGAAATATCGATCAACGAACTGCCGCTGACGCCGGCCAGGGTGTGGAGCGCGATTCGGAACGCGCCCTCGAGTCGGGCCTTGTGGAGCGAGGCGGGGCGACCGGAAACGGTCGCTGACTGAGGGACCGAGCGATGAAGATTCAGGGGAGCGTGAGCTTTGCGGCAAGCCCGGAGCGCATATGGGAGGCGCTCCTCGATCCGCACATCATGGCACAGTGCATCCCCGGGTGCCAACAGCTCGAGGAGGTGGCGGCGGACGTCTACCGGGCCCACATCCGCGTCGGTGTCGGCGCCGTCAGCGGCAGCTACACGGGCAGATTGAACCTGGTCGAACGCCACGAGCTCACGCGGTATGCGATGACGTTCGAGGGCTCAGGGAGCCAGGGGTTTGTCAGTGGAACCGGAGCCGCCACTCTCAGACCCGAGGCCGGCGGCACCACCGTCCTGTACGACTGCGAAGTGGAGGTCGGCGGCTTGATCGCTTCGGTCGGACAGCGGGTCCTGCATGGCGTGAGTCGCTTTCTGATCGGCCAGATGTTCACCAAGCTCGGGAAGCTCGTTCAGGTGGAAGAGCCCATTGAAACCAGCATCGTTTGACTATCATCGTCCGCTTACCGTGGACGAGGCGGTGGATCTCCTGGATCGCCATTCCCCCGAGGCCAAAGTGCTGGCCGGGGGCCAGAGTCTCATCCCTTTGATGAACTTTCGTCTCGCCCGCCCGGCCGTGGTGGTGGACATGGGCTCCGTGCAGGGCTTGAATTACATGCGGCAGGAGGACGGGAGGCTCTCCGTCGGCGCCCTGACACGTCAGAGCGAGCTCGAGGATTCTCCCCTCGCCGCCAATGTCTGTCCTCTCGCTGTCGAGGCGATACGTCTGGTGGGCCACCGCACGATACGGAACCGCGGGACGATCGGCGGCAGTGTCGCCCATGCCGATCCGTCGGCGGAGCTGCCGGCCGTACTGGTGGCGTTGGAAGGCGAGGTGCGAGCGACATCGACCGCCGGGGAGCGGCTGATTCCGGCTGAAGAGCTGTTCATTACGGTGTGCATGACATCACTGGCCCCGAATGAGCTCATCACGGAAGTGCGTCTTCCGGCGCTGCCCCCAGCTACCGGCTCTTCGTTTCTGGAGTTGAGCAAGAGGCGCGGTGACTATGCGCTGGCGGGAGTGGCGGCGACCTTCACGTTCGACGGTGGCGAGATATGCGCAGATGTTCGCCTCGCCCTCGCCGGAGTCGATCAGACCCCGGTTCGTTGCCGGGTGGCTGAGGAGGTCGTTCGCTGGAACGCTCCCACTGACGAAGTGATCCGCGAGGCAGCGCACCAATGTGCCGAAGCGTGCGAACCGCAGGATGACTATCACGCAACGGCCGCCTACAAGAGGGCCATGATCGCCGTCCTGACCGAGCGGGCGCTGCGGGAATCCATTCGCCGAGCCAGGCGGAGCTGATATGTCGAGACAGATTACGGTGACCGTCAACGGCCGCAAATACACGCGGTCCGTCGAAGAGCGAAAGCTGCTGTCGGATTTCCTGCGCGAGGATCTGGACCTCACCGGCACTCATGTCGGGTGCGAACACGGTGTGTGCGGCGCCTGCACGATCCTGATGAACGGGGTGAGCGCGCGGTCCTGCCTGACGTTCGCCGTGCAGGCGGATGGCGCCCACATCCGCACCATCGAAGGCTTGGCCGAGAACGGTGGCCTCTCCAGGCTCCAGGAGAGCTTCTGGAACAACCACGGCCTGCAGTGTGGTTTCTGCACGCCAGGCATGCTGGCGGTGGCGACCGAGCTCCTGGAGCGCACCCCCCGCCCGACCGAGGAGGAGATTCGAGAAGCGGTGGCGGGCGTGCTGTGCCGCTGCACCGGCTACCATCACGTGCTGGAGGCCGTGAAGGCCGCGGCCGCGCCTGCGCGTTCGTAACCCCGCCACTCCGCGGACTCCCCGTGCGAGACTCCGCGTAACATCTCGCAGAGAGAGAGTCCCCCGAGAGACTCTCCGAAGTGGCGAGCTAGAAGATGGTGTAGATAAAGGGTGCCAGGGCCGACCCCTGGGCGAAAACCAGCAGGGTGCCCACCAGTACCATCACCAGCACGATCGGCATCAACCACCACTTCTTGCGAACGCGCAGAAAATCCCAGAACTCTCGCGCCAGATTCATTTGTCCCATGCTTCACCGTCGTCCGACATGATGTTGACCAGCCTAGAACTGTCGAGTCATGCCTGTTCGGACCTCATCCTCGCCGCGACTGACCCAGAAGCTGTCTTTCGTGTCGACAGCCGAGAGCGGTCGACGTCCGAACAGTCGACCCACCACACCGAACGGTGTGATGACCAGGAAGTAGATGATCCCTAGAAACAGCGGTGTCGTCACCTTCGACAACAGGTGGGCGAACCCCATCCACGCCCGCTCCACCGGACCGAGCGAGCGAGGGGCAACGACGGCCGCAAGGAAAAGTAGTCCAGCGATCGAGAACAGGATGAGCGCCGCGGTCGGCCGATCCCGCCACCAGGTGAGTCCACCGAGAGCGGAAAAGGCAGCGCCCAGGGTGAATCCGAAGCGCCGCCCCTCGGACGCGCTCAATCGAGTTCGAATTCCTGTCGCCAATCCTTGTCCTCCTTCCACTCGGGCTGAACCCGCTTGTCGAGCAGAAACTCACCCAGCACGAGATAGTCCATGTTCGTGCGCATGAAGCAGGTGTAGGCGTCCTCGGGAGTGCAGACGATGGGCTCGCCTCGGACGTTGAACGAGGTGTTGACGAGCAGTCCGCAGCCGGTGCGCTCCTCGAACGCCTTGATGAGGTCGTAGTAGTCCGGATTGTCCTCTCGAGACACGGTCTGAACACGTGCCGAGTAGTCGATGTGCGTGACGGCCGGGATGTCGGAACGCGGCACGTTGAGCTTGTCGATTCCCCACAAGCGCTCGTGCTCCGCGGTCATCGGGCAGCGCCGCTCTTCGCGCACCGGGGCCACCAGCAGCATGTAGGGCGACTCGCGGTCGAGTTCGAAGTAGTCGCTCACCCGTTCGAGCAGAACGCTTGGGGCAAAGGGGCGAAAACTCTCCCGAAACTTGATCTTCAGGTTCATCTGTGCCTGCATCTTCGGGCTGCGGGGGTCCCCGAGGATGCTCCGCGCCCCGAGGGCGCGAGGCCCGAATTCCATGCGGCCGTTGAACCAGCCGACGACGTTCTCGCTCGCGAGCAGATCGGCCACCCGACCAATCAATCCCTGCCGATCCAACCGCTCGTACCGCGCACCTCTATCGTCCAGAAAGGCGACGATCTCGGAGGGTGAGTACTCGGGTCCCAGGTATGCCCCGCGCATGGAGTCCTTTGTGGCTCGTACCTGGCGCGGCTGCTCGCAGTGCCGGTGCCAGATCAACTGAGCCACGCCCAGCGCGCCGCCCGCATCTCCGGCGGCCGGCTGAATCCAGATGTTCTCGAACGGACCCTCGCGGAGGATGCGACCGTTCCCGACACAGTTGAGGGCCACGCCCCCGGCCAGGCAGAGGTTGTCGCTTCCGGTGTCCTCATGAGCTTTCCGCGCCATGCGAAGCATGACTTCTTCGCAGACGACCTGAATCGAACGAGCCAGGTCCATCTCTCTCTGCGTGATTCTCGTTTCCGGAGTCCTCGGAGGGCCGCCAAAAAGCCTGTCGAACGCCCCGTTGGTCATGGTGAGTCCGGAAAGGTAGTTGAAATACTTCTGGTTGAGCGTAAACGAGCCATCCGCCCGCAGGTCGACCAGCTCGGTCAGGATCGCGTCGACGTATTTCGGTTGTCCGTACGGCGCGAGGCCCATGACCTTGTACTCTCCCGAATTCACCTTGAACCCGGTGTAGTATGTGAATGCGGAGTAGAGCAGGCCGAGCGAGTCCGGCCAACGAGCCTCCTTCAGCAGCTCGATCTCGTTCCCGCGGCCGACGGCGATCGAGGCGGTGGCCCATTCGCCCACACCATCCATGGTAACGATGGCGGCCTCTTCGAACGGCGAAGGGAAAAAGGCGCTCGCCGCATGCGATTCGTGATGCTCGGCATAGAGGATCTCGCCCTCGAAGCCCAGCTCTTTCTGGAGGATGGTCGCGATATGCAGCTTCTGCTTGAGCCACAAAGGGGCCGCCATGAGGAAGGAACGAAACCCGCGAGGAGCGACCTCCAGATACGTCTCCAGAATACGCTCGAACTTCAACAGAGGCTTGTCGTAGAAGCCGACGTAGCGGACGTCCCGCGCCTCGACCCCGGCTTCCGCCAGACAGTAGTCGATGGAAGATCGCGGGAAGGAAGCGTCACCCTTCGTGCGGGTGAAGCGCTCCTCTTGGGCAGCCGCTACGATGTGCCCGTCGCGGAGCAGACAGGCGGCGCTGTCATGATAGAAGGCGGAGATGCCGAGGATGTAGTCAGGGCGTCGGGTCACGTTCGTCCTCTCAAACCTTCCCGTAGTCTGTGGTCGCGCAGGGCTCGATGCAAGACTCGGACGCATCGGGTACAATACATAACACATTGCTATGCAATGTGTTATGCTGGCAGGCACACAAGTTGGCGGCCGGGTCTGTAGGGCACGTGCAACATTCGCCGAACTGGGTTGCGGGGTGCAGGGAGGCAGGCGGCCTGCTGGCGATCAGGTGTGGGCGACAGGCCGGCGGTCAGAGCCAGCGCCTGGCGGGCCCATGTCGTCGTTCGTTCTTACGGGAGATAGCGGACGACCCGCGGGCCGACCGCATTGGCGAGCCGAAGAGGCAGGTGGCGCCACAGGGATGGGGCCCACGCGAGTTTACTGTCATCCGGTGATGGCGTCGACGTGCGAGGCGCATCCGCCCGATAGTACCACCACAGCGGTTCTTCGCGACCGCCCCACTGCAGCTTGAACTTGTGCGTGCCGCTACCGGGCGTGCAGCGGCCATGGTTGAACACAAGCACCCGGTCCTCGACCAGTTGGCGCATGAAGCTCCAGTAAAGAAGCATGTTCGGCGCGAACCGGTTGTGCGTTCGAAGCGACGATGCCCAGGTCATCTCGAACTCACCGTTCCAGCACAGGCCACACCCGACGGCGACCGGACGCCCCTTCATGAAGACGCTTCCGAAGCGAATATCCCTGGGGAAGATCTCGGAGATCGTCTCGAAGAATCGTCGGGATTGAGTGGGTGTACCGAGGTCCCGCATGTTCCTGGAAAACACACGGAAAAAGGCATCGATCTCGTCTAGCCCGAAACGAACCGTCGCGCCCTCCTTCTGCGGGCGTCGGACCTGGTTTCGAACCTTGGGGTTGAAACTTTTCCACAGCGCGTCGATGTCCTGAGGCAGATCGAGCAAGACCGTCACCTTTCGATGCGTCCACGGCAGATCGGTCGCTGTTCTCGATCGGCAACGAAGCTGAAGGACGCGACGTTCGCGACGTGCGAGCTCGGTGGCGAAGGAGGTGAGCCTGCGGATCGCGTCGGGTGCGCCGAGCGGCCCGCCGTAGTTCACGAACGGCATCGAAACCAGGTAGCGACCGAAGACGAGACCGTCGACCCGCACCAGAGGAAGGATTGCCTCCAGTCGTCCGTCGACACCGCGCGCCGCCAAGTATGGGCATTCGTGGTCGAAGATGCGTTCGATCGCCCGCTTCCAGCCAAACAGGTGAAAGTGAGTCCAGCCGTGCTGTGCGCGCACGAACGCGTCCCACTCGGCGGCGGATCCCGAGAACTCCTCGATGGTCACAGGCTCTCTGCTCATCGCGAGCAGCCGTTCGGTGGCGCTGCCCACGCTACAGAGCGGAACGACGGGCTCCGGATTCGCTCGAAACGAGGGCCGGGCCGGAGTCTCCCGCCCGCTCGACAGGCTCGAGCGTCACGGGCTTTACCTGCGGTTCGCGATCGGCCGCTGCGAGCCACCGGTCTCCGACGGCGGTGAACCTGAACTCGCTCAGCAGGCGTTCCAGACGCTGGAGAGTGCGATCGAGTCCTCCGTAATGGCGGACTCGCGTGCGCCATGAAATCAGGGGCAGGCGCGGCTGTTTCGGGTCGAGCTCCCACGGATGGATGTAGAAGGTGGCTGGAACGCGTCGACGCTCGTAATCGCAAACGGCGGCGCGAATGAGCCGGTAGGGTAGCAACCTGAAGTAGGCGCCTCCACCCGCCGGCAGATTCTTTCCCCAACGACGAAGCGTCGCTGGCGGAACCTCGATCAGTCCACCGTTGCCTTCGAACTCGATCCAGTGCGGATCACGCGGGGCACTCGGATAGCCGTAGCCTCGCCTGTTTATCGGAAACAGGCTCGAGTCGTATCGGTAGCCCTCTTCGACCAGGATGTCGATTGCCCACTCGAGGCCGGGTACGATCGAGAAAGAGGGTGCACGGAAGCCGATCACCGGTCGGCCGGTCAGATCTTCGAGCAGGCTCTTCGTCTTGCCCACCGAGCGACGGAACTCTGTGCGGGTGAGACGGGTGACCCGACGGTGATCCCATCCGTGCGAGGCGACTTCGTGTCCGGCTTCGACGATGGAATGGACGACTTGGGGATGTCTTTCCGCAATCCAACCAAGCACAAAAAAAGTGCCGCGGGCACCGTAACGATTGAGCACATCGAGCAGTCGGCTCACCCCGACCGCCACCCGGCTCTCGAAGCCATCCCACCCGGCTCGGTGGATATATGGTTCCAATGCGGCAACCTGGAAGTACTCCTCCACGTCGACCGTGAAGTGATGAAGCGTCGGCCGAGAGTGGCCGGGCACGGCAGGATCCCCATCCCGTGATGCGAGGTCGGTCCGGTCGTTCACCGGGTTGCCATCGGCCAAAGGGCGTGTGCTGAACGAGCCGGATGAGGTGTTTGGAGAGATCACGCTGCCCGTCGTAACTCGGAGTTCTGGACTGATCGGCGACTATGCGTGGTAGCCATCCCCACCGCGACACTCGAGTAATGAGTTTGGCAGAGTTTGTCCGCGAACCAGCCAAACGGGGCAAGTTCTGTGCGGCCCGGCACGGAATGGCGCGTCCATGTAACTCTTGATGTGCAATTGCCTTACGCGATCAACGGGTCCCCTGTCGCTCCCGGGATGCGGCACAACGACAGCGCTTGTCGCGCCCGTTCACTGCTACTCCCGTCTAAAGCGCTCCCGTTCTCTTCAGTATGACGGGGAGTGTACGCGCCATGATCTCGAGATCGTGGCGCATGCTTCGGTTCCGGATGTAAGAGAGATCGTACGCGAGCTTCTTCTTCACATCGGCGATTGTGCGATCGTACGCGAGGTTTACCTGCGCCAGGCCCGTGATTCCCGGTTTTACGCTCTGGCGCGTCTGGTAGCCGTCGATTCGTTCACGAAGGACTCGAAAGATCTCAGGCTGCTCGGGTCGCGGACCAACGACGCTCATCTGGCCGAGCAGAACATTCAGCAGTTGAGGCAGCTCATCGATGCGCGTTCTCCGCAGCCAACGACCGATCGGTGTGATTCGAGGATCGTTCGGCTGAGTCCACACCTGTCCCTTGGTGATTTCGGCATCAATCGGCTCCCAATCGACGTACATGGTGCGAAGCTTGAGAATCCGAAACGGCTTTCCACCGAAGTCTTTCTGCCGCCGGCAGGCCGCGGCTGGGCGTCCGCCGTTGCGACGATCCAGGCCGACGCGAAACTGGCGGTAGAACACAGGACCCCCCGAGGTCAGTTTGATCGCGATGGCCGAAGCGAGCAGGAGGGGAGCGGTCAGAGCCAGGCCGATCGCGGCCACACAGAGGTTGAGCACGCCGCAAGGCCAGCTCCGCTGCCCCGGCACGCGCGTCCGGTTCGCTTCTCGTTCGGCGTCACCGCGCAGGGAAGGAAGATCCTCGATGGTGAGGAGCTCTGTCGGTGAACGAGGAATCGACCAACCGACCGGCGACTGGTGGCCGAGCGGGCGAAACGAGCTGCGGTTGCCGTAAGGTGCATCGCGGACGGAAGTATCGTCGTTCGCCTGCGCTTCTCGCACCTGCCGCACCTTGAGGGAATCGGTGATTGATGTGACGGGAGTGGTCCCCGGGGAGAGACCCTGTTGCAAACGCTGTGCTGTGAGTGTCGAAGGGCTACGGAGAGCGACAGGGCCGATTCTGACGCCTACCCGAGCTCCTTGAGTCGTCCCGGGGCCAGGCGGGTTGTAGTGATCGAGCGCCGAATGTTGGCATCCTGCTACGAGCGCGGTGACAGGCGGACGTCAGGTCAGTCCGAGTTGGCCGTGTCCTCCGCATCGACCGTGATGACCTTACGATGCAGACCACGCTTCTGCATCAGACGGTAGATGGTGGTGCGATCCACTCCCGCGATCCGGGCGGCCTTCATGATGTTTCCGCCGGCTCGAGATATCACCCACTGCAGGTAACTCTTCTCAAAATCCTCGAGCACAGCCTCGCGGGCCACGTGATAGGGTGTTTCGTTGGACTGAAAGCCGTACGAGGCAGCGCCGTGCGCAGATACGCCAACGTCGAGTGAGGGGATGTCTTCCGGCTGGATTTCTTCCCCCGCTCTCAAGAAGACCACCGCGTGCTCGATCGCGTTCTCCAGCTCCCGGACGTTGCCGGGCCACGGGCGAGCCTTCAGCGCCTGCACGGCCTCGTCCGACAGCTCCGGAATCGGCGCTCCGCGCTCTCGGTGCCTGCGCCAGAAGCGGGCGAGGAAGTGCTCTGCCAGGATCGGTATGTCGTCCGGTCTCTCTCTTAAGCTGGGTACTCGGATCGGAACCACACCGAGCCGATAGAAGAGATCCTCGCGAAATCTTCCCGATTCGGTTGCTCTTCCAGCATCCTGATTCGTGGCCGCGATGAATCGCACATTCACGACCGCATCGGTCTTGGTGCTGCCGACCCGACGCACGACGCCGTCCTGGATGACGCGCAGGAGCTTAGCCTGGATGGACAGCTCCATGTCGAGGATCTCGTCGAGAAACATGGTCCCACCGTCGGCGATCTCGAGAAGTCCCGGCTTGTCGCGCACCGCACCGGTGAAAGCACCCTTGCAGTGACCGAACATCTCCGATTCGAGCAGAGTCTCCGGCAGCGCGGCGCAGTTCACCGCCACGATCGGTTTCGCGCTGCGGCGACTGTGGTGGTGAATGAACTGAGCGATGAGCTCCTTCCCGGTGCCGCTCTCACCCATGATGAATACGGAGGCATCGGTCGGAGCGACGGTTCGAGCCAGTTCGATCGTCTTCCGGAACGCAGGCGACAATCCGAGCACGGTTAGCTTCTCGCTGTGACCGTGCGTCTGTTCGAGGCCGAGTCGGTGTTCATCGTTCCGCCGGTCCTCGAGAACCGCGTGTGCTGCTCGGGCCACCAGCAGCTGGAGTTGTGTCGCCGAGAAGGGCTTCGGCAGGTAGTCCCACGCGCCGGCGCGAAGCGCTTCGAAGCTGGAACTGACACTGGGATTCCCGGTCATCACGATCGGCACCAGGGCCGGATTCGCCCGCAGTCCCTCTCGAACCAATTCGATGCCCGGGACGTCAGCCATGTACAGGTCGATGAGCGCCACGTCGTGTCGAGCTCGCTTCAGCGTCTCCGAAGCCTCATCACCTTTCGCGCAGACCGCGACCGCATACCCCTCTGCTTCCAGGATGCTCGCGCTGCTCTCCCTCAAGGTGCGCTCATCGTCTACGATGAGGACCCGTATGGAATTCTTTGCCCGCGCATCGTTCAGATCAGTCCCGGACGATAGCGGCGATTGAGCCCCACCGCTGTCGCTGTGAGCGGGCCGAGGTGGCTCGCGTTCAGACTCCGCTGTCATACGTGACACCTCTCGTTGCTGACCCTGGGTTCTGGGGTACGGGCGCCTCAATCCACGCATGGATCAGGCCGCCAAGTCGCAGGGCCGCAGCGAAACGTAGACGCGCTGAGACGGGGCCTGTTATCGACATGGGGCCCTGGCGCCAGAAGCGGAGCCACCGCGCAACGTTCGTTGTAGCAACGCAACGCAGGCTCGTACCTCCTGTGTCGCCGTCGCTACTGGGGTGGGAGACCCGTTTTCGACCATATCTGGCGCCTGTTCCGGAGACTTCTGGCTCGTCTGGCCGACGTCGCTCCGGACAGGCCGGGTTGATCACCGGAACCCCACCCGTTGCGCTTCCGCGCGCACCGCGCACGGAGTCAGAGGGGATGGAGATTCCGTCGCCCCATCCTCTCGGCTCGAGGCTTCGGCGGCCGACGGAACGCCGTGCCGAGACTGCCGATGTCGCGGCATCAGGCTTGCGGCAGGACGCTGAGTCCACTGGCAAGGCCCAGACTCACGGAGATCGAACGAGTCATGTCGACAAACCTTCCCGCCAACACGTCGCCTCCAGAGCAGCTGGGCACGTTCGATCTGAACTCGACTGCGGGTCCCTGGTTTAGAGACGGTGATGGCGGATTGCCGAGCTCGGGCTTCTCCTGGCGTCGCTACCTGAGGGCGGTGGCGCGGTACAAATGGCTGCTTCTTGGTCTCACCATCCTCGGAGCGGCGGCGGGTTTCCAGGTCAGTCGCACGATGAAACCCACCTACGGCGTCGAGGCGACCCTCTGGGTACAGACCCCCCCCCGGGGAGTGCAAGCTCAGGACGGACCGTTTCGGGCGTCGCAACTTCTTGGCACAACCGGCTGGCTCGAGCTTCTCAAGTCCTATGTGGTGGTCGACCACGTCGTCAGGGAGCACAAGCTGTTCCTGACCAATGACGGGCCGGCCGCGCAGGGTCTGTTCGACTCGTTCGAACTGGGATTGGATACCAAGCCGGGGAGCTATCGCCTGGAGGTCGACCAGGCCGGTGATTCGTACACTCTTGCGAGTGGCGCAGGTGAGATTCTGGAGCGCGGTAAGACGGGGGATTCCATCGGGTCGGAGCTCGGATTCGTCTGGCAGCCGGCTCCCGATGTTCTGCTACCAGGCCGGATTACGAGCTTCGCCATCAGGAATCCGCGTGACGTGTCCCGGGGGATCGCCGGCGGTCTCAGCGTTCGCTTGGACCGGGAAGGGAACTTCCTCCACGTCTCCATGCACGGTCCGAATCCGCAGCGCACTGCCAACATCCTGAACGCAATTCTGGACCGCTACACGGATGTGGCCGCGGATCTCTCGCGCGCCAAGTCAGCCGAGCTCACAGAGATCCTCCAGGTCCAGCTGGAGGTTGCCGAGCGCAGTCTTCGCCAAGCGGAGACCGAGCTCGAGGATTACCGGGTGCAGACGATTACCCTGCCGTCGGAGCTTGCCAGCCCCCTCTCTCCCGGACTCGAGTCGACTCAAGCGCCGGTTCTCGACTACTACTTCGATCTCAAAGTGGAGGAAGAGCAACTCCGTCGGGATCGAGCGGCGCTTGAGCGCGTCCTGACTCTGGCGCGTGATTCGGCGCTTTCCGTTCAAACGCTCTCGGTCATTCCATCCATCGAGAGTTCGAGCGAGTTGGACAAGGCGCTGGATGACCTGCCGACCAAACGGGCCGAGCTCCGGGATCTGCTGTTTCGCTATACCGATCAGCATCCGTCGGTGAAGCGTCTGGCAGAGGAAGTCAAGTACCTGGAAGAGGTCACCATACCTCGACTCGTCACGACACTCATGGCTCAGCTGGATGCTCGACTCGCCATGTACGGCGAGATGATCCAATCGGCCTCGGCCGAATTGAGGCAGATTCCGCCTCGTGCGATCGAGGAGGCTCGTCTGCAGCGCAAGGTCGAAACAGCCGAAAAGCTGGCCTCCACTCTGCGCGAGCGCTTCGAAGAGGCCCGACTCGCCGAGGCGAGCACGATCGCCGATGTCCACATTCTGGATCGTGCCGTCGCCTCACAGAGACCGAGTTACAAGGCGCCGCCGATCGCCGTGATCGTCGTAGCGGGGGCGGCCGGGTTCGGCCTCGGTCTGCTGGGGATCGGTCTGTTCGATCGAACGGATCCGCGCCTGCGCTATCCGGAGCAGGTGAGCGATGACATGGGCCTCACCATTCTGGGGACGGTGCCGCACCTGAAGGCCAACGGAGCGGGCTATTCCCGTCAGGTGATGGCCCAGGCGAACGAGGCTTTTCGCTCACTGCGCATGAACATCGAGTTCGCCTGCCGACAGTCCGGACAGGTGGTTCTGACGATTGGCAGCCCTGGCGAGGGAGATGGCAAGTCTTTCATCACGTCGAATCTCGCGCTCGCCTTCGCCAGCCTCGGGATCGACACGCTCGTCATCGATGGTGACCTACGCCGTGGAACCCTGCATCGCCTGTTCGAAGCGAGAAGAAAGCCGGGCATCGCCGATTATCTGGCCGGCAAAGCCGCTCGCAACGAGGTGATTCAAAACACGCAGCACGAGTCGCTCCATTTTGTGGCGAGCGGCACGCGCTTGAAGAATGCGCCAGAACTCCTTCAATCGAGCGCCATGTCGAGTTTCCTCGATCCGCTGCGCTCCAGGTACGGCGTCATCCTGATCGACACGCCACCGCTCGCAGCGGGCATCGACTCTCTCATTCTCGCGGCCAAGACCACCAACCTGCTGCTGGTTCTCCGCACCGGCGAGACGAATCGAGACCTGACGGAGGCGAAGCTGAAGATCGTCGATCGCCTCCCGATCCGGCTTCTCGGAGCCGTACTGAACGATACTCCGAGCTGGGGAGCGTACCGCTACTACGGGTATCTCGGTGGCTACGAGGCGATCGATGAGATCGATGAGATCGACGACAAGACGAAATTCGCAGCCATCCCCGGTTAGCCAGTGTGGCGGCCGCAGGATGAACGTAGCGCGATCACGACGTCGACCTTTTTGGTGCGCAGCAGCGCGTCTACCCGGCGCCGCCGCGACTGCCGTATCGACCGTCGGTTGCACGACGCTCCGCTGCTGACGTCCGGTCGGTCTCGTTCTTGAAGGAAGCGGGCAGCGTCTTCGGGTCCGGAGCTTCGTGGCCGCGCGGAGACATCGTTGCCGCTGCATGCAAGGAGATAGGATGAAGCGAGGATTCGGCGTCACGAGAATGGCGTGGACGGGGGTGCTCCTGTCCATGGCTTTTCCTCCGGCGCTCGCAGCGCAAGGAAGCGGCAGTATCGCAGGACAAGGAATCGACTCTATCGCAGGGCAACGGGACGACCCGGCGGAGACGACGGAGCCGGCAGGCGAGCCCACGCCGTATATGGCGACGGGTGGCAACATCGACGAGGCATGGGCGCTGGCCACTCGGGAGGAACTGCAAAGCCGTCTGGACCACCTCACGGCGACCGTGGAGCTCAGCGGGCCGCCAGATGCAAAGGTGACCAGGGAACAGGCCGAGGCGCGCGTGGAGGCGGAGGCGATTCGGACGCGACTCAGGGACGGCGATTTTCACGAAGGCGATCTGGTGTTCCTGACCGTCGAGGGCGAGGAGGCGTTGTCCGATACCTTTCAGATCAGCAGCGGTCTGATTCTGAGCCTCCCGACGCTCGGCAAGATCTCGATGTACGGAGTTCTGCGCTCGGAACTGGAGCAGCATCTGGTCGAGGAGATCGGGACGTACATCCGGGACCCCTCGCTCGAGGCTCAGCAGCTGATCCGCCTGTCGATCCAAGGAGAAGTGAACCAGCCCGGCTTCTACGTCTATCCGCCCGAGCTCGCCCTGGCCGATGCTCTGATGCTCGCCGGCGGCCCGGAGACACAGGCCGACCTGAATCGCATCAGCATCTCGCGCTCGGGCCACAGGATTCTGGGAGGTGAAAGCCTCCTTTCGGCAGTTGGACAGGGAGAGTCGATCGCCCAACTCGACCTGCGCAGCGGGGATCTCGTGCAGATACAGGAGCGACCGACACAGGGGCTGCTCCGGTTCATCATCTTCACTACCATCGGCGCGGTCGTGGTCGCTGGCGTGACCACTCTGATCCGATAACCCGGTCCCGTAAACGGTTTCCACCTGAACGCCATGACCCTGAACGGCTCGAAATAGCAGTCGCGATCGCGAGCTTCGCGCCGCCCTGGTTGGTGTCAGCGACCTCCTGCGGAGTATCGAAAGCTGAAACGAGTGAGTCGGGCCCCAGAGGAGCCCTCTCTGTTCGAGGGGACAGGATGAATCGGAGGGGTAATCGCCGATCTCCGCTCGTGCTGGTCACGGATCATGAAGAGTGGCCGGCACGATCGATCGAATCCATTCTTGCCTCGAGCGGCTATGACGTAAAGAGAGCCACGAGCGCGCAAAAAGCGCTCGAGTATGCAAGAAGCGCCCGTCCCGACTTGATCATACTCGACGCGGATCTTCCCGACGGGTCGGGTATCGAGGCCTGCCGATCTCTTCGCAAGGATCCGGCGGTAGGCGCACACACTCCGATTCTGATTATCACCACCGGCCCCGACTCGCGGCGGCAGCGGTTACAGGCACTAGCGGCGGGCGCCTGGGATGTTCTCCCGCTCCCCATCGACACCGAGGAGCTTGTTCTCCGTCTGGCGGTCTTCCTACAGGCGAAGCTCGAAGCCAATCGCAGCAGAGACCGTGCACTGCTGGATCCGATCACCGGACTCTACAATGCTCGCGGCTTGCGGCGGCGGTTGTCCGAGCTGGGGTCTCTGGCACACCGCTATGGAAGGGCCGTTTCCTGCCTGGCCCTGTCTCCCACATTCGATGGCGAGCCTGGACTCTCGCTGACATCCTCGTCCGACAACGAGACGTCTCTCGCCGTCGACCGCCTGACGAGAGTGCTCAAGACCGCCGGACGAGTCTCGGATGCCATCGGGCGGCTGCGGGGCGCGGTGTTCGCCGTCATCGCTCCCGATACGGATCTGGCGGGGGCGCGAACCTTCGCCGGGCGTCTGCTTCAAACGGCCGAATCGGTCGAGGCAGAGGGGGTCGAGGTGGATCCATTGCGACTGAACGTCGGCCTGTACGCGACCTCCAATATCCGGGCGGAAGGGATCGCGATCGATGACATCCTCGGTCGGGCTCTCCAGGCGCTCGAGCGATTCGAGAATTCAGCAGATCTCCGTATCCGGTCCTGGAACAGCGAGTAGGCGCGCCAGAAGCGACCCCGAACCGGGAGCTGCCGAACCCGTCAGGGCGAATAGGAGACTCTAACTGTGGACGCCAGAACGAGATTGACAAAACGCTCGGGGCCTACGAAACTGGGTTTCCGAGCCTGCCGACACCTCAATTCCGACACCGGATGCCGAAGACCGCTCTGACCTGGCTGAACGGGCTGCGCTCCGAGCGCGCCGAACCGTCCCACGGGGTTGCCCCCCCGGCCGAGCTGTGTCCCGGCCTGGCGGAGGCTGCTGACAGAGCGCTGCGGGTTTGGCAGCTGGCCGAGGAAGGCCGCATCGCGCTGCTGGAAACGGCGACCGACGAACTCACTCTTTTGCGATCCCAGATCACGGGGAGCATCGCCCGACGTCGTGATGGTCTCTCCGAAACGGCGCTGACCATCGTCCCGAGCACGACCAAGCGACTCCAGCTCCGCCGAAATCTGCTCTCCGCTCTGAGGAGGGAGTTGATCAGCGTCTGGTCGGAGCGGGGCGTGCAGATTGACGGTGACACAGTGGTTCGTATCCTCGCGTCCATTGAGCGGCTCGAGCAGGCGATCGGTAGTCTCGAGCTGGATCGACGCGATCAACTGCTATCGACGACGACTACCAACGAGTGGGAGATACTCGGGGAACTCGCCCATGATCTTCGCTCACCGCTCACATCAATCCTCACCCTCGCGGATGCTCTCAGACATGGGCAGAGCGGCCCGGTAAACGAGATTCAACGCCGTCAGCTCGGCCTCATTTACAGCGCGGCTCTGGGCCTGAACTCCACTGCCAGCAACATGACGGAGCTGTCTCGAGACGGAGAATGTCTCGCCGAGGAGCGTCACCCGCTGTCGCTCACCGAGCTGCTCGAGTCGGTGAGGGATATCGTACTACCCATGGCGGAGGAGAAGGGAATCGAGCTGCGCCTGGTCGCGGCGGCGAGCGACGAGCGGTACGGTTGCGGACTGGCGCTGGGCCGGGTCCTTCTCAACCTTACTACGAATAGTCTGAAGTTCACGGCCAGCGGCTTTGTGGAGCTCTCGGCCCAAGCTTGCGGGTCGACCCACATCCTGTTCGCCGTCCGCGATACCGGGCCCGGCATCAGCGACTCCGCCCGCGCCAATCTGTTCGCGGCCGTGAGACGGGCTTCGGGTCGCGCGGGCTACTGCTTTTCCGGTACCGGGTTGGGCCTGGCGATCTGCCGCAAGATCGTGACTGAGATGCGGTCGCAGCTCAATCTCGAGACGCGACCGGGTTGGGGTACCCGATTCTCATTCGAGGTAGAAATGCCCCCGGTCGATGGCGTGAGTCAAGCTCCCGCCGTTCGACCCGCTGAGCCGCCGACTGCGACACCAGCTCGCCACGGAGGAGAAAAGACGCGGGCGTAGCTCAGTTGGCAGAGCGTCAGCCTTCCAAGCTGAAGGTCGCCGGTTCGATCCCGGTCGCCCGCTTCAAATCGGTGTGTCCGTCCACTCACCGGGGCCGGCTCGCGAAGCGATCGAGTCTCGAGCGGCGCTATCGCCTCCGCACGCTCCCGCCCTCCCAGCCGCGCCTCAGGAGACGCATGCCATCGGAGTCGCACAGATCGAGCAGCGGCCCGTCGTCATCGGGCGAGAGGGCCACAAGACCAAGCAGTTCCAGCTGACGGTTGTTGTAGTCAAGGCGGTCGCGCTGCCTGTCCAGGGAGTCGTGATCGCGTGAGGACATCCTTCCCCCTCCGTCGGATTCGTTCGACCGACGCCGCCGACGCTGCCGTGGCGGCCTCGTTTCGGCGGGACCGGCTTCGAGTGTGAGCGGACCCGGTTTGCAAGAAACATGCGGATCGTCGCCGTCCGCGACCGCGTGATCTCGAAGCAGGGCGGAATCGCGAATCGCTGACCGGGCTGTGTCGCAGGCGGAGGTAGCCGGGCGGCGAACGTGCCCGGCCGGAGGTAAGCGTGTGGTCGAGATCACCACATTCATGGCCCCTCCGCAACACATGGACGGGGCGAAGGAAACGACGGCGGCGACCGGTAGTCTGCTGGCCAGCTAACTGGGGCTCGGCTGAGCCTGTACCCGGTTCGGCGGTTCGGGTCCATTATCTGCACCGCGCCGCTGTCGGATCGGGTCGTCGCCGGAGCATGGTTCGAAACGGCGCCCTGCGGGCGCGAAGGAAAGAATCCTCGATGAATCGTCACCCAACTCCGCGCAACGGAGCCGACCATGAGCACTGAAGATCGTATCGCAATCCTCGGCACTGGCAACATCGGACGTGCGATTGCGACGGGGTTGACCAACAGCGGCCTGTACGCACCGACCAGCATCGTTCTCACCCGCCGCAAAACGCAGCTGTTGGAGGATCTGGCGGCGATCGGCTTCGTCGTTCAATCGGACAATCGAGACGCCGTCCGTCGATCGGATATCGTCATCATCGCCGTCGAGCCGCAGCAGCTCGACGACCTCCTGCACGAGATAGCCGATGTCGTGCAGCCCGAGCGACACCTGCTGATCTCGGTCGTCTCGGGAGCTGGAGTGGCCGAGATTCGAGAGGAGCTGGGCAAGACGGCTCAGGTCGTGCGCGCCATGCCCAACACCGCCGTAGCGCTAGGCGAATCGATGACCTGTCTGGCGGCGGAGGAGGGCAACGAAGAAGGGCTCGAAAGGGCGGGGAAGATCTTCGACGCGGTAGGCGCTACGCTGGTGATCGAAGAGGAGGAAATGATTCCGGCGACCGCTCTTTGCGCATGTGGGATAGCGTTCTTTCTGCGAGCCGTCCGGGCCGCCAGCCAGGGGGGGATCGAGATCGGTTTCCACCCCTCCGAGGCGCTCACGATGGCTGCGCAGACAGCCCTCGGTGCGGCATCGCTGATCCTGGAGCGACATAGCCATCCCGAAGGGGAGATCGATTCGGTTACCACTCCGCGAGGATGTACGATATCCGGACTCAACGAGATGGAGCACCGAGGCTTCAGCTCGGCTCTCATCAAGGGGATCGTCACCTCGGCCGTGAAGGCGAGGTCGCTGTACGACGGTGACCAACGATGACCGGAGGTGGGCACATGATTTGCGCGGCGGCCAGCCTGTCTACGCCGAGGAGATCCCTGGATCCGTACCCGAGCCGAGGCCGACGATAACGCCATATGAACCAGAATGACTCGCCGCCGGAACGTCGCTTGACGTTCAAGAAGAAGGTACTCTTCCTCGCCACCATTTATCTCGCCTTCCTGGTTCTGCTGGAGATCGGGGCGCGTGTCGTCTTCTACGTGAGCAACGATTTCAGTCCGTTCTACTTGAAGTACGGATTCGTTCCGGACGTGACCGATCACTCGGCGTCCGGGCAGGGCTACACAAAGTTCCAGCCGGCTTCCATATACGAATACAAGCTGAGTCCTGCGCGCACGATCGAGATGCGAATCAACTCGGATGGCTTCCGTGGCCTCGAGGATTTCCGACGACCGAAGCCGGCCGGCGTGTTCCGGGTCGTCACCCTCGGTGCCTCGTCGACCTTCGGTCTGGTAACGGAGGACGACGCGACCTACCCCTACCTGCTCGAGCGGTTTTTCGATCGAACGGATGCGCATCCAGAGGTCGAGGTCTTGAACCTTGCGATACCGCATCTGCGGCTCGTCAACATCGTGGATCTAGCCAGAGCCGAACTGCCAGGCCTGGAGCCAGACCTGGTCACCCTGTACGCCGGATACAACAACTCCTGGGTTCACACTTCGCCCCAGCAGAGCGGTCGGCTCTACAGGCTCAAGGACTGGTTGAAGGCTCATTCGGTTGCCTATAAGGGCCTCAACCCGAAGGTGCAGAACGTGTACTATCGTCTCGCGAAAGCCAGCCGGAAGGACCTGCTGAATCTCCCGAGCTACGGCGTCCCGATTCCGCTTGGCGGTACGAAGATCGAAGCTGCTCGGGCGAACATGCGTGTGGAGTATCGAGGGCAGCTCGAGCAGCTTGCCGACATCGTGGAAGGCCTGGGAGCAAGGCTGATGCTGGTAACCCAGAGCTATACCCTTACCCGCCTTCCCGCACACAGACTTCAGATCCCGACCCCGTCCTACGCGGAGGAAGTGGCGATAGTGGAAGCGATGCTGGAAGAAGACGGTGAGCTGCTGGCTCCCTACGCTACGTTACTCATCCATCGAGACCTGATGGAGGAGACGCGTGCCCTCGCTGCCGAGAGAGGCCTGCCTGTGGTGGAAGGAATCGAAGCGATCGATGAAGACCGAGAGACGATGATGGCGAGCTTCGTACATCTGACTCCGGACGGCAATTGTCGTGTGGCGGAGGCAATCTACGCGGGGATCGTGACGTATGCCCTGATTCCGGGGATCGACGTGCCCGGCGCAACGGCCTCCGCCACGGACCGGCCGTGCCCCGCGGAGCGAATCGAGTAACCGGGTCACGCTCAGGACGGCAGGCATGATCACCGGGCCGACGATTCCAGGCCGGCAGTCGATCCGCCGCGATCCTCGTTCGGGCGCTACCGAGATCGCGTCGTTCAGCGGCCCGCACGACAATCTGCGGTTCTCGATCACTCACCTGCCGGCTCGTAACGCATGGGCAGGGGTCGTCGTCTGTAGCCCAATCAAGTACGAACACATGAAGTTCTACCGCGTCGAGGTGGCGCTGGCCAGAACCCTGGTCAATCATGGAATAGCCGTCCAGCGCTTCCACTATCGCGGGGCAGGGCACAGCGATGGCGCGAATGGGGCCATGACGTACGGTAGCATGCTGGAGGACGCGTTGGCCGGCGCCGACCGGCTGCGGATGGAAGCAGGCGTGGCGCGCCTCGCTTTTGTCGGCACCCGAGTCGGAGCGCTGGTCGCCGCCGCTGCGGCCGCTCGCTTCGAACGCGCACCTCTGCTCCTGTGGGAACCCGTGATGGACGCCGACGATTATGTGCTCGAGATCGTACGTGCGGAACGGCTGTCGCAGCTCCGGAGCGGCCGGCCCGTCGTCGGCGATCGGCCAGCGCGGGGGACGCTCGAAAGCCTGGTCGAGCACGGCGAGCTGGAGGCCCTCGGCTTCAAGGTCGAGCGGCGTTTGTACGACAGCCTCAAGCAGCTCGAGCTCGCCAGCCTTCTCGGGTGCGGTCAGGGGCTCGTGCTGTTGATGCAACTGGCTCGAGGAGACGGGCTGCGTCGCAAGTATGCCGCACTCGTGAACCGTCTCACGGCGCTGGGGTGCGACATCGAACTGACCGCCATGGATCGTGATCTCGGGTGGTGGTTCGAGAGCACGGACCATGATGAATGGCTCATCCAGGATCTCGTCCCGTTCTCAGCCGACTGGATGGCCACGGCGCTCGGCTCGGTGGCAGCCTCGTGAAGCGATGGGCCGCTGCGAGCGCCTCCGCTGAGACACCCGTCTTCATCCGGGCTGGCTCCGAGGCACTGTTCGGCATTCTGACCCGTCCGGTCACAAAGGCACACGGCGTCGGAGTTCTCATCGCCATGGGTGGCAGCCCCACCATGGTGTGCTTTCAACGCAACCGGGTTGCCGTCCACTTGGCCCGGAGCTTGGCCGGAATGGGCTTTCATGTCCTGCGCTTCGACTACCACGGCTCGGGCGATAGTTCCGGCAATGTGCGCTTCTCTCTCGACAACCTGTTCACGGATGATCTGCTGGCGGCCGCCGGCTGCCTGCAGGAACAGGGGGTGGATCGTCTCGCGCTGGTGGGCACCTGTTACGGCGCCCGCACGATACTGAGTGCAGCGTCGAAGCTCGACGGAGTCGAAGCGATCGTGCTCGCGGCGCTCTCGACCACCTCACACGACGCCAACCCGGAGCTGATCGATACCGATATCACGGACCAGCTTGCCCACCTGGCGCGCAATCGCCTCCCGACCCTGGTGCTGTATGGCCACGGTGATCCCTACTCGGACAGCTTCCTGAGTCCGGGAAACATGGGGCTGCAGCGGTTGCTGGCCGAAAACCGCGATGTATTGGAACTCCGGGTCGAGACGTGTGGCGGGATTCACGGGCACAGAACGCTCGCCGGACAGGATGTCTTCCGTACGACCGTCGAGCAGTGGCTCCAGGAACGGGTGGGTCCCCGCTCCGGTCGACTTCAACTGCGGGCCGATCGAGCGTATAGTTGACCGCAGCGCGCGGGCAGCTCGCAGGACGCGATCCATTCCAACCAGCGGCAGACGGGGTTCATATGCTCGACGAGCAGAGGTTCAACATGGAGGTTCGCAAGGTATTGAAGCGGTTTGGCGTCAACGCCCAGCGAGAGGTCGAGAAAGCGGTGCGGGCGGCAATCGATGACGGGATCCTGAGCGGGGGCGAGACGCTGGGCGTCCGCATCTCTCTATCCGTGGAGCGAGCGGGGGCGGAGTTCGAGCTGGAGGATACTATCACCCTCTCGTAGGCGTTCGCTGCCGGCCCGAGCGCCGGGCGGCCGCCCGAATCCGGCCGCCAGGTTGTCACGCCGACTGCTCCGGGCCCCCGTCTCCCTCCGTCTCGCAGACCAGCCTGATCTGTTCGGCCATCCGGTCGATCAGAATTCGTAGATTGGCTTCGAAGTCGCTGCCCTCTGCGTGAGCGACCGCCGAACCCACGCCTTGGATTCCGCATACCGCTGCCACGGCCCTCTGCTCCCTTCCATCCTCGAATACGACATTGCAGAACGAGATCCGAGGCTCCTGGCTGGCCAGTGTCTCGAACGCCGCCACCGCCCGCTGCCGCAGGGCGTCGGGAATATCGCAGTGTCGTGCAGTGAGGTGGACGTCCACGTGAGTCCCTTCCGGTCAGCCCAGCCTTCCGACGTGTCGGAATATATCACAACCCCTCCCGTTCGCATCGCCGCTGGCGCCCAGATCGGTGCAGCGGACGCTGCAGGTCGGGCTGCGAGCTTGGGGCCGACCACTAGATGGATGTTGCGAGAACGCAACGAATCGCACCGTCTACGATACGGAGTCGCCCGCGCCAGCCGGCGTATCCCGTTGTGAATACGTGACGTAGACCGATTGGTGCCGGGTTCGCTTCGGCACGTCGACGGTCCGGAGTTTGAAGACCGGATGAGCCGCCTCTGCCGCGTTGCACTTCGCCAGTCTCGGTTCTCGCGAACCACGGTGGAGGCGCTTTCGCGCAGAAGCGACTGAAACGGGCGACAGACAGATTCTCTGACCTCATCGGGCTCGATGCGACCAGCGCACAACGTTTGGCTTCCGTACCGGAGGCCTGGTGAGTCCGCCCCGCTCGTTCGCCTGTTTTGCTTCGCACATGCCGGCGGCGGTGCTTCGATGTTTCGCGGGTGGGCGGACTGGATGTCGCCAACGTTGGAGGTTTGTGCCGTCCAGTTGCCCGGACGGGAGACCCGTCTCGACGAGGAACGCTACACGAACATGCCGTGCCTGATCGAGGACTTGGCAGATGCGCTATCCCCTTTCCTCCAGGAGCCTTTCGTGTTGTTCGGTCACAGTCTGGGTGGGTTGATTGCCTTCGAGCTCGCACGCCGCCTGAGAGAAAGAGGTCAGCGCGAACCATCGCAGCTGATCGTCTCCGCACACCGCGCCCCGCACCTTCCGAGTCGCATCGGGCCGTTTAGTCACCTTTCTGATGCGGAGTTCGTCGAGGCGATGCGGAACCTCGGTACCACACCGGCGGAGGTGCTCGACGACGCCGAGCTGCGAGCGATCGTCCTCCCCACCCTGCGCTCGGATTTCGCCGTTTCCGAGAGCTATGCGTTTCGGGTCGAGCCACCGCTCGACTGCCCGATCGTCGTGCTGGGAGGGTTGGAGGATCCGCTCGTTTGTCACGACGAGCTCGTGGCGTGGTGCACCCATTCCCGCCGACCAGCCGCCATCCGGATGCTGCCGGGCGACCACTTCTTTGTGGAGACCGCGCGCGCGGCCGTATTGCGCGCCATCCGTCGCGAGCTCATCCCGGGCCGTTTCCCGGCCATCGCCGGTCGGGACGGTGCGGAGAAATCAACCTCCAGCACGAGCCTGTAGGTCGCGCCGGATGGCGCATAACGCACCCGATAGAGAATGCACGAGATCTCGTTAGACTACTACACGCTGACCGATTTACGACGCCTCGTCGACTCGCGACCGCGCCTCGGCTTGAGCTCGCAGGTCAAAGCCAGAATCGAATCGGGAGCCGCTTTCGTGGCGCGGAAGGCGCAGGAGGACCGGTACATCTACGGCGTCAACACCGGCTTCGGCTCTCTATGCGAGACCCGGGTTCGCGCCGACGAGATGGAAGCGCTGCAACACAATCACGTGACGTCACACGCGGTTGGTGTCGGCGAGCTTGCTCCCGAGCGGATCTCGCGACTCGCCATGCTGGTCAAACTCCTCACCTTTCGCACCGGCAACACCGGCATCTCTCTGGCGCCCGTGAATCGGATGTTGGACTTCTGGAACCACGACATCATCCCTGCGATTCCGAAAAAGGGGACAGTCGGCGCGAGCGGAGATCTCGCGCCTCTCGCCCACATGGCCCTGCCGCTTCTCGGCTTGGGCAGGATGCACGTCAACGGGGAGGTGAGCGCGGCTTGTGAGGTGCTGCGCGATCGACAATGGGAACCACTACGGCTCCAGCCGAAGGAGGGCCTGGCACTCACCAACGGCGTGCAGTTTCTGAATGCCATCGCCGCCGATTGCCTGATGCGCCTGGAGGAGCTTATCGCCTGCGCCGATGTGCTGACCGCACTCAGCTGTCAGGCCTTCAGCGCCTCGCGGACGTTCTACCACGCCGCCTATCACGAAACGTCTCACCATGAAGAACGACGCGCGGTAGCCGCCAACCTGCGGAAGCTACTGGACGGGAGCAATCATTTCGAGCTTTCCACCTGCAATCAGTCGATGCAGGACCCTTACTCCTACCGGTGCATGCCGCAGGTTCACGGCGCGGTCCGCCAGACGTACGGCTTTGCCAAAGACATCATCGAAAAGGAGTGCAACAGCGTATCGGACAACCCGCTCTTCTTCCCCGACCACGACCTGATATTGTTCGGCGGCAATCTGCACGGCCAGTCGACGGCGTTTGTCCTGGACTTCCTCGCCATCGCGACGACGGATCTATCCAGCATCTCCGAACGTCGAACCTACCAGCTCCTGTCTGGTCAACGTGGCCTCCCCGACTTTCTCGTACATGAGGCCGGCGTGAACTCCGGGCTTATGATCGCTCAGTACACTTCGGCCGCACTGGTCAACGAGAACAAGGTGCTGTCCACGCCGGCGAGTGTCGACACGATCTCCACCTGTCAGCTGCAGGAAGACCATGTCAGCATGGGCGGAACGGCGGCCCACAAACTCTGTCAGGTCCTGGACAACTGCGAGTACATCTTCGCCATCGAGCTCCTGTGCGCCGCGCAAGCGATTGAACTGAACAAGGCGCTGCGGCTCTCGCCTTCCACCCAAGCCATATTCGACGACTTCCGCCGGCACGTTCAGTTCCTCGATGCGGATCGCGTCGTCGCCGACGATATCAACGCCTCCCATGCCTATCTGCTGAAGCGCAAGAAGGAGTGGGCGACGACACTCGGGTTGCAGTGAGGTCGAGAGGAACGCAATGAGCCGACACGCGTCGATGCTGAAGGAGTCCGATGTCCTCCATCAGACGCCCGTCGATCAGCGCTGTATCCATCGCTTGTTCGAGCAACAGGTCGACCTCGATGAGAACGTGACCGCGATCGCGTTCGAGGGTGACGCCATCAGCTACGGGGAGTTGGACGCCCGGGCGAACCGGGTGGCTCAAGCGCTCATCCGGGCCGGACTGGAACCAGGTCATCACGTCGCCGTCATGCTGGAGAAGGGTCCACGCCAGGTCGAAGCCCTTCTGGGTGTGCTCAAGGCCGGCGGTGTACTGGTTTGCCTCGATGCGAGCTACCCTACCAAACGCCTCAAGGCGATCCTTGAGGAGGCGACGCCCGCCTTTCTGGTCACCGACGACTCCTGTTCCGCGAACCACCGGGCACTGACGCAAGGGCCGCGACGACCACGTCCCCTGAACGTGGATGAGGGCGCACTGCGCGACTGCCCCAAGCAAAGACCAAACATCGACGTGGCGCCCGCCGATCCTGCGTACATCGTGTACACTTCCGGCTCGACCGGCAGGCCCAAGGGCATCGTTCAATCGCACCGGAGCTTCTGCCAGTTCATCGGGTGGCAGAGCGCGCAGTTCGACATCCGGGCGCCGCAGCGATTCGCGCAGTGGGCTTCCATCGCCTATGACGCGTCCTATTGCGAGATCTTCGGGACGCTCTGCTTCGGCGCCACGCTGTGTATGGCGACGGAGGCCGTCCGGTACGACCCGCGTGCCCTGGTCGAGTGGGTACGCAGGGAACGGATCACGATCCTTCAACTCGTGCCGAGCTTTTGCCGGCAGGTGATGGAGGTCTTGACGGACGAAGACGACCCGACGGACGCCACTCCGCTACCTCATCTCGAGCTCCTGTTACTGGCCGGTGAGCGGCTGCCGGTCGACCTCGCGCGCCACTGGCTGTCGTTGTTCCCGGACTCTGCCCCGCTCTACAACCTGTATGGCCCCTCCGAAGCCGTGCTGGCCACGTTCTACCAAGTCAGAAGCGTCACCCCCGATCAACGCTCGATCCCCATTGGTCGAGCGATCGACGGGCGTGAGATCCTGATCCTGGATGCCGAGCACCAGCCATGTCCTGTCGGCACGCCGGGCGAGATCTACATCCGGAGCCGCTATCTCACCTCGGGATACCACTCCCTGCCCGAGGAGACGGCACAGAGGTTCATCCAGAACCCGCTACACGACGACTACCACGACCCGGTCTACCGAACCGGCGACATCGGTCGATGGTTGCCGGACGGGGACATCGATTTCGATGGTCGCCGCGACACGCTGGTGAAGCTGCGCGGAAACCGGGTGGAGCTCGGAGACATCGAGTTCGTGCTGCACCAGCACCAGGACGTCAAGAACGGCGCTGTCGCGGTGCGCACGATGCGCGGACAGCGCCGAAAGCTGGTAGCGAAGGAGCGTGACCCGGCCGAGCAGACCGTCAGTGGACCGGAACCACAGCTGCTCGTCGCCTACTTCACCGCCGACCGTCCCCTGTCCGAATCGGAGTTACGACGCTTTCACGAGGATCACCTGCCCCCGCACATGGTCCCACAGCGGTTCGTCCAGCTTCCGGAGCTGCCGCTCAATGCGAACCGAAAGCTGGACCTGAGGGCGCTTCCGGAACCGGAGAACGAACGCCCCACGCTTTCGACTCCCTATGTCGCCCCGCGCGATCGGCTGGAGACGCTTCTGGTCGAGGTGTTCGAGGATGTGCTCGGCATCGACGGCATAGGAGTCGATGACGGGTTTCTCGAGTTGGGCGGCGATTCACTCCTCGCCATGCAGGTGCTGAACCGGACGAGACGGTCGGCCAACATCGGCCTCTCCTTCCGCGACCTGTTCGAAAGGCAGACGGTATCGAAGTTGGCGCGGCTCGGTCGCGAACGTGGAGCTGAGGAGTTCGCGCCCCGGGAGGCGACGGCGCCCGTCGATCGGACGCGTTATCCCCTGTCGCTGGCCCAGGAAGGCATATGGTTCCTGGCCAAGCTAGAGCCGAACAGTCCGTATTACACCGGTCAGGGCAGCATCTCGTTGCGGGGTGCGCTGCACGTCCCCTCACTCCGACGCGCGTGGAATGCGATCGTCCAACGCCATGCCGCCCTCCGGGGGCGCTTCGACATCCACGACGGGCGTCCGGTTCAGCTGTTCGACGCGTGTCCCGACACGGAACTCCCTCTCATCGACCTGACCGATCTGCCGGAGGCACAGCGCCGCCCGGCGATGGAGCGGTTGGTTCGTACCAAGGCAGAGCGCGCGTTCGATCTTGAGCGCGACCCGCTTCTGATCGCCGAGCTCTTCAAGCTGTCGGAGAACCGGCACGAAGTCGCGCTCACCTTCCACGAGATCATCCTCGATCTGTGGGGACTGTCGCTTCTCATTCGTGATCTGAGCGGGCTATATCACGGGTTCGTGGATGGCGTCGAGTCGCCCCTTCCCGCCCTCGATGCGAGCCTGATGGACTACGTCGTGTGGGAGCGTGAACAGCTCCAGCGACACGACCTGAGGGACGAGGAGGATTACTGGCGGGTCGAGCTGGCAGGCGACCTGCCGGTGCTTAACCTGCCGCTCGATCGCCCCCGTCCGGCCCGGCCCACTTTCCGCGGCGCGGCCAGACGAGTGATGCTCGATAGCGAGCTCACGGCCGGCCTGCGATCGGTGAGCGCCAGCGAAGACGCCACCCTGTTCATGACCCTACTGGCCGCCGTGCAGTTGCTGCTTCGCACCTACTCCGGCCAGGACGACATCATCGTCGGTGCGCCGATCGCCAATCGGACCCAGCAGAACGCCGAGGATCTGGTCGGCTTCTTCCTCAACATGCTGCCGCTCCGGACTCGCTTCGATGGAGATTGCACCTTCCGTGAGCTCCTGCGACGAGTCAGGGGCACGGTGACCGGAGCGATCACCAACGGCGAGTATCCGTTCTCATGGATGCTGGAAAGCGCCAGCTTCACCCGGGATCGCAGCATCGCCCCGGTGTTTCAGGTGATGCTCAACATGCTCAACCTCCCGCAGCTGTCGCTGGAACAGGATGACCTGGCAATCGACTTCAGCGAGCTCGACACCGGCTACACGAAGTACGATCTGTCGTTTTACGCTCAGGAGCAGGGTGAGCAGGTCTTCCTCGAGATCGCCTATCTGACCGATCTGTTCGATGACGATACGATCGAGAGGATGCTGGAGAATCTGGTGATGCTGTTGCGGAGCGTCGCCGCAAATCCGGACTCGCGACTGTCACGCCTGAGAACGTTGTCGGAACGGGAACGCCGGTTCCTTATCCACACCTTGAACCGCACGCAACGGGACTTCGGCAACCGGCAATCCATCCCGCAGCTGTACGAGCGCCAGGCTGCCCGAACGCCTCATGCCACCGCGTACATCTTCGAAGACCGGCGCTTGACCTACGAAGAGCTCAACGCGCGTGCCAATCAGCTGGCTCACTACCTGAGACGGTTGGGCGTCGACCGGGATACTCGGGTCGCCGTCTGTACGCGCCGCTCCCTCGATATGGTGATAGCGCTGATGGCAGTGCTGAAGTCTGGAGCGGCCTATGTGGCGCTCGATCCAGAATACCCGCGGCTGCGACTGGAAGACATCCTCGATGACGTCCAACCGCCGATCATGGTGCTCCAGGCTGACGTGGACCGCTTCGAAACGTTTCCAGGGCGTAAGGTCTATATCGACGCCGAGCGGGAGGCCATCCGGCAGGAGAGCGAGCGCGACCCGGAGTGTCCGACGCACCCCGAGGATCTGCTCAACGTCGTCTACACATCGTCCACCACGGGCAAGCCGAAGGGCGCGCTGATCCCGCAGCAGGCGGTCCTGAACCGTCTGTTCTGGATGTGGGAGGACTATCCGTTTCGCGACGGCGATGTGGCCGTCGTCCAGAAATCATACGCCCTGGTGGCGGCAACGTGGGAGCTGTTCGGCGGGCTGCTCAAGGGAGTGCCGACCCTCATCCTGTCAGAGGAGGAAGCGCTCGATCCGGCCCTGCAATGGGGGGCGCTCGTCCAACATCGAGTCACCCACATCCTCGCCTCACCGGCGTTTTACCAGCGCCTCCTCGACCAGGCAGAGCTCCACCCCGGCGAGTGGCGCTCTCTGCGACTCGCGACGACCAGCGCCGAACCGGTCCCGCCGGCGATGGTGTTTCGCTGGAGGAACGCATTCCCTGACGTTCCTCTGCTGAACCTGTACGGCGCCACCGAGTGTGCATCGAACGTGACCGTGTACGACACGCGCGATCTGCCCGACCACGCAGTCCGGTGCCCGATAGGCAAGCCCCTGGCCAACACCCGAGTATACGTGTTGGATGGCGAGCTGCACCCCGTTCCCATGGGGGTGACGGGCGAGATGTGTGTGTCCGGGGCGTGCCTGGCGCGCGGCTACCTCAACCTCCCGGAGCTGTCGGCGACGCGTTTCGTGCCCAACCCGTTCTCGCCGGATTCGCTCCTGTATCGAACTGGCGATCTGGCTCGAATTCGAGCCGACGGTGACATCGAGCTGCTCGGGCGTGCGGACGATCAGGTGAACGTGCGAGGGTTCCGGGTCGAGCTCGGCGATGTGGAGACGGCGCTGAGTCGACACCCGCGAGTGGCGAAGTGTGCTGTCACGGTGCACGAGACGAGTGGCCCGCGGCGGCTCGTTGCGTACGTCGTCGCGGGTGAGCAGCCGTCCGCCTCGGAGTTGAGAAGGTTCCTTCAGGAGCGGCTGCCCGAGTACATGATTCCCGCCGAGTACGTCTTCATGGATGCGCTGCCGCTGACTCCGAGCGGGAAGGTGGATCGCAAGGCGCTCCCGGCTCCGGAGCATCTGCGGCCGGATCTCGATGTCGAGTTCGCGCTGCCGCGCTCGGCGGTGGAGGAGGCGCTCGCCCGGGTGTGGACCGAGGTGCTCGGTGTCGAGCGGGTGGGAATCCACGACAACTTCTTCGAGCTGGGTGGCCACTCCCTGCTCGCCACCCAGGTGGTGTACCGATTGCGCGACCTGTTCGGAGTCGACATTCCGCTGGTGAGCCTGTTCCGTTCGGCCACGGTGGCGGATCTGGCCGCCGAAGTGGAGGAGTTGCAGGAGAAGCAGTCACCTCGCGAGGAGCTGCCGGTCATTCGTCCGGACCCGGCGGACCGGTACCTCTCCTTTCCCCTCACCGATGTGCAGGAAGCCTACTGGATCGGGCGCAGCGCATCGTTCGAGCTTGGGAACATCGCCACTCACTTCTACGCGGAGGTGGAAAGCACCGATCTCGATCTCTCACGCTTCCAGCGGGCGTGGGAGCGCCTGGTAGAGCGACACGACATGCTGAGAGCCGTGGTGCTGCCGGACGGGCGGCAGCAGGTGCTCGACCGCGTCCCGAGGTACGAGATCGAAGTGCTCGATCTGCGAGGAGCGGAGGAGGCACGAGTCGAGGCCGAGCTGGCCGCCGTACGCCAGCGCATGTCCCATCAGGTGCTGCCGGCCGACGCGTGGCCCCTGTTCGAGATCCGCATCTCTCGCCTCGACGACGAACGGGCTCGTCTCCATTTCAGCTTCGACGCGCTCATCTGCGATGCGTTCAGCAAGAGGATCCTGTTCCGCGATTGGAAGGCGCTGTACGAGAATCCCGAGGCAATGCTTCATGCCCTCGACGTCTCCTTCCGTGATTACGTGCTGGCCGAACGGGAACTCCGGGACTCGGCAACCTACCGGCGGGCGTTCGATTACTGGACGAAGCGGCTGGATACCCTGCCCCCGGCGCCCGAGCTGCCGTTGGCAAAGGACCCGAGCGCGGTGCAGGAACCGCGTTTCGTGACCCGCACCGTCCGGCTCGATCGCGACACGTGGCAACGGCTGAAGGACCGGGCCACCCAGGCGGGCCTCACGCCGTCGGGCCTGACGTTGGCCTGCTTCGCGGAGGTGCTCCGGGGGTGGAGCAAGACCCCCCGCCTGACCGTCAACATGACGCTGTTCAATCGTCTTCCCATGCACCCGCAGGTGAACGACGTGATCGG
>CAZJXR010000008.1:36825-40662 GCA_964550085.1 uncultured Gemmatimonadota bacterium
AAACGCATGGATCTGCTCGTCCGCTATCTCGACGGCAAGGTCCCTGTCTATTCGGTGCGTGGCGAGGGTGCGACGCCGTTCGCCGCGCTGATGGACCTCATCATGATCGGGGATTTCACCTCGCTCAACCTGCTCGGTGTGGACAACTCCGATGGCCGGACGTTCGAGGATCGTGCACGCCGACTCCAGGAGCAGCTGTGGGAAGACCTGGACCATCCCTACGTGAGCGGCGTGCGGGTCCTGCGCGAGCTCGCCCGGCGACAGGGTGGGGCGCCGCGGGCCGTGATGCCTGTGGTCTTCACCAGCGTCCTGGCTCACAGCGCGGCTCTCGACGATCAGCCCATGTTCTGGATGGGCGGCGTCGTCCATACCAGCTTCCAAACACCCCAGGTATGGCTCGACCACGCCGTCGTCGAAGAGGCGGGAGAGCTCGAGCTGGTGTGGACGGGGTTGGAGGAGCTGTTCCCCGACGGGCTCCTCCAGGACATGCTGGATGCGTACCGCCGCCTGCTGCGCAGGCTGGCGGACGACGAGCAAGCCTGGCGCGGGAGCTGGAGCGACGTTGCCGCCGACCTCCTCCCGCCGACTCAACGAGCGCAGCGGGCGGCCATCAACGCGACCGACGCACCGCTATCGGAGGAGCTTCTCCACTGCCTGTTCGCCATTCGGGCGCAGAAGCATCCGGATCACCCTGCCATAGTGAGCTCCGGACGCACGATCTCGTACGGCGACCTCGATCGTCGCGCCAATCAGGTGGCTCGTCGGCTGCGCCAGCTCGGCGTGCGTCCGAACACGCTGGTCGCCGTGGTGATGGAGAAGGGTTGGGAACAGGTGGTCGCCGTCCTCGGCGTGCTGGCGTCGGGCGCCGCGTACGTGCCGATCGACGCCGGGCTCCCTCGGGAGCGACTCCAGTATCTGCTCGAGCATACGCGGGCCGATGTGGTGCTCACCCAGGCGCACCTGGATGCAAGCCTGTCCTGGCCTGAGGATGTCCGCCGCCTGAGGGTCGATGACGAGGATCTGGCTGGCTTCGATGGGGCTCGCCTGGAGCCGGTGCAGAGTCCGGAAGACCTGGCCTACGTGATCTACACTTCCGGGTCGACCGGGCTTCCGAAGGGGGTGATGATCGACCACCGGGGGGCCGTCAACACGATTCTGGATATCAACCGTCGCTTTAAGGTGAGCGCCCGGGATCGAGTGCTGGCTCTGTCGTCGCTCAGCTTCGACCTGTCGGTATGGGACATCTTCGGGGTGCTCGCCGCCGGCGGAACGGTCGTATTCCCCGATCCGTCGGGGTTGCGCGACCCGGCCCACTGGGCCGAGCTGACTGTCCGGGAGAGGGTCACCGTCTGGAACTCGGTGCCCGCGTTGATGGAGCTGCTCGCCGAGTATGGGAGCGGTCGCGCCGAGCTGGAAGATCACGCGCTCCGTCTGATCATGCTGAGCGGCGACTGGATTCCGGTGACCCTCCCCGGACAGATCCGGTCCGTGTTCGGCGATCCGCAGATCGTGAGCCTCGGAGGAGCTACGGAGGCCTCGATCTGGTCTATCCTGTACCCGATCGAGGACCTCGATCCCGCCTGGACGAGCATCCCATACGGCCGTCCGATGACGAATCAGCGCTTCCACGTTCTTTCCGAAACGCTGCATCCACGCCCGGTTTGGGTCCCGGGTCAGCTCTACATCGGAGGGATCGGCCTCGCCAAGGGCTACTGGCGAGATGATGAGAAAACCCGCGCCAGCTTCATCACCCATCCCCGCACCGGCGAGCGGTTGTATCGCACCGGAGATCTCGGAAGATATCTGCCGGACGGAAACATCGAGTTTCTGGGGCGGGAGGATTTTCAGGTCAAGGTCCAGGGACACCGCATCGAGCTGGGAGAGATCGAGGCGGCGCTTCTGCAACACCCGGCAATCCAGTCGGCGGTGGTGACGGCGATCGGCGAGAAGAGAGGCGCCAAGAGTCTGGTCGCATACCTCGTCGCCGACGGCCCGCGATCCCCGGAAACCGCGGAAATCCGCGATTTCCTGCAGCGGAAGCTGCCCGGCTACATGGTGCCCTCCGCGTACATGCTCCTTCCGGAGCTGCCGCTGACGCCGAACGGAAAGGTGGATCGTCGGGCCCTGCCGGCTCCATCGGGCGGCGGCGCGGAGGCGGGTGAGCCCTCGCGCGACACGCCTTCGAGCCTGGTGGCGCAAATCAGCGCGCTGGTCGCCGTCGTTCTCGAGCTCGGGAAAATCGAGCCACACGACGATCTGCTCCAGCTCGGAGCCACCTCCATCGGGATGATCCGGATCGCAAACCGCTTGGAGAGTGAGCTCGGGTTTCGCCCGCGGATGGATGCGCTGTATCGAGATCCCACCGTGTCGGGCCTGTGTCGACTGTACGAACAGGCGCGCACCGAAGGTCACCCGCTGGTGAGTGGCGCGGCGGCCTCGGCGTCGCTGGCGGACCTGCAACCCGGCGAGATGATCCGGGACCCCGACGATCGGGACGCATTCAAGCGACAACGGTGGGGACTGCGACGGGGAGATGGGGGGAAGCGCTCGATTCCACTCCCGCGCTCGACGCCGCTCGATGAGGAAAGGGAAAGGTACGCAGCCCGACGGACACACCGCCGCTTTTCCACCGAGCCCCTGACTCTCGTGCAGCTGGGAGAGTTGCTCGGCTGCCTGCGCTCGATCGAGCTGAACGGCGATCCCAAGTATCTGTACGGATCCGCCGGGGGATCCTATCCGGTCCAGACCTACCTGTACGTCAAGCCGGCTCGAGTCGACGGTCTGACCGGTGGCACCTACTACTATCACCCGCAGCACGATCGGCTCGTCGCCCTCTCGGAAGCGGTCGCCGTCGACGGAAGCGTTTACGACCTGCTGATCAATCGGCCGGTCTTCGACAGGGCAGCCTTCGCGGTGTTTCTGGTCGCGCAGCTCGACGCCATCGTCCCCCTGTACGGCGAGTGGAGCATGCACTTCGCCACCCTCGAAGCAGGTCTGATGGCGCAGCTCCTGGAGATGACGGCTTCCTCCTGCGATGTCGGGCTGTGTCAGATCGGAAGCCTGGATTTCGAGCGCATTCGCGATCTCTTCGCTCTCGATGAGCAACACGTGCTCGTTCACTCACTCCTCGGTGGCAGAATCGGGAGCAGGATGAGAGAGGAGGGAGAGCTCTGAGCGTCGCGGAACTGGTGAGCGGGTTGCGGGCTCTGGACGTCCAGCTTTTCGCCGAGGGTGATCGGCTCCGTTACAGCGCGCCTCCCGGCGTGCTGACCGACGATGTGCGTGCGGAGCTGACGGCGCGCAAACGAGAGATCCTGGCTTTTCTGCAAACGAACGGTCCCGCGCCTGTCGCCCGACCGCGCCTGCGCCGCCTTTCGCCGGACGGGGCTCGACCGCTCTCGTACGCGCAGGAGCGAATCTGGTTCTTGAGCGAGTGGGATCCCACCAGTCCGGCGTACAACATCGCGGTTGCGGTTCGGGTATCGGGGCGGCTCGATGTCGACGCCCTGGAGAGAAGCTTCAACGAGGTGCTTCGCCGGCATGAAGTTCTGCGCGCCGCCTGCTGCAACGTCGACGGACGACCGTCACTGACGATCACACCTCACCGCGCGCTGACCATTCCGGTGGTGGATCTCGCGGACGGCGACGAGGCGGAGCGCGAAGCTGAGTTCCTCCGACGTGCGCGCCACGAGGCGTGTACACCGTTCGATCTGGCCCGCGGTCCGCTGTTGAGAGTCTCGCTCGCGCGCCTCGGCGACCACGAGTACGGCCTCCTTGTCACCACGCATCACTTCGCCGCCGATGCCTGGTCTGTCCGGCTGCTGTTCGACGAACTCG
>CAZJXR010000009.1:0-16052 GCA_964550085.1 uncultured Gemmatimonadota bacterium
TGGAGCCGACCGGGATCGAACCGGTGACCTCCTGCTTGCAAAGCAGGCGCTCTCCAGACTGAGCTACGGCCCCATAATGTAACTCACGACAAGGTATAAAGACCCATTGTGGGGAGGTAGAGCCTGGTGATTCACTCGCGGTTCGTCGCGCGATTCGCCGGGCACCTCTCCCGCTAGAACACCCTGCGGAGTCCGTGTCAGCCCAAGTGGGCAAGCGCTCTAGCCCGCCGCCTCCTCAGCCTGGTGCCAGTAAATCCACACGAGCGTCGGCGAGCACGGCGCTCGGGGTTAGGGGAAGGGGGGTTCCCCGCGGCCGCGGAGTCGAGCGCGCCGGTTGCCGGTCGTGGACACCGGGTTTTGCGCGTCATACCAGCATCCCTATGTTTCTTGCATGTTTCTTGCCACGCATCTCTGTTCGGATGTCCGGCGCGATCGGCTCGCACCCCACGAGTTGGTGCCTCGGTCGCCCGCAGCCGCCGATGCCCGATGGACAAGACCAAAAGCGAGGTCACACGCCTTGTCGAGCGCTGGAGCCAGGGCGATGTAGCCGCGCTCGATCGGCTCATCGATCTCGCCTACGACGACCTGCGCCAGATCGCCTCGCGACAGCTGAACGGCTGGCGCCAGGGCCAGTCCATCGAGACCACCGGGCTCGTGCACGAGCTGTATATGCGTCTGGCCGGGATCAGCGAGAGCGCGTGGGGCGGGCGCGCCCAGTTCTTCGCGTTCTGCTCGCAGGCCATGCGTCGCATTCTCATCGATTTCGCACGACGCAGGAAGGCTGCCAAGCGCGGCGGGGGCCAGATCCGGGTCTCGCTCGATGAGCACACCGGGCGAGTGGATGCAGAGGCTGTCGAACTCCTGGCGCTCGATGAGGCATTGGAAAGTTTGGCGTCCCGGAACGCACGCATGGCGCGCATCGTGGAGTGCCGGTTTTTCGGCGGTCTGTCCGTGCCGGAGACCGCCGTGGCGGTGGGCGCTTCGCGGCGCACGGTCGTCCGAGAGTGGGCTCGCGCTCGTGCCTACCTCCACCACTTGCTGAGCACCGAGCAGGACGGACCGAACCCCCGGTCGGACCCATGAGGCCGCGGGACAATCCGATCTGGGACCGCTGGGACGAGACCGACCGCCTCCTGGAGATCCTGCTCGAAGTCGACATCGCGCAGCGCGAAGCCGAGTTGTCACGGCTCTGTCACGGCGATCCCGCCCTGGAACGGACGCTCAGGGAGCTGCTCGCCGCCAGTGCCGGGAGGCGGATCGCGGCGGGCCCGACTTCGCGACTGGTGACGGCGGCGCTCAAGGACAGGGCGCCGATCGATCAGCTGCCCGACCGCGTGGGATCCTACCGAGTAATCGCGCGATTGGGACGTGGTGGCATGGGCTCGGTATTCCTGGCGGAGCGTGACGACCCCTCGTTCCCGAACCGCGTAGCGCTGAAGCTCCTGCGGCGGGGTCTGGACACGGACGACGTGCTCGCACGATTCCAAGCCGAACGTCAGATTCTCGCCTCGCTGCATCATCCGAGCATAGCTGCCGTCTTCGATGCGGGCACGAGTGAGGATGGCCGCCCGTTTCTCGTCATGGAGTACGTCGAAGGCAAGCCGCTCACGAAGCACTGCGATGCAAAGCAGCTGGATGTGCGTGAGCGTCTTCGCCTTTTCATGGCCGTTCTGCGCGCCGTGTCGCACGCCCATCGATACGGCGTGGTGCACCGCGACCTGAAGCCCTCCAACATTCTCGTGACGGACGCAGAGGCGCACGTCAAGCTGCTGGACTTCGGGATCGCGAAGCTTCTGCACCGGGGCCATGCGCAGGATGACGTGACGCTCACGGGGCCCGGTACGCGTCCCATGACACCGGGCTTCGCGAGCCCCGAGCAGGTCCTTGGCCGTCCCATCACGGAGGCGTCCGACATCTACCAGCTCGGGCTGCTGCTCCATGAGTTGCTGACGGGAAGGCGTCCGTTCGAAGATCTTTCCCCGCGTGAGTACGAGAAGAGCGTAGCCACCACCACCCCGGACCCACCGAGCCGAACCCTACGTAAACCACCCCGGGATGTACCGATGCTCGACGTGGCGGACACGCGGGCGCTGGCGCGCATCCTCGCCGGCGATCTCGACGCCATCATCCTGCACTGCCTGCAACCCGACCCGGCCGCGCGCTATGAAAGCGTCGACGCGTTGCACGAGGACATCGTCCGGTACCTCGAGGGCCGGCCGGTGGCGGCGAGGCGCGCCACGAGAGCATACCGGCTGGGGAAGGCGATTCGACGCAGAGCGAGGGTGCTCGCGATCCCCGCCGTCGCGCTGGTGGCGATCGCCGCGTCCTGGCTGATCTTCGGGCGCCCGTTCGCCACTGGCTCGGGGAGCGGCTCGGTCCGCTGGCTCGCCACCGGCTGGATCGAGGACGAGACCGACGGCACCGTGCCGCACGTCGCACGACAGGTCACGGAGCTACTCGTGACGAACCTGTCACGCAGTGACGAGTTGCAGGTGGTGCGCCTGCCGGCATCGGAGGACGAAGCGGCGATGCGGCAGGCAGCGCTAAAGGCCGGCGTAACGGAGTTGATTACCGGAGTCGTTCGCACCCTCACTCCGGGCGAGATGGAGCTGGTGCTTCTGCGCACGGAAGTGAGCTCGGGCCGACCGCTCGACTCCGTGCGGGTTCACGGTACCGACAGCTTCGCGCTCGTAGACGGGGCCTCCGTGGCGCTCCTGGCGCAGTACGGAGCCCGGGCATCTCCACTCCAGGTGGCGGGCGTCTCCACGTCGAGCCCTCAGGCCTACGGCTTCTACATCGAGGGATTGGCTGCGTTCGGCGCGGGTGACACCCGGATTGCGGACCGCTTCTTTCACGCCGCCCTCGAAGAGGACAGCACTTTCGCGCTCGCCGCGTACTACGCTTCCAGAACCACCTACGACGACCAGCCCCATCGGGGCACGCAGTTGTTGAACCGGGCCAACCAGCTCGCTGAACACGCATCGGATCGCGAGCGTCTCGTGATCCGCTCGCGGTGGGCCGACGCAATGGACGATCCGTTGCTGGGGGTGTTCGCGGACTCGCTCGTCCGGCGGTTTCCGGCCGAACCGGAAGGTCACTACCTGCTTGGTCTGAATCTGATCGCCACCGGCCGCTTCCTGGATGCGGTCGGGCCTTTCGAGCGCGCCGTGGCCCTCGATTCCCTGAGCCTCCACTTCGCGGGCGCACCGTGCGTCGCGTGCGATGCGCTCGAGAACATCGTCAGAGCGTATCTCTACGCCGATTCGTTGGCGGTGGCTTTGCGCGTGGGTGAGCGTTGGACCCGGCTCCAACCGGGCTCCGCCCGCGCGTGGTACTGGCTCGCGTACAGCCTGCTCGACGCGGAACGCTACGATGCCGCGCTCGAAGCGCAGGGTCGGGCGGCGGAGCTGCGGGTCGGCGACCCGAGAGATCTTCTGTTCCCCGGCATGGTGGCAATTCACCGCGGCGATTTCGAGGCGGCCGATCGCCTGTTCCGTCTGCACATGCGCACGGGCCATCCGCGGCTGCGCATCCAGGCCGCGCACTGGCTGGCGATCAGCCTCAGAACACAGGGTCGCTGGAACGAAGCGCTGCAGGCGGCGCAGGCGTTGCTCGACGAGGCGCGCCTCCGGCCGCCTGGCGATCGGCTCGACATTCTCGGGGACATCGCGCGGGCCTTGGCGCTTCAGGGGGCCGGACACGCCGGTGACGCGGCGGACGTGTTCGAGGCCAGCGCGCGGGGGTACGACGAGTTCACGGCGTCGAGGATCGCGCGCGACAGGGCCTGGTACCTGACGCACGCGGGCACGGCGCGCGCCGCCGCCGGCGACACCATCGCGCTCGCCGCGCTGGCGGAACGGGTCGAGACGCTGGGAGCACGGAGCAACTACGCGCGCGACCAGCGACTCCACCACTACCTGCGCGCCCTGCTCGCCCGCGCACGGGGAGCCCCCGAATCCGAGGTGGAGCGGCATCTTCGTGCCGCGCTGTACAGCCTGTCGAAAGGCCACTCGCGGATCAACCTGGAGCTGGCCGAGAGCCTGTTGCGGCAGCAACGCTACGAGGAGGCCGCCGCCATCGCGGGCGCGTCGCTTCGCAACTCGATGGAGTCGAACGGCATGTACGCCACTCGCACCGACTTCCACGAGCTGCTCGGCCGCATCTGGCACGCGGCCGGCGAGCCCGACAGTGCCGCCGTGCACCTGCGCGCGGCCCTGGACGCGTGGCGTGCCGCGGATCCTATCCTGCGCCCGCGCGTCGCGAGCATAGAGCGTCGGCTCGCAGCGCTCGAGTGAGCGAAAGCCGGTGTGCCCGACATCTGACCGTGTCCCGCGCACGAGGACAAGACTCGGCCGTCTCGTGCGGCGTCGAGATCAGTTTACCAGAGTGATGAACGGCAGGTCCTCACCGCCCGGGAGCGGTATCCAGCCGGGCCCATTCGTCGGCACGTCCTCGAACAAGCCCTCTCCGTTCGGATAACTGTCCACAGCGGGTCCGGGCGCGAGGCCGCAAGTCGTTTCCACCCCCGTCGGGACCGACGACAGCTCGATGGCGTAGGTCTGATCCTTCTTGAGCTTGATCCCGTGAGACGTCACCGGGTCGAAGACCTGGATCAACTGAAAGGTACCGTCCACGACGGTCGGCAGGCCGGCGGTGTTGAAGTCGGACAGGATCGGGCCCCCGACTCCTTCTCGAATCCGCACCTTGAGGAGGACTCCGGATGCACAGGCCACCGGGATCTGGATGAAACCGAGCCTCTGAAGCCGCGACGTGCTGAACGTCTGGGTCAGGTTCTGTCCCCCTCCTTCCGGGAAGATTGCGTGGGTGAAACCGCGCCCGAGGTCCACGACGGGTTGCTGCTCCCCGAAAAGGAATGGTCGCGTGTGCGAGAACTGCGGCTCGTGCGGTGCGGAGGTCTCCAACTCGTTGGTGGGCTCGACGGCGAGTGGTTCGCCGCAACCGGCGGTGGCCGCCACGAGCAGGCCGACGATGAGAGGCGAGATTCCGGGTTTCATGACCGTCTCCTTTCTGAATCAGGCTGGAAGGCGGGCGCACGCGATGGAGGGTGTGGGCGCGTCGACTTCCTCGAGACCAGGCGGCCGGTGTCGTCCGATATCAGGGCGGGGACGTAGACCGCTGCCACCATCAAGCAAACGCAGAAACCGAGCGACCGAGGCCACGGAACCATGCTCGGCGCGCACCCCCTCTCCTCCCGGGTTAGCCGCCCAGGTTCACGATCAGGGTGTCGATCCAGTTCCGCACGTCGATCTGCGACGCGCAGTCGGTGATCCAGTCGTTGGCGTCGGCGGTGGCACCGCAGCCGTCGACGCGACGCTTCAGGTTTTCGAGCTTGCGGATCGCCTCCTCGTCGTCGCCAGCGGCGATCAGGGCCTCGACCTCGTCGAGGATCGCCTGCATGGCGGTGCGGTGGCCGCCGTCGCCGCTCTTGAAGGCGGCGTCGGGGATCGTCCCGAGGAACTCGGCCAGGACGTCTGGGTCCTGGCTGTCGGGTATGGCGTCGCCGTCGGTGTCGCCGCCGAGGGGGAGGAGGCAGATGACGCCATCGCTGTCGCGATCGGCCGCGCGATAGTCGCTGTTGTCCGGCATGAACAGCCCGAGGTTGGCGTCGAAACGGCAGAAGTGGAAGTCGTCGCCCCCGAAGATTTCCTCAATGATCCCGCCGAGCTGTGCCACGGGCAGGGGCACCTGGCCGCTGAGTTGGTTGACCTCGAGGAACATCTGCCGCAGGCCCGTGAGGTTGCCGAGCTCGGGCGGGATCGACCCGCTGAGCTGGTTGCCCGAGAGTTCCAGGTCCCGCAGGCTGGTGAGGTTGCCGAGCTCGGGCGGGATCGACCCGCTGAGCTGGTTCCCGGTGAGGCTCAGGACCCGCAGGCTGGTGAGATTGCCGAGCTCGGGCGGGATCGACCCGCTGAGCTGGTTCCTGGTGAGAACTACGTGGACCCCGGAGCCACCCTCACACGTAACCCCGAACCACGCACAGGGATCGGCCGCGGTCAGCCAGCCTGTGTTGTCCGTCCAGCCGTCTCCGTTCGTGGTGTTGTAGAGCGCGACGAGCGCATCGCACTCGATCGCCGGGATCGAGCTCTGGGCCCCGCAGTCGAAGCTGAGATGGGTGCTCGTCATCACCCCGACGGGTTCGGCGGTCGGGGGTCCGACGGGCTCCGAGCAGGCGGTGAGCAAGGCGAGGGAGACCACCAGGGCGCGTGCGATGGATCGGGTGACCACGTTGACCTCCTTGACACGTAGCGGCCGGTGCTTCCGACCTCCGGTCGGAGAGCCGGACCGCTGCCTCTGTCAAGTAGACGCAGTTACCGAGCGAACGAGGCCAAACGGGGACGAGGCCGTACTCCGGCCCTCGTCGATCAGGCAGGGCTAGTTCAGTTCACGTCAGCAACAGCAGTACAACCCCGCGACGCCGGCTAGCCTGCGCCGACCAACTTGGACAGGGTCGTGACCTGGAAGCCACGCGCTTCCAGCTCGGGAAGGATGGCGGCGAGGGTGGCGGCCGTGCGCAGCCCGCGCTCGCCGACGTCGTGCAGGACGATGATCGACCCCGGGCCGATGTTGGCGAGGATGTGCCGCGCGGCGAAGGGGGCGGACGGGATCTCCGAGTCGAGCGGGTACGCCGAGCCGAGCACGGTCGTGTACCCGAGCCGTTTGGCCGCGTCCAGCATCTGCTGGTCGAAGTAGCCGGAGCCCGGCCGGAACCACCGCTGCGGGGCGAAGTCCGTTAGGACCTCGTGCGCCGCGCGCAGCTCGCGCTCGAAGCGCTCCGCCGACAGCACGATGCTGGGTTCCTCGCGCGTCATGTGGTTTCCGATCTCGTGGCCCTCGTCCAGGATGCGCCGCACCAGCGCTTCGTTTCCAGGCACCCGCTCCGTGATCAGGAAGAAGGTGGCGTGGGCGCCGTGCTGCTCCAGCACGTCGAGGATCGCCGGCGTCGCCTCGGGGTCGGGTCCGTCGTCGATGGTGAGGGCGACCGCGGTGCGTTCGGTGTCGACGAAGTAGAGGACTTCGGGCGAGATCTCCGACAGCGCCCGGGCGATCCAGCGCTGTTCGAAGCTCGCGCTGAACAGGACCGTGGCGACCACCACCAGTGCGCCGCTCAACACAACGTTGCCCCGCCTTCGCTTATTGGCTGCCATCGGCCTCGGTTCTCGCCTCCGACTCTCGTGGGCGATCATTCATTGACCGTCGGGATCGCGACATCGGGATACACCTCGGCCAGCGGAAAGTCGCTCCCCTCCAGCTCGGCGGCGCACCACCGCCGCACGCGCTCGCGCACCTCCGCGGGCACGTCCGCGTGTCGATCGGCCGTCCCCTTCACGAACAGCTCGGCCTCGATCGCCAGCAGGTGGGGCGGGTGCATCTCGAATGTGCTCGCGTGCCGCTGCATGTAGTCGAACCCGCACTTGTGGGCGACATTGGCGAGCTCCGCCTCCGCCAGCGGCGCGATGCGGAGGAAATCCGCTACCTGCCGCGCGACGGCCGGCAGGTCCGCCTTCATCTCTTCGAAGCGCACGAACAGCACGTTATCATTTGACCGTGCGCGGCCCCACCATCCGCGCACGTGGGCCGGCCACGTCCCCCACCACATGAGCTCCTCGGAGCAGAACCACTCCTCCACCGCGCGCAGGCTCGGGGCGAAGGCGCCGGTGTTGGTGGCGATGAAGTCGGCGCAGCTCGCGAAGCACGACACCGGGTGACGCGCCACGTAGATGTAGCGGGCTTCCGGCGAAAACGGGCAGAGAGACTCCGGCAGATGCGTCTTGATCACCCGCGACGGTCGCTCGGTTCCGAGCAGCGGCGCTTCCTCGACCGGCACGCTCTTCAGAGCCTCGAGCCACGGCGATACGGCGTACAGCGTGCGGCCGGAGTCGACCAGATCCCCCTCCCCGCGACACAGCACCTCGTACACGAGGTGCTGCATCCAGGTCGTCCCGCACTTCATCTGGGTGACGATGAACACATCATCGGCCTTCGCTTCGTACGCGTCGGCGCGCTCGAAGCTCTCCACGCTGCACGTCCCCTTTGGTCCGGCGATCCCCCGGTGCCGGAAACTCGATTTCCGGAAAGTGAACCGCGACAGTTTGCCGGCGAGGCGGAGGATCGGCGACAGCAGCCGGGCGTGGCGGCGCAGCGTCCGCTTGAAGCGGTCCCGCTCGGCCGGCGGCTGGCCGTAATAGGCGAGCCCGCGCGTCCGCTGCTCTCCCCACCCGAGGGCAAAGCCGAGGTAGACGATCTGGATCGCGACCAGGGCCGCGAGCACGCCCGCGGCGACGAGGATCCAACCCGTCAGTCCCATCGCGACGCTTCCTCCAACCGCGCCCGGCTCATCTCGGCATCCGCGCGCCGCCGCACCGCGGCGCGTTCATCGTCGATCCACGGTTGCCCGGACCGCTACTCGCGCCGGCCGACTACCATGTGGATCGCCCGTTCCGCATCGAATACCACCTTGCTCATGGTCGCCTCCGTGTACGCCCGAATCGACTGGATGACGGCGCGCAGCGTACGTCGCGCGATCGGCGAGCGTCAACCGCTCCGATCGACTCGTGGGACGGGCTCTCATAGATTGGGCATTCCATGAAGCCTCTTCGCTCAATACTCTGCCTGTCGGGACTCCTCGTATGTGCCGGCGTCGGCTCGCTCGTCATGGGAGCGGGCGTCGAGCTTGATCCGACCGGCGGACTGGCGGCGGCGGACCACCAGCCGAATCGGGCGGGGGCGGACCACGAGCCGAATCGGGCGGCCGTTACATTGGGCACGCCGACCGATACGCTGGACGTACCGACCGATCCACAGGGGCTGCGTGCCTTTCTCGCCACCGGTTCATTTGAAGCGTGGCCCCACCAGGCCGCGCCGCACCCATCCGCTGCGCCCCACGACCCCAACGCTCAGGTATACATGAATCCGACGCTCGCCCCGTCGGTCGAGCGGCGGACCCCGACGCACCCGCCGGGCTCGGCGGCCATTCTCGTGCTGTCGGACGAGGCGGGCCGCCCGCTCGGCTGGGCGGTGGCGGTCAAGACCGAGGTCTCCAGCCGGCGCGGCCAGGGCTGGTACTGGTACGCCGTCCGCGCTCCCGCGGATGCGGGGCTCACCCCGACAGCGGAGTGGATCATCCCCGACCTCCCGGACGCGGCCGGGAACGGGCTCCAGAGTTGCGTAAGCTGCCATCTCGAAGGCCACGACCTGATCCTCACGGAGTCGCTGGACTGACCCCTCCGGGCGCGCACCCGTGTGACCTCATGACCTCGGTCGTCGTCCGGACTGTGTGCGCGGATCACCTTCAGCGACGGCTCCCGGCACCGGGACCGTCGAACCGGCCACTGAACGTTCGATCGTTCCCGGCCATCCGTCGCCCACCTATCGGGTGCGGAGGCCTGCGGTGACGCACGTCCCCAGCCTGTTCCCGGCCGATGAGCACAACGAGGAGCTGCTCGGGAACGTCCACCCGCCCAACTGGCACAACCCCGAGCCTGCAGACTGGTACCATCTGGTGGTGCTCGGGGCCGGCACGGCGGGACTGGTCACGGCCGCCGCGGCGGCGGGTCTCGGCGCCCGGGTGGCCCTGGTCGAGCGCCACCTGCTGGGCGGAGACTGCCTCAACGCGGGCTGCGTTCCCTCCAAGGCACTTCTCCGCTCGGCGCGCGCGGTGGGCGAGAGCTGGCGGGCCGGCGACCTCGGCGTCTTCGTGCCGGAGGGGACCGCGGCGGACTTCGGTGCCGTGATGGAGCGCATGCGTCGCCTCCGCGCCCGGATCAGCTATCACGACTCGGCCCGCCGCTTCCGCGAGCTCGGAGTGGACGTGTTCATCGGGCGGGGTCAGTTCACCGACCTCGACACCCTCGACGTCGAGGGCACGCCGCTCCGCTTCAAGCGCGCCTGCATCGCCACCGGCAGCCGGCCGGCGATGCCACACATCGATGGGCTGGTCGACGCGGGCTTCCTCACCAACGAGAGTGTGTTCTCGCTCACCCAGCGGCCGGGCGCGCTCGCCGTCATCGGCGGCGGGCCGGTCGGGACCGAGCTGGCGCAGGCATTCCGTCGCCTCGGGAGCCAGGTGATGATCTTCCACACCGGAGCACACCTGCTCAGCCGCGAGGACGAGGATGCGGCGCAGGTGGTCCAGGGCGCCTTGGCCCGCGAAGGGATCGAGCTGTATCTGGAGTCGAACGTCACCTCGGTCCTCCATCGCGATGGCGGCAAGGTTCTCACCTACAAGATGCCGGGGAACGCGGGAGAGGTGGCTGTAGACGAGATCCTGGTCGCCACCGGTCGCACTGCCAACACCGAGGGCTTGGGGCTCGAGGCGGCGGGAGTCGAGTTCGACCGCCTGGGGGTGAAGGTCGACGATCGCCTTCGGACCACGAACCCGAACATTTTCGCTGCCGGAGACGTCGCCCTGGAGAACAAGTTCACCCACACGGCCGACTTCGCCGCCCGGGTGGTGGTGCAGAACGCGCTGTTCAAAGGACGCCGGAAGTGGACCGCGCTGACCATCCCCTGGTGCACGTTCACGGATCCGGAGGTGGCGCACGTCGGTCTGTACGAAAAGCAGGCGACAGTGCGGGGATGGAAGGTGCGGACCTTCGTGCGCAACCTGGCCGACGTCGACCGCGGGCTGCTGGACGGCGACGAGGAAGGGTTCGTCAAGATCCTAGTGAAAAAAGGTAGCGACCGGATCATCGGTGCTACCATCGTGGCGCGCGACGCCGGCAACATGATCGGCGAGATCGCCGTCGCCATGCGGAGCCGGCTGGGACTCCGCAAGCTGGCCGATGTGATCCACCCCTACCCGACCCAGGCGTAGGCCATCCGCCAGGTCGCCGATCAGTACAACAAGACGCGGCTCAACTGGGCGGCGAAGAAGCTCCTCAAGGGAGTCCTGGCCACCCTCCGCTAACGGGGCGCACGGCGCCTCAGCCTCGGCGCGAACCGACCTGTCCGCTGCATGTACTGTCGATACGTGTCGCCGAAGCGGGCAATCAGCGCCGCTTCCTCCCGCGGCACGATCACGGCGCCGAACAGGAACGGTCCGGCCAGTGCACAGGCGAGGATGAACAGGTTCGCCGACGTCAGGCCGAGTCCAAGCAGCAGCAGAAGCCCGGTCGTATACAGCGGGTGCCGCGCCGAGCGATACGGCCCGTGGGTCACCAGCCTGTGGTCGGGGCGCGTCAGCGTCGTTTCGCTCACGCCGGTGCCGAGGCTCCGGAACACCCACACGGCGAGCGGAATCGTCCCCAGGCCGATCCCGACCCCGATCCACCGCAGCCACGCCGGCAGGGGCGCCGACGCCCACGCCACCCAGGCGGGGCGGGCGAGGTAGGCCACCATGACCCACAGCAACGGCAGGGTGACGGCGAGCCGCAAAAGGATCAGTCCCGGGCTCTCGGCCGTGCGCGGGATGGCGCCGGCCGCCCGGCGTGCGCGCCGGCGGTAGGTGGCGGAGATGGCCAGGTTGGTCGCCAGAACTAAGGCGAAGGCGACGCGAAACAGCTCGTCGGTGGTCATGGCGAGCGCTCGAGAGCTAGATACGGACGGCCAGGCCGAGCCCGAGGAAAGAGTCGGTCTCCGCGCCGCCGAGCGAGAATCCGCCCCGCCCGTCCACCTGGAGGTTGGGAGTAAAGCGGTAGGTAATGCCCCCGTCGAGGAAGTGAGCGTTGGGACCGGCTCGCAGTTCCGGGAAGAAGCCGAAGTATTCGGCGTAGAAGCCGAGCGCGTCGGTCGCCGCCAATCCGAACGCCAGGCTACCGGCGAACTGGCTGTAGCGTTCGTCGCCATCGACCAGGTACCCCCACGACACGTTCGCGCCGGTCGACAGCCAATCGGTGAGAGCGACTCCGGCAGCGAGGACCCCGACCGGCTGTACCGCGTGCCCCTCGTCGACATCGGAAGCGCCGGTCGGGATCGATGCAGCGAGGAGAACGCCGACGTCCGGCCGCCAGCGCGACTCGCCCGAGCGAAGGAGATTCACCTTTCCGCCCAGCGAGACGTCCTGGAAGCCCTCGGGATCGTCCCCCTGCACGGCCGTCCACACGAAGGAGTTGATTCCGACCCGCGCCTCGAGACGCTCGAGCACGCCGATTCGGACGAGCAGCTCGCCGAAGGAGTGCTCGGACTGCCCGGCCACCCGCGTCACGGTGTAGCCGGTCTCGAGCTGCACGCGGCCAGGCGCCACCGTAACGGCGCTCTCGGTAAAGTCGGGGCGATCCGTGACGAGAGGCTCTTCGCTGACGGCGGCAGCCGGTCGGTCGCCTTCCACGGACGAGACCGGGCGCTCGGCTGCGGCGGGCGCGGTCTGGGCGTCGGCGGCTCCCACGGTCTGGGCACCGGCCGCCCCCGCGGTCGCCAGGCTCAGCGCCACGGCGAGCGGCGCCGCGAATCCCTGCACCCGCCCTGCGTTTCGCATCCGGATCGGGACTGCCCGCACAGCTACCTGCCCGCAGTTTAGTCAACACTAAAACCGGATATTTAGACAAGACTAAATATTGTCGCGCGTGTTGTCAAGCGGTCTCCACAGGGGTGACGCGGGGCCGAGTCGTCGCTCACCCTGGGCGGCCGACGCGAGGGGCGAATCCCTCGTGAGCGGTCCGGCGCATCGCGCGTGGCTCGGTGGTGAGTCGCCGCGAACTGGTCTATCTTGAAACGTTCGGCGCGCGCCGGATCGAGGCGTGCAGGTGCCGTTCGCACGCCGGCCCTGAGCGTGGCCGACCCGCGAGCCCGGAACTTGCCCGCTCCGATGTCGGGCGAGGGCCGCAAGCGACAGTCGAACCAGGCAGAGGAAGAGGGATGGCCACCCCGGTCGAGCAGGTGAAGACGGAGCCACGAGACACCCTGGGGCTGGGTACCGAAGATCTGATCGGCATCTACCGCACCATGTATACCTCGCGGGCGATCGATGACCGCGAGATCGCTCTCAAGCGGCAGAATAAGATCTTCTTCCAGATCAGCGGGGCCGGACACGAGGCCGTGCTGGTGGCGGCCGGTCTGGCCACCCGGCCGGCGTACGACTGGTTCTACACCTACTACCGCGACCGGGCGCTGTGCCTCCAGCTCGGCGTCACCCCGTACGAGATGTTCCTGCAGTCGGTCGGGGCGGCGGACGATCCGGCCAGCGGCGGTCGACAGATGCCCTCGCACTGGGGCCACCAGGCCTACAACATCGTTAGCGCCTCGAGCCCGACCGGCACCCAGTTCCTCCAGGGTGCCGGCTGCGCGGAGGCCGGTCTGCGAGCCGCGCACATGGGGCTGGCTCAGAACGTGATGCGCTTCGAGCAGGACGAGATCACCCTGGTGTGCTGCGGCGATGGCACCACCTCCGAGGGCGAGTTCTGGGAGTCCGTCAACACGGCCGCCAATCTCAAGCTTCCCCTCGTCTATCTGGTCGAGGACAACGGCTACGCGATCTCGGTTCCGGTGGAGGTGAACACGGCGGGAGGCAACATCGCCCGTCTCGTGTCCGGCTTTCCCGACCTCCTTCTGCTGGAGGTGGACGGCAAGGATCCGATCGCCAGCTACGCGGCGATGAAGGAGGCGGTCGAGTATTGCCGCGAGCGACGCGGACCGGCCCTCGTGCGCGCGGAGGTCACCCGTCCGTACAGCCACTCGATGTCGGATGACGAGCGGCTGTACCGGCCGGAGGCGGAGCGGGAGGAAGAGGAGCGGCTGGACCCGATTCGCACCTTCGCCGCCTGGCTGGTGCAGGAGGGCATCGCGGCCGAGGAGGAGCTGGAGAGCATCCGCGACCGGGTGACCCGTGAGGTCGGGGAGGCAGCCGACCGTGCGCTCGCTCAGCCGCAGCCCGGCGCCGACACCGTCTACGTCAACCTCTTCTCATCGGAGGTCGATCCCACCTCGGAGGAGTTCTCGACCGATCCGGAGTTCGAGGGCGCCGAGACGACGATGGTCGACCTCATCAACGCCTGCCTGCGGGACGAGATGGAGCGCGATCCGCGCATCGTGGTGTTCGGCCAGGACATCGCGGACTGCAGCCGTGAGCAGTACCTCGACGACGTGAAGGGGAAGGGCGGCGTGTTCAAGGTGACCGCCGGCCTCCAGCGTCGCTTCGGGTCCGAGCGGGTATTCAACTCGCCGCTGGCCGAGGCAAACATCGTCGGGCGCGCGATCGGCATGGCCACCCGCGGCCTGAAGCCAGTGGCCGAGGTCCAGTTCTTCGACTACATCTGGCCCGCCTTCCACCAGCTCCGGAACGAGATCACGACCATGCGCTGGCGCTCCAACGGGGCGTTCAAGTGCCCGCTCGTCGTCCGCACCACCTACGGTGGCTACCTGTCGGGGGGAGCGATGTACCATTCGCAGTCCGGCGCCGCTCTCTTCACCCACACCCCCGGCATGCACGTCATCTGTCCCTCGAACGCGCTCGACGCCAACGGCCTGCTGCGGACCGCGATCCGCTGCGACGATCCGGTGCTCTTCCTCGAGCACAAGCACCTGTACCGGCAGACCTACAACAAGGCGCCGTATCCCGGGCCCGACTACATGATTCCGTTCGGCCGCGCGAGCGTGGTGCTCGAGGGTCGCGACCTCACCGTGGTCACCTACGGTGCCCTGGTCGAGCGCACGCGCAAGGCGATAAAGCAGCTCGAGAAGGAGGGCCGCCCGGTGGAGGTGGAGCTCATCGACCTCCGGTCGCTCACTCCACTCGACATGGACACCATCGCCGCATCGGTGAAGAAGACCAACAAAGTCCTGGTCGCGTACGAGGATGCCGGCTCGTGGGGATTCGGGGCCGAGATCTCCGCCCGCATCGCGGACGACGTGTTCGAGTGGCTCGACGGGCCGGTGCGCCGGGTGACGGCGACCGACACGTTCGTCGGTTACGCGCCGACGCTCGAGAACGCCATCCTGCCTCAGGTCGATAACATCGCAGCCGCCATCGCCGAACTGAACGCCTACTAGCGGCGACGACGGTCTGGGCCCGATCGCCGCCCGTCGGTCGGTCGACGCTGGCACGGCTGGGGGTGGAGCGATAAGTTGCCCTGATGGCTGTTTCCACCCGACCATTGACTGCAGTGAAGTTCCGAACGGTTCACGACAGACTGACTGTCCCGTCCCATCCAATGAGGAGGCTTCCGATGCGCACACGCCTGTTAACCGGGCTGCTGGCCCTCGTGCTGCTGGCCGTGCCCGGCCGCGCCTTCGCCCAGGAAGAGGGCGAAATGGCAATGGCCGACTACCAGTTTTTCACCGTCTTCCAAGAGATGGTAAAGCCGCCGATGATCGCCGAGTACGAGGCGGTCACCAAGGAGCTGATCGCGGCCTTTCAGCAGGCGGCCGTCAGCACAGAGGACGTCAGCTGGGTCGCGATCATGAGCAATGAGCTCGGCTACACCTACGTTCTCCCGGGTGTGGGTCCGGAGGACTTCTCCAGCATGTGGGAGAGCTGGATGGGGGCCATGAACGCGATCGGCATGGACAACGCCATGGCGCTCGAGGCCCGAGGCGCCGTGACTGTCGACCACAAGGCCATGTCGTACATCACGCTCCGTCCGGATCTGTCGTACAAGCCGGAGGCGGTGGACATCACGGCGGACAGGCCGTACCGACACTACTACTTCTTCTACGTGATTCCGGGCCAGGAGCAGAACTTCGAGGGCGTCGCCACGGAGTTCAACCAGCTGTACACGACGAACGACATCGAGCGGGGCTGGCGACTGTATCAGTACATGACCGGCCCCGACCTACCCCTCTATCTTGTGGTGATGAACGCCAAGGACGAGTCCGACTTCCACACGGTCAGCAACCAGATCAGTGAGGTGATCGGCGACCAGGCGGATGTCCTGTACGCGAAGGCGCTCAGCTACTCGCGCCGGGTGGAGGAGGCGAACGGTTGGGTGCGGCCCGACCTCTCCTACCCCGTGATGGAGATGACTGCCGCCGGCGAGGAGTAAGGGCGGAGCAAGCTGCCTAGCGGGCGCGCGGCTGGCGCGTCAGGCAGGCACACAGCGAAGGCGCGCGAAAGTAGACGCGAGTCAGGGGGAGCGAGCGATCGCTCCCCCTTTCGTTTT
>CAZJXR010000009.1:16152-26552 GCA_964550085.1 uncultured Gemmatimonadota bacterium
ACGGTGATCGTCCCGCTCGTGCCGCCCCCGCCCTCGGCGATCGTCCCGTTGCCATCCACCGTGCCCGTGCACCCGTTCTCTTCCATTAAGTAGTCGATGGTGAACGCGAGCTGGTCGCCGAGCACGGTGCCGCTGACCGGCCCGGTCACGGTGACGGGGCTGGTGACGCGCATCGACCCGTCGACGATGCCGGCGGTCGCCGTCGTCATCTCCACCGTGCCGGGATATGCGGTGCCCTCGACCACGAACTCCGCCTGATACGTGCCCGAGACGTTGTAGGGATAGCCCGGCTCGCCCGGTTGCGGCGGCGCCGAAGCGCAGGCGATCGCGATCAGACAGGCGGCGGCCGTGAGGAGGCCTCCCTTCGCTGGATACGGTCCGACAAGTGCTTGCATGGTCTCCTCCTGGTTAACGGGCCGGTGATCAACGAGCCACAGATTAAAACGAGGCCAGGACGTTCCCCAGGCGGGTCCGCAGTCTCGATCGCCACCCCCGCCTCACTACGCCGGGCCGCTCCGATGAGATTCACCTTCCAACTCCGGTGGGGATCATACTCGCTCATGCGTCCCGGTGCTGCCTACGATCGCGCGATCGCGCCCGCCAGCGCCGAATGTCCCGGACCAGCTCGGCTCGCGTCACACCGCGGCCACATTCCCGTAGCAGCTCCCCGTGCACGTCGAAGTGCGGGAGCGCATTGCGACGATCGATCCACTCCGCCTTCAAGCCGTGGTCCTCTCCCCACGCGACCAGCTCGGCCACCGAGCTGTCGCTGTACACGTGACACAGAGGGTCGCCCTTGACGATCCCGATGCGGCGGACATCCCGCGGCGACGCGTGATAGTGGAACTTGATCACGCGCTGTACGTTATCCCCCACGGGCGCGCGCGGCACGCGCGCACACGGCGCACGCGGGACGGTCTACGCTGCGCCGCTCGCAAGTCGCCATGCGGTGACGGTGGCCTGTGTGGCGCACGGCGGCCGGTTGCAGGACCCGTCGCCGTGGCCCAGCTTGCCCCGAGCCGCCCGGCAGGGACCCCACCATCCAGAGGTTTACACGTGAAACCAGCAGAGCTATCGCAGTGGTCCGAGCGCAAGGGCCTGTCCCGGGAAGAAGCGGAGGCGTTGGCCGCGCGCCTCATCGAACAGAGTCCCGCCGACGAGACTGAGGTCGACCTCAGCAGCGGCTGGGACGGGAACACCCGCTTCGCCGTGAACCGGATCACCACCGCCGGCACCTCGGATAATGTGACTGCCACTGTTACGGCGCGGTTCGGACAGCGGTCCGCATCGGTGAGCACCAACCGGTTCGGCAGCGAGGACATCGCCGAGGCGGTGCGGGGAGCGGCGGAGATGGCGCGCCTGGCGCCGGAAAACCCGGAGCTCATGCCCGTGCTCGGACCGCAGCGGTATCACGCCGGCGAGGGCTACTACGATTCGACTGCGGCGCTCGATGCGACGGTGCGGGGCAAGGTGGCGGCGTCCGCCATCCGACTCGCGCAGACCGCCGGCGACGTCGAGGCGGCCGGGTTCCTCGACTGTTCGGCGGGTTCGTCCGCGGTCGCCAACAGCGCGGGTCTGTTCGCCTACCACCCGTCGACCCGACTCGATTATTCGCTCACCGCTCGCACGGGGGACGGGACCGGATCGGGCTGGTCGGGGGTCGGGGCACGGGACTGGGCCACGGTCGATTATCAGGCGCTCAACCGAACGGCGATCGAGAAGGCGGAGCGGTCGCGCGGACCACGGGCCCTGGAGCCCGGCAGCTACACGGTCGTTCTCGAGCCCGAAGCGGTGGCCGACCTGATCGGCCTGCTGGCCGACTCGCTCGACGCCCGCACCGCGGACGAGGGGAGGAGCGCCTTCACCCGGGAGGGCGGAGGGACGAAGGTCGGCGAGCAGATCATCGACAGCCGGGTGACCCTGCGCAGCGATCCCATCGGGCTCGGATCGGCGCCCTTCACCAGCGACGGGATGCCACTCGAGCCGATCACCTGGATCGAGCGCGGCAAGCTGGAGAACCTCGCGTACGATCGCTTCTGGGCGCAGAAGCAGGGGGTGGAGCCGACCGGGCCGCCGCGGTCGCTCCGCATGAGTGGAGGCGACGCTTCGCTTGCGGAGCTGGTCCGCGGCACACGGCGCGGCGTGCTGGTGACCCGGTTGTGGTACATCCGCTCCGTCGATCCGCGCACCATCCTGTACACGGGTCTCACCCGCGACGGGACCTTCCTGATCGAGGACGGCGAGATCGCGTATCCGGTCAACAACTTTCGCTGGAACGATTCTCCGCTGTTCGCGCTCTCCCGACTCGAGGCGATGAGCGCGCCGGTCCGCGTGCGGGCCGACCGCGAGGTTCCGGGGCTTCGCGTAGCGGAGTTCACCTTCAGCAGCGTCTCGGAGGCGGTGTGATGGAACGGCGAGATTTCGTGAAAAGCACGGCCGTGGCGGCCGGGGCGGTGGCGATCGCGCCACAGGTTCTCGGGGCCGCGCCGCACGGGCGGCCGGGGCGGTCGCCGGGGGTCGACGCCGCGGCGCGCGACCTTCTGTTGGAAGCGCTCGATGCGGCCACCGCGGCCGGCGCCCAGTACGCCGATGGCAAGATCGGTTCGTACCGGAATCAGCGGATCGGAACCCGCGAGCAGCAGATCAAATACGTGACCGAGACCAGCTCGCTAGGCCTCGGCGTGCGCGCCCTGGTCGACGGGAGCTGGGGCTTCGCCGCCACCCCGGAGCTGACGCGCGAAGCGGCGGCCCGGGCCGGGGCGGAGGCGGCCGCGATTGGAAAGGCCAACGCGGCGATCGAGCGCGCGGAGGTGCGCCTCGCCCCGGTGGAGTCGTACGGCGAGGTGTCGTGGACGAGCGCCTGCGAGATCGACCCGTGGGACGTGCCGCTCCAGGACAAGGTCGACCGGATGCTCGAGATGAACCGCATCGCGCTCGAGGCCGAGCACGTGCGCTACGTCTCATCGAGCGTCCACTTCGTGAAGGTCGAGAAGACGATCGCCACCACGGACGGGACGATCGCGACGCAGAGGCTGATCCGGGTGAACCCGGACATGTCGATCACCGCCATCTCCTCCGACCGGAGCGACTTCCAGTCCCGGGACTGGGTCACCTACCCGGCCGGCCGCGGATACGAGTACGTGCTGGCGGAGATCACTCCGGAACGGGTCGAGCGCTGGGCCGCCGAGGCGGCGCAGAAGCTGAGCGCGGCGAGCGTGGAACCGGGTCGCTACGACCTCATCCTGCACCCGACGCACCTGTGGCTCACGATTCACGAGTCGATCGGACACCCGACCGAGCTCGACCGCGCCGAGGGATACGAGGCCAACTACGCCGGCACCAGCTTTCTTGCTCCGCCCTCTGCCGTCCTCAACGAGTTCCGCTACGGCCCGGACTTCATGCAGATCGAGGCCGAGCGTACGACGCCCGGCGGACTGGCCTCCATTGGTTGGGACGAGGAGGGGGTCAAGGCCGAGAAGTGGTCGCTCGTCAGGGACGGCATATTCGTCGATTACCAGACGACGCGCGAACAGGCGGATTGGATCTCGCAGTACACGGGCGTAAAGCGCAGTCACGGCTGCGCCCACTCCGACGCCTGGTCGAGCATTCCCTTCCAGCGAATGCCGAACATCAACCTGCTGCCGGCCCGCGAAGACCGGTCGACCGAGGATGTGGTCGCGGCCACCGATGACGGCATCTACATCGAAGGCCGGAGCTCCTACTCGATCGACCAGCAGCGCTACAACTTTCAGTTCAGCGGCCAGGTGGCGTGGGAGGTGAAGGGCGGCAAGAAGGGGCGCATGCTGCGGGACGTGGCCTATCAGGCGACGACATCGCAGTTCTGGAACTCGATGGACCTGCTCGGCGGTCCCTCCACCTACCTGACGTACGGGAGCTTCTACGACGGTAAGGGCCAGCCCGGCCAGGTGAACCCCGTGTCGCACGGCTGTCCGGTGGCCCGCTTCCGCCGGGTGAACGTCCTCAACACGCGGCGCGGCTGACGCGCCGGCGGGCTCGATCGGGCCGGGCTCGTCCTCCGCAATCGGACGGCACGTCGACCGATGAGGTGGAAGCCGCTACCCCTGGCGGCGGGGCTCTACCTGGGGGCCGTCGCCGTCGTGCTCGGCCTCGCCATCTGGCGTCCCGGAGCGCTGGTCGTGGTGGCGGTGGTGGTCCTCCTGCTCGGTCCCGGTCGCTGGTGGCGGTGGCGGACGAGGCGGTTCCGCCGCGGCGTCCGCGCCATCCGCCGGGGCGACCTGGCGGCGGGCCGCGGCGAGCTGGAGGCGTTTCTCGAGCAGATCCGCGACGACCCGCGCTTCGACCGTCTCCAGCCCCTGTTCAACCTCGGGAAGCGCTATTCCTACCGCGCCGCCGCGCTCAGCAACCTCGGGGTGGCGGACATCTCCTCGGGGCGAGCCGATCGCGCCCTGGAGCGCTTCGAGCAGGCGCTGGCAATCGATCCGGGATCGGTCCAGGCGCAGTTCGGAGTCGGGCTGGCCCGTCGCCAGGCAGGCGACCTGGCGGGCGCGGCGCGAGCGGCGGACCGCGCCTTGATGATCCGGCCCGGCTACCTGCCCGCCCGACTCCTGCTCGCCCTCGCACGGCGGGAGTCAGGGGACCGCCGGTGCGCCGAGGCGGCGCTGGAACCGCTGCGCGAGGACGGCGCCGACCCGGAGGAGCTACTCGCCCGCTTCGTGGCGCGCTGGGGCCACGGTCGCGGCGAGTAGGGTCAGTCGCATCGCGTCACGTCCGTAGCGAGCGACGGCCTCCGCCGTCCTCGATCGCGTCAGTGACTGCCGTGCGCGCTCGGGGTGGCGGCCTTCTCCGTGGGTCCGGGCGCGGCGGTCGGCATCGCGTGTCCGTCGTGCTCGTGGCTCTGGGCACCCCCGTCGGCCGAGCCGGACGTCGTCTCCTCCGCTGCCGGTACCACCGTCGCGTGGGAGTGCTCCCCCCCTTCGGAGCTCATCCCGCCCGCTGCCATGGCGGGCGCGCCGACGTCGTGTCCGTGTGCGTGCTTCAGCTTCTCGGGCGCTTCGAGCGTGTTGGTCAGGTCGGCCACGTACTGGAGGTCAGAGCGGTCGAGCTCCGGCCACTCCGTATGCCGTGACACCCATGCCACGCCCCCGATGGCGCCCATCCCGCCTCCGGGGATGGTCGCCTCGGTCGGGTTCGTGTACTCGACCACGATACGATAGGTGTGATCCGCCTCGATCGGAGTACCGAGGTGCCACCACAGCTTGCCGACCGGGACAGCGACCGTCCTGCCGGTCGCGTCGGCCTCCGGCACCGCGCGCCACAGGACTCTTCCGGTGGTGACGTCCTCGAGACGGATCTCGTCGGCGTAGTCGTGCACGTGGCCTCCGATGGCCAGGATCCGTCCGTCGACCGCCGGCCGGCCCTCCCACGAGCGCACCGTCTTTCCGGGGGGGAGCTCGAAGTCCTTGAGTCCCACCGGCCCCATCACATCGAGGTAGAAGGGATAGACGTCAAACAGCGGATCGAACAGGCCCTCGCCCTCGAGGCTGTACGAGAAGCGCACCCGCGCGTAAACCTCGGGGAAGTCCTCGGCCAGCTCGTTAGACAGCATGGCGCTCACCAGCAGTGGCTGGTCCGCCTCGATCGGATAGCCGAGAAACCAGGGCATCCGCTCGCTGCTCGTCTCTTGGCCCGCCGCCATCACCCGGCGCGGGATGGGGGAGAACAGCTCGCGGTGGTTCGGATCGATGAAGTTGATGTGGTGGAGGAGCCGTGATGGAAGGGGATTCCCGTCGCCGTCGGTGATCTCGATCTCGAAGCCGTGCAACCAGCCGTCGACCGGGAAGGAGATCACTTGGATCGGGAGTCGCTGGTGAGAGCCGCCGGCCGGCAGGTCGACCGGCCCCACCGCCACCTCGAGCAGGTCGGACTCGCTGAACCGGGTGACCTGGACGAGCTCGGTGCTGCCGAGGGGCAGCGCTGGCGGGACCGCGGCGGTTTCGCCGCCGGACTGGGCGGCGGCGCCGGATGCCCCCGCCAGCACCAGGATGAAGGCCGGGGTCGCGGTACGCCTGAACATCGTCGTACGCCTCAACGCCCGCAGCGGGGCCGCCGCCCGCCGGATCGCCCCGCGAGCCAGGGTATGGTTGCGTTTCATCGTTCTCTTGCCTTCAGCGTCCACCTGCGAGGCCGAGGCCCGGCCTCTTGTTCGGTTCATGTTCGGGTTCGGAGTGTGGAAAACGACTCTTCCCGCCGCGCCGTGCGTGGGAAAGTCCTGTTTTTATCCACCGAGGAGCGATCGCTCCCGCCTTACCCCTCCACCACCTCTTCCGCGATCAGATAGGCCTCCAGGAGCTCCGCATCCGCGTACTGGTCGAGGACGTCACCGGCCGGCACATCCTCCTCCATCCGCAGCCACGTCTCCCGGGGCACCGAGGGCGGGTCATCGAGCGGGTCGAAGCGAACCCGGGCATAGTGCCAGGCGTCCGCGTCCTGGCGTGCCACCTCGAGGTCGAGTGCGCGCACTCGCCACCGTGAACCGTCGATTTCGATGATTCGTTCCACCACCGGGCCGATTCAGGTGGGAAGCGGCACCTCGAAGCGCTGGTAGTTCTTCGCGATGTACTCTTTCCACTGTTCCGGCACCTCGTCGTCGGGGAAGATGGCTTCGACCGGGCACTCCGGAACACAGGCTCCGCAATCGATGCACTCCTCCGGGTGGATGTAGTACTGGTCCTCACCCTCGTAGATGCAATCGACGGGGCACACGTCCACGCACGATGCGTCCTTCGTATCGATGCAGGGCTGGGTTATGATGTACGTCATACTTCTATTTGCTCACCCTCACTGCAGGGCCCGTCTCCTCCGAAATGGCCCGAAGATGACCGCCTCCCGACTCAACTCCAGACCGGCGAGGAAGATAAGTGGGACCTCCGACTCCTGCAATGTAAATGCCACCAACCCGTGTAGACGCACCATGAACCACCCGGTATGTTTCCTATCTTGTTCTCGTTGCCCGGCTTCACGGCCGCCGCTTGTGCCAACCGCGTCGTGCGTATGAGAGAGCTGACCGTTCTCAAGTCGAATGGAAACGGCCACCGGCCGAGTCCAGCGGATTCCGCGGGCGGGAACGGGTGCGCGGCCGTGCCGTGGCCGCACAAGAAGCCGAGCTGGCTCAAGGTGAAGGCTCCAGGCGGCGACAACTACCGGCGGCTCAAGCGCCTCATGCGCCAGCAGGAGCTCCACTCCGTGTGCGAGGAGGCGCACTGTCCCAACATCGGTGAGTGCTGGGACGCTGGGACGGCGACCTTCCTCATCCTGGGCGACCTGTGCACCCGCAACTGCCCGTACTGCGCGATCGCCCACGGTCGGCCCGAAGAGCTGGATGAGGACGAACCGCGACGGGTGGCCGAGGCGATCGAGCAGCTCGCGCTGTCGCACGTTGTGATCACTTCCGTCGACCGCGACGATCTCCCCGATGGCGGGGCCCGCATCTTCGCCGAGACGATCGCCGAGATCCGTCTCCGCCTCTCCCGCTGCTCGATCGAGGTCCTCACCCCGGACTTCCAGGGCAACCCGGAGGCGGTGCGGACGGTGATCCGGGCACGCCCCGAGATCTTCAATCACAACATCGAGACGGTGCGCCGGCTGCACCGCACGGCGCGCCCCGGTGGCCGGTACGAGCGCTCGCTCGACGTTCTCCGGCTGGCCCGCCAGCTCGATGAAGAGGTGCTGGTGAAGACCGGTATCATGCTCGGACTCGGCGAGGCCGAGCCGGACATCCGCGCCTTCATGCACGACGCGCGCGATGCGGGTGTGCAAATCCTCACCCTCGGCCAGTACCTGCGTCCTTCGACCGCACACCTGCCCATCGATCGCTACGTGCCGCCGGAAGAGTTTGCCGAGTGGAAACGGTACGGAGAGCGGATCGGCTTCCTGCACGTGGAAGCCGGCCCGCTCGTTCGGAGCAGCTATCACGCCCGGGAGCAGGTCGTCGCGCTGCGCGCCCGGGCGGCGGCGGGATAGGAAGATGGCGACCAGAGAACACGACATGGCAGAGGCCGTGGCGGCGTCCGAGGAGTTTCTCGGTCTGTCCGAGGCGGAGCTGAAGGATCTGCTGCGCGAGATGGTTCTGGCGCGTCGCTTCGAGGAAAAGGCGGCGGAGTCGTACCAGATGGGGAAGATCGGGGGCTTCTGCCACCTGTACATCGGGCAGGAGGCGGTGGCGGCGGGCGCGCTCTCCGCGCTGCGCGCCGACGACTACGTGATCACCCACTACCGGGACCACGTCCAGGCGCTGGTTCGCGGCGTGAGCCCGGGCGCCGTGATGGCGGAGCTGTATGGCCGGGACGACGGCGTTTCGGGCGGTCACGGCGGCTCCATGCACCTGTTCAGCAAGCAGCTCAACCTGCTGGGCGGGCACGGGATCGTGGGCAGCCATCTCGCCATCGCGACCGGCGTGGGGTATGCGATCCGGTATCGCGACGGCGACCAGGTGTGCCTGTGCATCTTCGGCGACTCGGTGGTCAACATCGGGGCGTTCAACGAGGCGCTCAACATGGCCGCCCTGTGGGAGCTGCCGGTGATCTTCCTGATCGAAAACAACTCCTACGGGATGGGCACGGCGATCGAGCGGGTAGCGGCGGTCGACCGGCTGGTCGAGCGGGCGTGCGGCTATCGCGGCATGCACGCCGAGCGGATCGACGGCCAGGACGTGATCGCCGTCCGCCGCGCGTTGAACGAGGCGGTCCGCATCTGGCGCGAGCAGAAGCGGCCTTCCCTGATCGAGGCGGTCACCTACCGCTACGTCGGACACTCCATCGCCGACCCGTCGTTCGGGGTGTACCGCACGCGGGAGCAGGTGGAGGCGGAACGGGAGAACGACGCGATCCTCGCCTTCCGCGGCCGACTGATCGATGCGGGAATCCTCACCGCGGAGGAGTACGAGTCGATCGATGAGGCGGCGATCGCCGAGGCCGAAGCGGCCGCCGAGTTCGCCGACAACAGCCCGCTCCCGGGACCGGAGGAGATCTATCATTTCGTGTACTCGGACGAGTTCAGGGGTGGCACGAAGCGGAGGGATGCGTGGCGGTAGTCACCTATCGGGAGGCCCTCAACGCGGCGCTGCGCGAGGAGATGGAGCGCGACGAGCGCGTGTTCATCATCGGCGAGGAAGTCGGCGTGTACGACGGCGCCTACAAGGTCACCAAAGGACTGCTCGACGAGTTCGGGGAATGGCGGGTGCGGGACGCTCCGATCGCCGAGCACGGCTTCGCGGGCCTCGGGATCGGGGCGGCCATGGTCGGGCTCCGACCGGTGGTCGAGATGATGACCTGGAACTTCGCCGAGCTGGCCTTCGACCAGATCGTCAACCACGCCGCCAAGATATACGCGATGTCGGGCGGCCAGTACAACGTCCCGATCGTGTTCCGGGGTCCCGGCGGGGCGGCGCTCCAGCTCGCGGCGCAGCACTCGCAAGTCCCCGAGCCGTGGTACGCCAACATCCCCGGCCTCAAGGTGATCTCGCCCGCCACGCCGGCTGACGCCAAGGGACTCCTCAAGAGCGCCATCCGGGATGACGATCCGGTCGTGTTCGTCGAGGGCGAGCGTCTCTACAACCTCAAGGGCGAGGTGCCGGAAGGCGAGCACCTGACGCCGATCGGGGTGGCGAACGTGGCGCGCCCCGGGCGAGACGCTACCGTCGTCGCGTACGGAAAGATGGTCCACGTGTCACTGACCGCCGCCACCATGCTGGCGGACGAGGACGGGATCGAGTGCGAGGTAATCGACCTCCGCACCGTCCGCCCGCTGGACGTGGACGCGATCGTCGCCTCGGTGCAGAAGACGAACCGCGCCGTGGTGGTCGATGAGGCCACGCCCTTCTGCGGTGTCGGCGCGCAGGTGGTGGACGACATCCAGCGCGAGGCGTTCGACTGGCTGGACGCTCCCATCGCCCGCGTGTCGGGCCTCGACGTCCCGATGCCGTACGCCCGCAATCTGGAGAAGCTCGTCTTCCCTCAGCCCGAGTTCGTGGTCAAGGCTGTGCGCCACGTGTGCCACCGCGACGGGGCTCCGTCATGACCTTCCCCTCCCGACCTGCCGGCTAGCGCGGCCCGACGATGGCGACTCGAGTCGTGATGGCGCAGCTCAGCCCGACGATGGAGGAGGGCAAGCTGATCGAGTGGAAGTTTTCCGAGGGTGACGAGATCCGTCCGGGCGACATCGTGGCCGAGATCGAGACCGACAAGGCGAACATGGATGTCGAGGCGCTGGGCGGCGGGGTGCTGCGCAAGATCCTGGTGGGGCCCGGCGCGGTGGCTCCGGTTGGCGCACTGATCGGCATCATCGCAGACCCGGAGGAGGATATCGGCGATCTGCTGACCGAAGCGGAGGGGTCGGGTGGCGGGCCCGCCGCCGCGTCAGAG
>CAZJXR010000009.1:26652-39083 GCA_964550085.1 uncultured Gemmatimonadota bacterium
CCGCCGCCGCGTCAGAGCCAACCCGAGCGCGTGAGAAACCCGTGCCGGCGGCCGGGCCGGCCGCCGACCGGGCCCCGGCGCCCCATCCGGTTGCCGCCGAAGGCGAGGAGGTGAAGGAGGGAGAGCCGGCAGCTGCGCCGGTCTCCGTGGCAACGGAACGCGAAGAGGGCGGTCGCACCGGCGTCTCCGAGGGGGATGGTCGCCTGCGAGCATCTCCCGTTGCCCGTCGCATGGCGCGCGAACGTGGGATCGAGCTGGCGGCGGTGGCGGGCAGCGGGCCGGCAGGGCGCATCGTGAAGCGCGACGTCGAGGCGGCGATCCGTGCAACGGCCGAGGCCCCGACGGCCGCCGCGGTTCCCGCGGCGCCATCCGCGGGCGTCATCCCGGTCCCGGCGGCCGGCCAGCCGGGTGCGCAGCGGTTGGAGGAGCAGGTCATCGAGCACAGCCAGATGCGGAAGACGATCGCCCGCCGCCTCGCGGAGTCGATCGGTCCGGTGCCGCACTTCTTCCTCACCATGGAGATCGCGATGGACACGGTCCTCGATCTGCGGGCCGAGCTCAACGCGAGGAGCGCCGAGGGCAAGATCGGCGTGAACGACCTGCTGGTGAAAGCCGTCGCCGAGGCCCTGGTCCGCCACCCGGCAGTCAACGCCTCGTGGGAAGACGACGCGATCCGGCGCCATGGCAGGGTCGACATCGGGATCGCAGTGGCGCTGGAGGATGGCCTGATCACACCCGTGATCCGGAACGCCGACCGCAAGGGGCTTTATCAGATCGCGCGCGAGTCGGTCGATCTGATCGCGCGGGCGCGCGCCCGGAAGCTGACCCCCGACGAGTACACGGGCGCGACCTTCACGATCAGCAATCTGGGCATGTTCGACATCGACGAGTTCACGGCGGTGATCAACCCGCCGGAAGCGGCGATCCTCGCCGTCGGACGGACGGTGGAAAAGCCGGTGGTTGAGGACGGAGAGGTCGTGGTCCGACGCCGCATGCGGGTCACCATGTCGAACGACCACCGGCTGATCGACGGCGCGGTGGGGGCCCGTTTCCTCGGAACCTTCCGGGCGATGCTCGAGAATCCGCTCGTCATGCTTCTCTAGGAGGCGGCTCGCACATTACTCGGACAGGCTCCTAGCCCCTTCAGCGCACGACCCACACAAGCGGAGCGATTCATGGCTGAAGCCTACGACGTCGTTGTCATCGGGTCCGGACCGGCCGGCTACTGGTGTGCGATCCGCGCCGCCCAGCTCGGCCTGCGAGCCGCCTGCGTCGAGAGTAACTCGTACGAGGGCGGCCTGGGCGGGACGTGCCTCAACTGGGGCTGCATCCCGGCCAAGGCGCTGCTCGAGAGCGCGGCCCTCGCCCACAACCTGGCAGGTCACGGCGAGCAGCTCGGCGTCCGGGCGACGGGGCTCGAGCTGGACATGGGGGCGGCCGTCAACCGCAGCCGGGCGATCGCCGAGAAGCTGTCGGGCGGCGTGAAGTACCTGCTCAAGAAGAACGGGGTCGACGCGGTGATCGGGACGGGGCGCATCGCCGGACAGGCGAAGGTGGCGGTAGAGGATGCGGACGGACAGACTCGCATCCTGGACACCCGTCACGTGGTGGTCGCCACCGGCTCGGTGATGAAGTCGTTTTCGGGTTTCGAAATCGATGGCGAGAAGGTGATCGGCAGCCGCGAGGCGCTCGGTCTGCGGGTTCTGCCGCGCTCCATGGTGGTCGTGGGTGCCGGCTACGTCGTGGTCGAGTTCGCGGATGTGTTCGATGCGTTCGGCGTCGAGGTGACGGTGGTCGAGGCGCTGCCGGCGCTGGTGCCGCTCGAAGACCCGGAGATCGGGAAGACGCTCGAGCGCTCGTTCAAGAAGCGCGGCATGGCGATCAAAACGGGTACCAGGGTGACGAATCTGGAACGGGATGCGAGCCCCATGGTGCTCACCGTCGAGGGGAAGAAGGGGGAGGAGCGGATCGAGACGGAGGTGGTGTTGATGGCCGTCGGCCGCAGCCCGGTGACGGACGGGATCGGGCTGGAGGAGGCCGGGGTGCCGCTGGCGGACGGCTTCATCGAGATCGACGAGTGGTGCAGGACGCCCGTGCCGTGGGTGTACGCGATCGGCGACGTGGCCGGGCCGCCGATGCTCGCCCACAAGGGATCGCACGAGGCTCTGGTGGCGGCCGAGCACATAGCCGGCGTGGCCGAGCATCCGATGCGGTACGACAACATCCCGAGCGTCGGCTACTGCCACCCGGAGATCGCCACTATCGGCATGACCGAATCGCAGGCCAAGGAGGCCGGGCACGAGGTGAAGGTGGGGAAGTACCCGCTGGGGGCGCACGGCCGCGCCCTGACGGCCGCCAGCAGTGAGGGATTCGTGAAGATCGTGGCCGATGCGCGCTACGGCGAGATGCTCGGCATCCACATGATCGGCCACAACGTCAGCGAGCTGATCGCCGAGGTCGGTCTCGGACGGCTGCTCGAGTCCACGGTCGAGGAGGTTGCCGCCTTCGCCCATCCACATCCGAGCATGTCCGAGGCGGTGATGCAGGCGGCGATGCTGGTCCTCGACCGGGCGATCGACGTGTGAAGGCGCTCCGGGTGTGCGACCTGCCGGGCCGCGTTCCGTACGCGGACGCGCTCGGATGGCAGCGGAGGCTGGCCCGTCGTCGCATCGACGGCGAGCTGCGCTCCGATCTCCTGCTGCTGCTCGAGCACGAGCCGGTGGTGACGCTCGGGCGCGGTGCGGGCGACGATCGCCTGGTCGCCTCGGCGGGGCTGCTGGCCGCCCACGGCATCGAGACGGTCGAGATCGAGCGGGGCGGTGACGTTACCTACCACGGGCCCGGGCAGCTGGTCGGCTACCCGATCCTCGACCTGCGCCGCCACCGGCCGGATCTGCACTGGTACATGCGCACGCTCGAACAGGCGCTGATCGCGTCGCTGGCGGAGCTGGGGCTGGAGGCGTTCGCCGCCGCCGGCTACACCGGCGTATGGGTGGGAGAGCCAGCGCGGGAGGAGGAGCTGGCCGGGCGGATCGCGAGCGGCGCGGTGCGGAAGATCGCCTCGATCGGTGTGCATGTAAGCCGCTGGGTCACCTGGCACGGGTTCGCGCTCAACGTCACGCCGGAGCCGCTCGACAGCTTCCGTCTCATCGTCCCGTGCGGAATCGAGGGAGTGCGGATGACAAGCCTGGCATCGGAAGGGATCGCGAGCGGCATGCCGGCCGCCCGCGACGCGGTGCGCCTTGGGTTCGGCACCGCGTTCGGGGTCGAGATCCAACCTCTCAGCCCCGAGCGCCTGCAGCACCTGGCCGGTGCCGCTCCCGCGGTGTCCGCATGACGCACCTGTTCGACATCCTCGGCCCGACCATGGTCGGGCCCTCCAGCTCGCACACGGCTGGCGCCTGCCGGCTGGGGTTCGTGGCCCAGGCGATCGCCGGCGGGAGCCCCGACCGGGCGGGCGTCGGGTTGCACGGAAGTTTCGCCATGACCGGGGAGGGACACGGCACCAAAAAGGCGATCATCGGAGGACTGCTCGGATTGCAGCCGGACGACGTGCGGATCCGAAACAGCGAGGAGCTCGCCGCCCGCGCCGGCATGGCGGTCGAGTTCTACACTTGCGATCTGGGCGAGACGGCCCATCCGAACACAGCCCGCTTCGAGCTGTGGCGGGGGGAAGAGCACCTCGAGCTGGTCGGCGCATCGATCGGGGGCGGTCGCATCCGGGTCGAGGAGATCGACGAGTTTCCCGTTCACCTCTCCGGCTCGCTGCCCACCCTAGTCGTCCTCGCCGACGATGTCCCGGGGACGGTGGCCCGCATCACGGGGCTGCTGGCGCGCCACGATGTGAATCTGGCCACCATGCGCGTAGACCGGACCGGGCGCGGGGCCAAGGCGCTGATGACGATCGAGACCGACACGGAGGTGGCGCCGGCGATCGTGACCGAGCTCCACGACGAGCCGTGGGTCTACTGGATCCGCAACGTGCGCAGGTTGAACGCGTGATGGTCCGCTCGATCGCCGAATGGGTCGCTGCCGCCGAGTCGGAGGGGCTCGACCTCGCGGAGGTGATTCTGCGTCGCGAGGCGCACGAGACGGACGTACCACCCGACCGGATTCTGGCCCGGATCGCGGACACGCTCGCGGTGATGGAGGGCGCCGTCCGCGAGGGGCTGGAATCACCCGAGTCCAGTCCCTCCGGGATGACCGGGGGCCGCGCGCGCCGACTCCTCGATGCCAGCCCGGGCTTCTTCGGTCCCGATTTCACTGCCATGCTGGCCCGGGCGATCGCCACCCTGGAGGTCAACGCCCGCATGGGCCTCATCGTCGCCGCCCCGACCGCGGGCGCGGCCGGTATCGTGCCGGCCGTCCTCCTCACCATGCGCGAGACGCGCGGCTGGTCCACCGACGAGCTGGTCCGCGGCATGCTGGTGGCGGGCGGCGTCGGCGCAGTGATCGCGCACCGGGCGTCGATCGCCGGGGCCGGCGGCGGCTGCCAGGCCGAAACGGGGAGCGCCGCCGCCATGGCCGCCGCCGCGGTCACTTACCTCGAGGGAGGCGATCCCGAGCAGGTCGGGCAGGCGATCGGACTCACCCTGCAGGGGATGCTCGGGCTCATATGCGATCCGGTAGCCGGCCTGGTGGAAATCCCGTGCGCGTATCGCAATGCCTCCGCCGCCGTGCAGGCGGTGGCCGCGGCCGAGATGGCGCTGGCCGGACTCGACTTCCCGATCGCCGTGGACGAGGTGATCGATGTAATGGGCGAGGTGGGGCGGAAGATGGACGTGCGCTATCGCGAGACGGCGTTGGGGGGACTGGCCGCGACCCCGAGCGGACAACGGATCGCCGAGCGCGCCGGGATGGCGGAGCTCGTGCAGCTCCAGCGGCGCGGCAAGACCCAGGGGGAAGACACTAGCCGGTTCGGACCCTCGTAAACGGAAACCCTCGTAAACGGAAACCGAAGAGGTGGCGCATATGACGCTCATCCTGCTCCTCGCTGCCGTGCTCGTGATCGGGCTTCTGCTCGGCGTTCTCGCCCGCATGCCGTTCCGGCACATCCTCATCATGCTGGCCGGTATGGCGGCCGTGGCGCTCGTCTTTTACGGGCTGACCGAGCTGGTCGCGTGAGCCGACCGATCGCGGCGGCGACTGCGGCCGTCACGCTGGGCGTGGCGCTCTGGTGCCCGCCCCGCGGCGCCGGCCAGACTCCGGCGCCGTTGGTTGAGCCGGCGCCGCCCTTCGAGCCGCCCCCGGTCGAGGTGCTGGCGGCGCGCCGCGAACGCCTTCTCGATGCCATCGGGTCCGGTGTAGTGGTGATCAACTCGTCGGGAGTGAAGGACATCGAGCGCGACTACCCGCAGGACTCGGACTTCCGCCAGAGCAACGACTTCATGTATCTGACCGGGCTCGAGACGCCGGACGCCTGGCTGCTGCTGGTCGCGGGCCCCGACGGAAGGCGAACCGAGACGCTCTTCATTCCCGAGCGCAATCCGGGCCAGGAGCAATGGACGGGACAGCGGGCGACGTTCGGGGAAGCGGAAGAGCGATCCGGCGTGGCCACCGCGCGGGCGACGGGCGAGTTCGAGGATGCCCTGCCCCCGGCTCTGTTCGCACTGGCGCGGGAATCGACCGATGCGGCGCTGTACGCCCCCTTGAATCACCTGACGCGCGACAACGAGGTGATCGCAGGCCTGCTGTTCGAGTCGCCGTTCGAGGTCCGGGACGTGGAACCGGTCGTGGCGCGACTGCGGCTGGTGAAGGACGACTATGAGCTCCGCATGCTGCAACGGGCGATCGACCTGACCGCGGCAGCGCAGCGCGCGGCGATGCGCATCGCCCGGCCCGGGATGTACGAGTACGAGCTGGAAGCGGTGATCGAGTACACCTTTCGGGCCGGGGGGGCCGAGCGGGTCGGTTTTCCGAGCATCGTGGGCTCGGGCCCCAACTCGGTCGTTCTCCACTATGACAAAAGCCGGCGTCGCATGGAGGCGGGCGACCTGGTCGTCATGGATATCGGGGCCGAATACAGCTACTACACGGCCGACGTCACCCGCACCATCCCGGTTTCCGGCGTGTTCACTCCGCGACAGCGCGTGATCTACGAGCTGGTGCGGGGAGCGCAGCAGGCGGGGATCGATGCGGTCGCGCCCGGCGCCACCATGCGGGACGTGAACGCGGCCGCCCGCGAGTACCTGACCACCCATTCCGGCGACGCCTGTGGAGGGAAGAGCTGCGCGGCCTACTTCATTCACGGCGTGGGCCACTGGCTCGGCATGGACGTGCACGATGTCGGCGCCTACGCCACCCCGTTCGAGCCGGGCATGGTGCTCACGGTCGAGCCCGGCATCTACCTGGCGGAGGAGAGCCTCGGGGTCCGGATCGAGGACGATGTCCTGGTGACCGAGACCGGGAGTCGGGTGCTGTCGTCGGCTGCGCCCCGCCATCCGGACGAGATCGAGGCGCTGATGGGCGAGGGCTCGGCTACCCGCTGATCCGCCTCTCCCTCACTCGGTCCAGCGCGCCTGCCGGCGCCGGGCGAGCTCGAGGTGCGCGCTCCGCCGCTCCTCGGCGTCGCGATAGCGCCTGTACTCGTCGATCGTCCGCAGCTCCAGCCTCGGCACCAGGGTCGGGCGCCGCTCCTCGTCGATTCCCACCATGGTCACATAGCACGAGTTCGTATGCCGTCGCGCGCCGCCGCGCACCGACTCCGCCGTCACCCGCACGCCGACCTCCATCGAGCTGCGACCGACCGTATTGATCGAGGCGAACAGGGTGACGATCTCGCCGATCTCGATCGGTGACCGGAAGTCCACGCGGTCGAAGCTCGCCGTCACCGTCGGCAGGCAGGCGTGCCGCGCCGAGCACACGTAGGCGATCTTGTCGACGAGCGCGAGAATGACGCCACCGAACACGCTCCCGTACAGGTTGGCGTCCTGCGGCGACATGAGCTGCGTCATGGTCACCTGCGAGTCGGCGACCGCTTTCACGCTGTCGGCGCCGCGACCGACAACCATCGGGAGCTCGGGCAGGGACTCGGAGGCGTGCACGGCTAGTCCTCGCCGCGCGCCTCACCCTCCTCCGGGACGGCCCCGAAGTAGGGGAGACGCGCCGTCGACGGCGGAGTCGCGATCCGAAGCTCGGCCGCCACCGCCTCGGCCTGTCGCATCACCCGCAACAGGTTCCCACCCAGCACCTTCCGCACCTGCTCCTCGCCGTATCCGCGCCGCAGCAGCTCGTCGGTGAGGCGCGGGAGCGCCGCCACGTCCTCCATACCGGCGGGCAGCCGGTCGACGCCGTCGAAATCGGAGCCGAGGCCCACGTGGTCGATTCCGGCCACGGCGACGATGTGGTCGATGTGATCGGCGATGGAGGCGATGGTGCCCGCTCCTTCAAGCTCGGGATCGACCAGGAACTCAGAGTAGAAGTTGACCATCACGACGCCGCCGTTGGCCTGCACGGCGGCGAGAACGTCGTCGGGGACGTTGCGCGGGACGTCCCGCAGGGCGCGCGCGGAGGAGTGGGAGAAGATCACCGGAGCCGCCGCCGTCTCGAGCGCGTCACGCATCACCTCCGCCGTCACGTGCGAGAGATCGACCAGCATGCCGAGCCGGTTCATCTCGCGCACCACCTGGCGCCCGAACTCGGACAGACCGCCCACCACGGTGCTGTCGCCGGCCGCGTCCGCCCACGGGAGGCTGGCGGTGTGGGTGAGCGTCATGTAGCGCACCCCGAGGTCGTAAAACAGACGCAGCACGGCCAGCGAGTTGGCGATCGCATGACCTCCCTCGATCCCGATCAGCGACGCCGTACGACCGGTCGCCGCGATCCGCTCGATGTCGGCGACGGTGAGTGCGAGCTCGAGCTGCTCCGGAAACAGGGCGGTGAGGCGGAGGATGACGTCGATCTGCTCGAGCGCCACCACGGTGGCCGCGGCACCGATGTAGCGGGTCGGCACGTAGGCAGCCCAGAACTGAGCGTCGATGCCCCCCTCGCGCAGCCGCACCATGTCCGTGTGCCCCCCGGTGCCGCGTCCGCCGAGTCCGAGCGGCTCGATCTCCAGCTCGGCTTCCTGGCGGATCCGCCACGGGAGATCGTTGTGGCCATCGACCACGATCGCTTCCGCATGCAGCTGACGCGCGCGCTCGGAGACGTCGGGGCTGTCCTGCGCCGCGCCCGCCAGTTTTGGCAGGGCGAGCGCGGCCAGCAGCAGGCCGGCGGCGAGGCAGGCCTCGCGACGCCGTGGTGACGACCGCAACCGGTCGATGACTCGGGTTAGTGGGGATCGATGCACGTCAGCCTGCCTCCGGATCGAGCGACGGAGAGTGAAGGGCCGGCGTCGTGCCCTCGCCGGGACCGTGCTCGATGCGCCCGCCGGCGAAGGCCGCGACCCCGACCAGGAGGGCGGTCGGCAGGCCGACCAGCAACGCGAAGCGGCGCAGCCGCCGGTCGTGCGACTGGAGGAGCGAGAACAGGGCGAGAACCCCGCAGGTAAGGAGCGCGAACGCGGCCCACGTGGCCCAGCTCCGGTGCGTCTGCACGATCGATGGCCGGACGAAGGTCCGCTCGCCCACCACATCCGCCGCCGCCAATCCGGTCAGATACGACGGGATGGCGAACGCTCCGGCGATCACAAGACTCACCAGCCCGTATTTCTCGAGCCCCTCCCGCCCCAGGAGCCAGCCCAGGATGCCGGCTACGGTTCCGGTGACGACCAGAACGATCGGAAACGGGTGCGTGATCAGGTGTACGTAGTCCCAGCTCATCGTCGCTCGGGGTTGACGGACGCGGGGCGCTCATTACAATAGCAAGCCTCCGAGCCACCCGCCCCCTTCGTCTAGTGGCCCAGGATACCTGGTTCTCAGCCAGGAGACAGGGGTTCGATTCCCCTAGGGGGTATAGCGACGGGCGGTCCCCGGTGAGCGGGCCGCCCGTTTTCCGTTCGTTTCGTTGGTCGTCGATGATTTCGACGTCCCGTTCCCGTCCACCCTTCCCACTATCCCATCAGGAATACCGCCCCATCAGGAGTACCGCGTACCCGATGTAGGCGAGCACCAGGCACACGCCTTCGAGACGCGAGATCCGCCGCGAGCTGAGCAGGATCGGAAAGCACGCCACCGCGAAGCCCATCGCGACCGGGATGTCGATCCGCACCAGGCGATCCACCACCGGGACCGGATGAACGAGGCCGGTGAGGCCGAGGATGACCAGGATGTTGAAGATGTTGCTCCCGAGCACGTTGCCGACGGCGATCTCCGTCTGTTTGCGGATCGCCGCCACGACGGAGGTCGCCAGCTCCGGGAGGGAAGTTCCCACCGCCACCACCGTGAGGCCGATGACCGTGTCGGAGACATCGGCGATGCGCGCGATCTCCTCCGCGCCGTCCACTACCCATCGCGAGCCAGCGGCGAGGGCGGCGAGACCGACGGCGACAAACACGAGGTCGATGAGCACGGCTCGGGCGCTCGGCTCCAGCAGGCGCCCCGCGCCGGAAACGGATACGGACAGGGTGCTCGAGAGGGTGATGGCCTGGGCGCTGATCGCTTCCTCGCGTGCCCAGCGATAGGACCAGATGGAGTAGATGACGAAGCCGACCAGGAGCAGGGCGGCCTCGGCGCGAGTCACGGCCCCGAAATGGGCGAGGGCGAACAGGATCGCCGTGAGGGCGATGACGATCGGCACCTCGCGCTGCACGAGGTTCCCGTGGACCGGGATCGGTGAGATGATGGCCGCGACCCCGAGCACGATCGCGATGTTGAAGATATTGCTTCCGACGACGTTCCCAACCGCCAGACTTGGGAAGCCGCGCAGGGCGGCTTCGAGGCTCACCACCAGCTCGGGAGTGGAGGTGCCGAAGGCGACCAGGGTGAGCCCGATGAACAGAGGCGACAGGCCGAGCCGGAGGGCGAGCCTGGCGGATCCGCGCACCAGGGTCTCGGCCCCCAGCACGAGAATGGCGAGCCCGCCGAGGAGAATGGCCGCCGCGGCCGTCACGGGCGCCGCACGCGGGCCTTCAATAGTCTACCGGTCGTAGGTACCACTCGCCGATCGTGGTCGACGACAACATGGCCACGGTGGGCATGTGCCGCTTCCAGTGCGTCCCCTCCAGGCGTTCCAGCACCAGCTCCACCTTCCGGCAGTCGAAGCCGTTGCGAACGAGCCGGTCGCGGGTGTAGCCGAGCAACAGATGGTGCAGGATGAGGTCGGCGTCGGGATAGGAGATGCCCAGATCCCCCTCGTCCGTCTGCCCCCGAATCAGATCGGCACTGGCCGGCTTAGCGACCACTTCCTCCGGGATGGCGAGAGCGCGCGCCAACTGCCACACCTGGGTCTTGAACAGGTCTCCGAGCGGGTTGATCGGCGGGGTGTCGTCGGCGTGCCAGGTGAAGTAGCCGAGCAGGCGTTCCGACTTGTTCCCCGTTCCGAGCGGCAGCGCTTCCAGCTTGGCTGATTGGTCGAACAGGACCACCATCCGCGCGCGCGCCATGACGTTCCCGCGTCGCGTCCCACCGGCGTTCGGCTCGCACTGCTCGACGTAACCGTCGACCGCGGCCGTGATGTCGATGGTCCGGGCGTCGATCCCCAGCTGCTCGACGACGAGTCGCGCGTGCTGCTCGCTCTCGGCGCTGGAGGTGCGGTAGGGGAGGATGAGCGCCGTCACCGCATCGGCCCCGAACGCGCGCGCCGCGAGCGCGGTGGTGACGGACGAGTCCACTCCGCCCGACAGCGCCACCACCACGTGCCGAAACCCACGACGTGCACGGACTTCATCCTGGAGAAAGCGGACCAGCCACTCGGTGACCAGCTCCGTATCGATGAGGAGTGGAGTGAGGTCGCCGGGTCTCGGCACCGAATCCCGGGGGTCCGAGGCCACGCCGGGAGGATCGGCCCGAGCGGCGCTCGCCGTGCGGTCGGAGGGAGCCTCCTCGAACGGCGGCCGGGCGGCCGCCTCCTCGGAGGTGATCCAATCCTTCCGGGCCGCCCCGTGTCCCGCGTCCCCAGCCGGCCGCGACCGAGCCTTGCCCGCCGCCGGGGCCGCCTCGCGCGGTGCGGCACCCCGCAACAACCGGGGTAACGCAAGCTCCAGATCGGCGAGCAGAGGCTGCTCGACTCGCGCCCGCACCAGGTCGTCCAGCTCGAGTCGGGCCGGGATGATCGCCTCCTCCCACAGCGGGCCTCGGGCCAGCTCGTGGCCTCGGGGGTCAAACACCGCCGAGCCACCGGCGAACCCCTTGCCCCCCTCGAACCCGACGAGTTGAGCCACGGCGCTGAACACCCCGTGCTCTTCCGCGATGCTCCTCACCAGCCGGTTCCAGCGCGTCAGGCTGCCGGGGACGCCAGGGCCGGGTTCGGCGCCGCGCGCAGGGGCGGCGCTCGGGATCACGATCAGCTGCGCGCCGTCCAGCGCGGCCAGCATGGCCGAGATGGAATGCCAGGCGTCCTCGCAGATCAGCATTGCCGCCCGTCCCCAGCGCGTGTCGAAGGCGCTGATGGAGTCGCCTGCTTCCACGAAGCGCTCCTCCTGAAACACGCCGTAGGTGGGCAGGAAGACTTTGCGATGGATGTGCCGGACGCCTGGCGACCGCCCCCCGAGCTCCGCGTACATGCTCGAGTTGTACAATCGATCCCGGTACAGCTCGTAGAAGCCGATGACGACGTCGAGCGGTCCGGCGACCCCGGCGCCGGCGGCCGTGGTGTGCAGCGCGTCGAACAGCCGCGTAGCCGGCCATGCGTGGTCGCCGACTCCACCCTCCAGGAAGTAGCCGGTGAGGCTGGTTTCCGGGAATACGAGGAGCTCTGGCGGCGGCTCGAGCTCGGCCGCCCGCCCGAACACTTCCGCCATCCGCCGCAGGTTGGCGGACGGATCGGCCTTCTCGGGCCGAAACTGGATGACCGCGATATCGAGCGTCATGGTGCCTGTATGGTTCCCGCCGGATCGTTCGGGGCTCGAAAAGCTAGCGCTGCGTTGCGCTCCCTGCCACCGACGTGTAAGGATGCTCGCGCCGGCTCCCGACCGGCGATCGCGCTTAGCGCCGATCGACGACGGGATCGACCAAGCAGGTCGCTGAAAACCCCAATGGGTCGCGCGCATGCGACCGCTCGTCGCTGCACCCGGGCAGGTCCGCGCGCGGCCGCCGCTCCTGCGACGCGTGGATCTACCGACCGAAGTGACACCGATCGCGATCGGCTTCATGGCCGTGCTGCTGATCGGACTGCCCCTGCTGGCGAATCGTGAGCGGTTTGACGAGGAGCAGCTGCGGCAGATCCGCAGCTCGCGGGCCACCATCTACCTGTCGGCGGCGCTGTCGCTGAGCGTTATCGCCCTCGTGACCCTGGGGGTTGCCGCGTGGCAGGACCTGGCGCCGCGCACTCTCGGTTGGCAGGTGGAGGACCCCTTCGCGGCCGGGGGGTGGTCGTTGGGGACGTTCAGTATCAAC
>CAZJXR010000010.1:0-38788 GCA_964550085.1 uncultured Gemmatimonadota bacterium
ATCGAGTAGTATTCCTTGGGCGCAATTCGCTCGTCCACCGTTGCTAGCTCCAGCGTTCGGGTTTCGGCTGCCTGGACATGAGCTGGGCCAATACTTGCCGGGGTGGCACCTGCTCGAACAGAATTGCGAATACCGCGTCGACGATCGGCATCTCGACACCGCGCGCGCGCGCCAGCTCGCGGGCGGCGCGGGTCGTCAACACGCCCTCCGCCACTTGCTGCATCCTCTCCAGTATACGTTCTAACTCCTCTCCCCGACCGATCGCCAGCCCGACCTGTCGGTTCCGACTCAGATCCCCCGTCGCGGTGAGTACGAGGTCGCCGACCCCGGCCAGGCCGGCCAGAGTTGCCTCCTGGCCGCCCATGCTGGTGGTCAGGCGCACCATTTCGGCGAGTCCTCGGGTCAGGACCGCCGCCCGCGCGCTGCTTCCGAGTCCGAGGCCGTCGCTAATGCCGGATGCAAGGGCGATCACGTTCTTGAGCGCCCCGCCGAGCTCGGTGCCTACCACGTCCCGCTGCGTGTAGACGCGCAGGTAATCACACTGCAGCAGCGACTGCACGCGGTGGGCGTTCTCCTCGACCCCGGAGGCGGCCGTGATCGCGGTCGGCAACCGCCGAACGAGTTCGGCGGCGAAGCTCGGACCGGAGACGACGGTGGTTCCGTGGCCGCGGTGCCCACCGAGCACCTGGCCCACCACTTCGCTCATTCGGAGCCCGGTGTCGAGCTCGATGCCCTTGGCTGCGGTAACGATCCGTTGCTCATCGCCGACCAGCGGGGCGACGGCGGTCAACACCTCACGGATCGCTTGCGAGGGGCTGACGTACAGCACCACCGACGCATCCTCGAGGACGGGCGCGAAGCTCGAAAAGGCAGCGATCGAGGGGTCGAGTGCCACCCCGGCCAGATACTTGTCGTTTCGGTGCTCCTCACGGATCTGCGCCGCGACCGCGGGGTCGTGCGCCCATATCCTAACCTGGTGTCCGTTGCCGGCCAGCACGTTGGCGAGCGCGGTACCCCAGCTTCCGGCCCCGAGCACGCCGATGCGGGTCATCCCGCGTCCTCCCCTCCCACGCTCGGGTCGCTGGGGCGGATGCTCGGCTCCTGGCCACGCCGAAGGCGCACGACGTTGGCTCGGTGCGTCCACCACACGAAGGCGGCCAGACCGACACAGAAGCTGACGACCTCGGGAGTCGAATCGGACACGTAAGCGACCAACGGAACGAGCGACGCCGCCACCAGGGAGGCCAGCGATGCGATGCGGGTGATGAGAACGATCCCCAACCAGGCCAGAATGGCGGTCAGTGCCGCGAGGGGCGCCACGGCGAGGGTGGCGCCACCTGCCGTCGCTACCCCCTTGCCCCCTCGGAAGCGAAGAAACAGCGACCACACGTGGCCGGCGATCGCGCACGCGCCGTAGGCGGCGGCCAGGCTCCCGTATCCGCTCTGGTCCCAGAGGGGAAAGAACCAGGCGGGCACGAACCCTTTGGCGATGTCCACCGCGGCCACGGGGAGGCCGGCCCGCGGGCCGAGGACCCGGAGGACATTGCTGGCGCCCAGATTGCCGCTCCCGAGGCGACGCAGGTCGGCGCCGGCAAGCCGGCCGGCGATATAGCTGGTCGGGAACGAGCCGATCGCGTACGCGGCGAGCAGAAAAAATAGCACTCTCACGCGTTTCTATCCTCGCGCTTCCTGAGGTGGATCCGGATCGGCGAGCCCTCGAATCCCCATGCGCTCCGGAATCCGTTCTCCAGATATCTCCGGTAGTGACCGGCCACATCCTGTGGACGGTTTACCCACAGCACGAAGGTCGGCGGCCTCGTGTCGACCTGGCTGCCGTACAGTATACGAACATCTCCCCTGCCGCCCTGTGGCGGCTGCTTGCGACGTTTGAGCTCGTCGAGCACCCGATTGACCTCGGCGGTGGGAACCCGCCGACTCCGCTCGGCCTGCACGCGCCGCGCGATCTCGATCAGCTTCGGCACCCTGAGTCCGGAAAGAGCTGACACCGAGACGATAGGCACGTGTCGCAGGTAGGGAGCCCGCGCCCGGAGTTCCGTCTCGAACTGCGCGAAAACGTTCGGGCCGCGGTCGGGGATCAGGTCCCACTTGTTCGCCACGAACACCAGCCCGCAGCCCGCCTTCCACGCTTCCTCTCCGATCCGGAAGTCCTGGTTGGTTGCCCCTTCGCAACTGTCTACCAGCAGCAGGCAGACGTCCGCGCGGCGAATGGCGGCCGCCGTACGCAGGCGACCGTAGAACTCCACCTGATCGTCGACCCGAGTGCGCCGGCGCAGGCCGGCCGTGTCGACGAGACATATGCGCTCACCGTCCATCTCCAGGTAGGTGTCGATCGCGTCTCGGGTCGTGCCCGCCTCCTCGTGTACGATGACGCGCCGCTCGCCGAGAAGTCGGTTCACCAGACTCGATTTGCCCACGTTCGGCTTCCCGATGATTGCCAGCCGCAGGTCGACCGTCAGCTGCGCGGCGACATCGACGGCGGGAAGCACCGCCTTCAGTCGGTCGAGCAGATCCCCGCTTCCCTTCCCGCTCAGCGCCGAAACCGGCAACGGCTCGCCCACCCCGAGCTGGTAGAACTCGAGGTGGTCCGTGGCTCCGGCCGGCTCGTCGATCTTGTTGACGGCAAGCACGACCGGTCGTTCGGCCCGGCGCAGGAGGTCGGCGATGTAAACGTCGGTCGGGTGCATCCCGGTTCGTCCGTCGGTCACGAACAGAATCGCGTCCGAGTGCTCGATGGCCGCCGTCACCTGCCCTCGCACTTCCGCCTCGAGCGGCCCCGCGGCGTCCTCCACCACCCCACCGGTGTCAGCGAGCAGGAACGGACGTCCGGCCCAATCGGCCTCGGCGAATTGCCGATCCCGCGTGACACCCGAACGCTCGGCCACGATCGCCACGCGCCGGCCGAGGATTCGATTGAACAGGGTGGATTTCCCTACGTTGGGACGGCCGACGATGGCCACCGTCGGGAGCGCTACGCCGCCCTGAGAACGTCGGTGATGTGCTCGGACGGACATACTTCGACACCGGCGAGCTCGCGCCGGAGCTCGGACAACGAGAGATCGTCGATGAACAGACCGTCGTCGTTCAAGCCCGCACGGGTGAGCAGAGCCTGATCAAAATCCGCGAAGTCGATCAAGGCGTCGCGGTAGTCGCCGCCCGGCAGGAGACCCGCGCTGGTGACCGTGTCACCGTACAGGCTGTTCCGAATCACCACCGGCTCGACGGTAGCGCCGGTGGCGGCGGCGATCTCGGCTCCGAGTACTCGCAGGGTCGCGCCCATCGATGTACCGGTGAGGAGAACGATCTTGCGGCCCGCGAGCCGGGGCAGGCCGTCGAGATCGGCGCGCACCCGGCTGCGAAGCAGAGAGATGGCGCCCACCCCGTTGCTGGCCAGCTCCGCGTCGACGAAGTAGTCAGGATCGGGCACCTGCATGCCCGCCTGAAGGAACAGCTCGTCCGCCGCGAAGCACCAGGGACCACCCCGCTCCCGTATCGCCCGTTCGCGCGCCGCATCGATCTGCTCGATCGCGTGGCGTGCCTCCCGTTTCCGAAGCGGCCGGATGCCGACGTGCGCGTTGTAGCCGGTGAGTCCCACCGGAACCACCGAGAGCGAAAGTACGGACTCGCCGCGTTGATACAGGTCGTCGATCGTGCGATCGAGCACGGGACCGTCATTAACCCCCGGACACAGAACGACCTGGGTGTGATAGGCGACCGACTCCGCCTCGAGGCGATCGAGGTGTGCGTCGATCTCCGCCGCCCGCGGATTGATCAGCATGCGCTGACGCACCGGCGGGTCGGTGGCGTGGACGCTGATGTACAGAGGCGAGAGCCGCTGCGTCCCGATCCGCTCCCAATCCTCCTCGCGCAGATTCGTCAGCGTGATGTAGTGGCCGTACATGAACGACAACCGATAGTCATCGTCCTTGATGTACAGAGTCGATCGCAACTTGCGGTCCTTCGGGTTTCCCTTCACGAAGCAGAACGGACAGGCGTTGGTGCACCGCCGGATCTTGTCGGGCTCCGGAACCAGCCCCAGCGACTCGTCCAGGTCCTTCTCGATCTCGAACACCACCCGCTCCCCGTCGGGCAACCGGGCGTCGAGCTGCAGCACGGCGTCGGCTTCCATGAACTGGAGGTCGAGCGAGTCGCGAAGCTCGGCGCCGTTAATGGCGAGGAGCATGGTTCCGGGCTCGATGGCCAGCTCCGCGCCGATCGAGTCGGGACGAACTTCGGCTACCCGGATCACGGCTCGCCCAACGTCTGAATCGCAGTCTCGTACGCGATCGCCGGCACCAGCACACGAACGACGGCCAGCCCGCCGAAGCCGACTACGTTCACGTGATCTTTTTGCGACAGGACATGGGCGGCGAGGCCGGCCGCCCGCAGCGCCTCGACCAGAAGAGCGGCCTCGATCTCGTCGCTCGCTCGCGCCACTTCCGCCCACCCGGCCACCATGCGGACCTCGGCGTGCTGGTGGCAGAGGGAAGTTCGACGCCCCCCGGAGCGGCAGCGCTCGCACACAGGGCGCCCGCACACGACGCAGGCGTGACTGGCGACGGCGTGAGGATGTCGAGCGCAGCCAGCCGCTCGGTCCCGCCGCCCGCAGCGGGAGCAGAAGGCGAGACCCGAGCGGTCCGGGTGGCCACACTTCGGGCACGCCGGGGCGGTATCGGAAGGCCGGTCGGCGACCGGCCTTCCGTCGGATCTCACCGAATGGCGCGGTCCGGTCAGGAACCGCTCGCGGTCTCGACCGCTCGGTACGCGAACCCGGCCAGCTCGGTCTCGGACGACACGCCCAGCTCGAACGCCGATGTCTCCCCCTCCGGGGGGATGATGAGCTGAAGCGGTTCCGAGAACAGCACCTGGCCGTTCTCGTCGAGGAAGTCGAACTCGAGGGTCACTTCGCTGTCGACCGGCGCCGTGCGCGCCATCACGTCGCCCTGAATCCGGTACGACCCCTCGCCTTCGGCGATCAGGGTGACGTTGAGGAGCTCGAAGGTCAACGACTCGCGCCTTTCCAGCACCTCGAGAGCCTTGTCGTTCTGGCCCAGCTCGACGTAGCTGTTGGCGAGGAGTCGCAGATAGCTCGTCTCGAGCGGGTGGCGGCTCACCAGGGTGTCGGCGAGAGGCAGCAGCGCTTCGTACGAGTCGGCCAGTGCGAGACTGTTGGCGAGATTCTCCAGCGTTTCCTTGTTGTACGGCCGCTCGGCGTGCGCCCGCCCGAATGCGACGGCGGCTTGCTCGTACAGGGCGGACCGATACAGGCCGATCCCCACCTCACTCCATTGGGTGAAGGTCAGGTCGTCACGCTCCAGAAACTCCTGGAACATGGCGGAAGCCTCCTCCACCTGTCCCGCATCGCCGAGGGCGATCGCATAGTTCAGCCGGCCGAGAAGGTCGTCCGGATGGTCTCGAGAGTACTCCTCGTAGAGGGCGAGCGCTTCTTCGGTTCTGCCCAGCGCCTTCAACAACTCGGCGCGATTGATGGCGGCTGCCCGCTTCTGCTCCTCGTCCTCGGCCAGCGAATACGCCTTCTCGTACGCCGCGATCGCCTTCTCGAATTCTCCCTTGTTCTGGTAAATCGAGGCCACGTTGTTGTAGGAGCGGGCGTCCTCGTAGACGAGGTTGGACTTCTCGAATGAAGCCAGCGCCTCATCCACGTTTCCGGCATTGAACTGCTGGATGCCGAGGTTGTACATCTGTGCCCAGGCCCGATAGCGGGCGTCCGCAGTCACGCTGGCACACTCGGGCACGAGTTGGTCCACGATGTCCATCAGGGAGTCGGCGGCCACGTATTCGCGCAGACCGAGCTTCGCTTGGGCGGCGAACAGGTAGGCGGCGGGGGGGGCGTCGCCCTCATCGAAGGCTTCCTGCAGGATCTCGAGCGTGCGCTGGTAGCGCTCCTCCGGCGTCCGCGGGTCATCGGCGGAGATCGCCTTATCGAGCTCGATCTCGGCACTCCGGGTGTAACGGTTGCCGGGCGGATTGCACTCCTGTGCGTGCAGCCCGGCCGGAATAGCGCACCCCACGGTCAGGGTCGCGATCAGAAGACGTCGGTCGATCGGGGCCGTTCTCATATGGAGCATTCCTTGTTTGCGCTGAGAAGATCGCCTTCGATTCCCCTCCGCCGGTGCGGGCCGGCGTCGCCCGATCGGACCGCTGGGGCCGTGGTTCGAGACCGGAGCACGCGGCCCGCCACCCCGCCATTTATCAATATACTCACGGCGGCGCAACGCCGATGTTCGCAGCTGCCCTGATGTTCGAGACCCCGCGGGGAGGGTGTGCGGCGGCTTCACCGCCTGCATGTACAGCTCCGCGAGGCGGCGGTTCCACCCCGCTTGCGCTCCCGACTGCACGATTGGGGACTCGCCTCTGTCGGCGCCCGAAGTCGCGGCGGGTGTTCAGCCACCGCTCGCCTCAATACACGAGCGCCCCGGCGGTGTTGAACAGGACCACCGTCTCGCCGGCCCGGAAGGCTCCCCGCCGGCAGAGCACCCGGGCGCCTGCCAGCGTTGCGCCGCCCTCGATCGAGGCGCTGATGCCGCGGCGCCCCAGCGCCTCGGCTCCCGTACGCATCTCGGCATCGGACACGGCGATCGCGCCCCCGCCGGACTCCCGCAGCGCACGGAGGATGAGGAAGTCGCCCAACGCTCCGGGAACCCGGAGGCCCCACGCCGCCGTGCGAGGCCGTTCCCAAGTGGTCGCGCGCTCATCTCCTCGCTCCCAGGCCTGCACGATTGGCGCGCACCCCGTCGCCTGTACGCAGTACAGACGCGTCGAACCGACGACGGCGTCGTGGGCCCGGAGCTCCTGTAATGCCTTCCAGCTGCCGATGAGGCCCGTGCCGCCGCCGGTCGGATACACGATGGCATCGGGCGCCCTCCCCCCGAGCTCCTCCACGATCTCCAACATCATCGTCTTCTTGCCCTCGATACGGTACGGCTCGCGGAGCGTCGACACGTCGAACGCCCCCGTTCCGGCGGCGTGCTCGGCGGCCCGCCGCCCGCACTCGGCGATCAGACCGTCGACCCGCGTCACCTCGGCGCCATACCGCTCACACCGACGGATCACGCCGTTGGGAGTGTCGGAGGGTACGAATACCCGTGCCGGAACGGCTGCCCGGGCGCAATACGCCGCCAGCGCTGCGCCGGCGTTCCCGGCACTCGGGATGACGAAGGACTCGATCCCGTCCAGCACCGCCCGGGTGACGGCAGTCGCCAGCCCCCGGTCCTTGAAGCTGCCGGTTGGATTCCGGCTCTCGTCCTTGACCAGCAGCCGCACGCCGCCGACCTCGGGGGTGGAGGGCAGCTCGAGCAGGGGCGTGGCTCCCTCGCCCAGCGTCAGAGGCGCCTCTTCCTTCCGCAGTGGCAGGAACTCCCGGTAGCGCCACATCGAGCCGGGCCGGCCGCTCCAGGCCGGCGCGGGTCCGTCGGAGGGTGCGTACTGCACCAGAAGCGGGCCGGCGCACGCTTCGCATACAGTGGCGGCCGGGAGGGCCGGCCCGGTTCGACCGCAGCGGCCGCACGCGAGCGAGAAGTCGGTCACCCCCCGGTATCCACTCCGGACGAGGCGGAAGCATGCTCCGCCCCGATCCGGAGGCGATGGACCGCTTCGCCGCTGCCGAGCACGAACGCCACCTCGCCCAGCTCCGGACCCTTCAACCGTCCGGTGAGCGCCGCGCGCAGCGGTTGGTACAGCTGTTTCCCCGCCGTTCCCAGCTCGGCGCCTGCGCGCGCCGCCGCCTGCTTGACCGACTCCGGCGTCCAGCACTCGACCGCCTCCCACGCAGCGGCCACCGCCACCAGCACCGAACGGGCGAGCGGCTCCGCAAGCACGCGCCGCGCCTCACTGTCGAGAGTTGGCGGTACGAGCAGCGCTTCGACTTCCCGCGCCGCCTCGGTGAGCAGAAACACCCGCTCCCGCACGACCGAAAGGGCGCGCTCGAGATCGCCCGTCGGCAGCTCGCGGAGCGCGGGTGTCAAGTACGGCCGCACCCGCCGCGCGAGATCGCCGATCGGCTCGATCCGCATGTGCTGGCCGCTCAGCCAGCGCATCTTGTCGATATCGAGCACCGCGTCGGAGCTGCCGATTCGGTCGAGGTCCATCTCGCCGATCAACTCTTCACGGGTCAGGACCTCGCGGCCGCTCTCACTCGACCACGACAGGAGGGACAGGTAGTTGACAACTGCGTCCGGATGGAATCCCTCGTCGCGATAATCCAACACGCCGGGCGACCCCTCCCGTTTGGAAAGCTTCCCACCCCCCGGCGCCAGGATGGTGGGGATGTGCGCAAACTCGGGGATCGGGGCGCCGAGCGCCCGGTAAAGCAAAACCTGCTTCGGCGTGTTGGCGAGATGTCCCACCCCTCGAATCACGTGGGTGATTCGCATCAACATGTCGTCCACCACTACCGCAAAGTTGTATGTCGGGCGACCATCGGAGCGCAGGATCACCATGTCGCCGAACTCGGCGCCATCGATAGTGATTGGCCCGCGCACGCGATCGACGAAGACGATGGGGCCGGGATCGACCCGGAACCGCACCACCGGTCGCCGCCCGTCGGCCATCAGGGCTTGTTCATCGTCGGCCGTGAGCGAGCGGCACCGACCGTCGTACCGCGGCTGCGTCCCGGATTCCACCGCCGCGTGGCGCCGCTGTTCGAGCTCCGTCGCCGTGCAGTAGCAGCGGAATGCGAGCCCTTCACGCAGGAGACGGTCGGCGTGGGCCCGGTACAGCTCGCCGCGCTCGCTTTGCCGGTACGGTCCGGCCGCGCCCCCCTGCCTCGGTCCCTCGTCCGCCTCGAGCCCGAGCCAACCGAGCGCTTCGAGAATCGCGTCCTCAGCCGCCTCCACGTTGCGGTCCACATCGGTATCCTCGAAGCGCAGCACGAACACACCCCCAGCGTGGCGGGCCACCAGCCAGTTGAGAATCGCGGTGCGCGCGTTTCCGAGGTGGAGGTCGCCGGTAGGACTGGGCGCGAAGCGGGTTCGAGTCGTCATCGGCCACCCCGGGAGCCGGTCTTGCCGGGCGGGTCCGAGGACGGAGTCGATTCACTGTTCCCGGCTGCAGGTCGGTGGCCGGAGCCAACACTCGACCCGGGTCGCGGCTCATGGCCGGCGCAGCGCCGGACCGGGAGCACCGGATAGCGCGAGTAGCTCGGATCCGAGCGGGACCGCTCGCACAGAAAAAAGCGAGAGCCGCGGTCGCTGCGTATCAAACGTGCGTGAGCGCAGTTGGCGCACAGACCGGCGTACGAATCGATCGGGCTCATTCCGCGCTCGCGGCGCCGTTGGCACGCGACAGGGCGTTCCGAATCCTCGCGGTGGTGGCCGGCCCGATCCCGGGAACGGCGCGCAGCTGTTCGTCGCTGGCGGCACGGATCGCGTCCAGACTTCCGAACCGACGCAGGAGCTCGCGCTCGCGGGTCGGACCGATGCCGGGGATGTCCGCCAACCGGGTACGGAGTGTCCGTTCCGTGCGCAGGCTCCGGTGGTACTCGACCGCAAACCGATGCGCCTCGTTGCGGACTCGTTGCAGCCACTGCAGGCCCGCGTCGTGTCGAGACAGACGAAGAGGCTGGGACCGACCGGGAATGTGGACCTCCTCCTCGCGCTTGGCCAGTGCAACGACCGGCAGATCGGAAACGCCGGCGGCCTCCATCGCCTGTCGCGCCGCACCGAGTTGCCCCATGCCGCCGTCGATCACGACCAAATCGGGCAGCTCTCGATCCTCCTTCACCCGGCGGTGAAAGTAGCGCCCGACGATCTCCTGCATCATGGCGTAGTCGTCCACCTGTCCTCGGGGCGTGTGACGGATGCGGAACCGCCGGTATTCGGTCTTGTCGGGGGTGCCGTCGCGCAACCACACGGCGGCCCCCACCGACTCCGCGCCGCCGAGGGTCGAGATGTCGAAGCAGGCGAGCGTCCGGACCGGCGCCGGAGTGCCCAGCGCCTCGTGCAGGGCCCGCGCACCGGGCGGCGGCCGTCCTCCTTCCGCCTCATCGCCGTCCGCTTGCTTCGATCGCCTGCCCTCCAGCTCCAGCTCGTGGCGCGCGTTGTCCTCGGCCAGGTCCACCATGCGGCGCTTGCGGCCCCGCTGCGGAACCCGGATGGTGACCGTCGCGCCGGCCCTGCTCGACAGGTGCTCGGCCAGGATGAGACGATCCGAGAAGTCCTCACCGACCAGGATCTCGCGTGGAAAGACGTCGCGGTGCAGGTACACCTCCTTCACGAATGCGGCGATGAGCGCTCCGGGCTCTTCCACTTCGACGAAGCGGAGAAAGTGCAACTCCCGCCCCACCAGCCTTCCCTCCCGCACGCCGAGCACCACCCCGCTCGCCCGGCCGCTCTCGTCCGCGATCCCGACGACATCGTAGTCGCCGCCGCGAAAGTCCACCGCCGTCTGTCGCCTCTCGATCGCGCCGACTCCGCGCAGCACATCCCGCAGCTCGGCCGCGCGCTCGAACTGGAGCGACTCTGACGCCTCCCGCATGCGCCGCTCGAGCTTCTTCCTCACCGTCGATGTGTGGCCGGAGAGGACGTGCAGGATCTCATCGATCATCCCTCGATACTCCGCCTCGCTCTGATACCCTGCGCACGGTGCCTTGCAGCGACCGATGTGATAGTCCAGACACGGACGCGCCGGCAGCTCGCGGGGCATGTCGTAGTGGCAGCTCCGAACGGTATAGATGCGCTTGATCATGCGCAGGGCGCGGCGCATCGCCCCGACATCGGTGAACGGTCCGAAATAGCGCGAGCCGTCGCGCTGCAAACGACGGGTGACGAAGACCCGTGGAAACGGCTCGCGCACGGTGACCACGATGTACGGATAGCTCTTGTCGTCGCGGAGCTGGATGTTGTAACGGGGCCGGAACTGCCGGATCAGGTTCCACTCCAGCAGGAGCGCCTCGGCCTCGGACGCGGTCACGAACGTCTCCAGCGCGCGTATGCGGCGGGCAAGGTCTCGCGTGAGGACCGATCGCTCGCTGCCGGGGCCGAAGTAGCTCCGAACCCGACTGCGCAGCGACTTTGCCTTGCCGACGTACAGCGTCTCGCCCTTCTTGCCCCGAAACAGGTATACGCCCGGCCGGTTGGGAAGCGCACGGACCTGTTCGAGCAGGCCGTCCGTCTTGCGGTCGGGGGAGTGATTCATGAGGTCAGGTCTTCGGTGCGGGAACGCCGGGCGATGATGAGGTATGGTACACCCCCCGCCACCAGCGTTCCGGCGAGGAGGATTGCGCGTCGGACGGTCGTATCCGGGGTCAGTTGCCCGCCGAGAAGGGCGCGGGCCGCGAGCGCGGTAACCAGCGCCGCCAGACTGGCAAGCAGAATGCGGCGAATCCGCGCGCCCGAATCCACATCGAGGAGAGCTCCCAGGCGCCTGCGCAGCCCCGTCCACAGGAGCGCCAGATTGATCCACGCCCCGATGGCTCCGCCCAGCGCCAGACCGACCGCGGACGCTGCCCCGTGTCCGCGGCCGCGCAGCCAGAACATGAGGCCGGCACCGATCGCGGTGCCGACAGCCACCGCAATCGACGTGTAACGCATCGGGGACCGGGTGTCCTGCATGGCGTGGAAACCGCTCGCGAACAGCTTGATGGTGCTGGACGCCACCAGCCCCACCGCGTAGGCCATCAGGATGCCGTTGACCAGCTGCGTGCTGTCGGATTCGAACGCGCCGCGCTGATACAGAATGCCGACGATCAGGTCGCCGAACAGAAACAGGACGAGAGCGGAGGGCAGAACGAAGTACAGGATGTGGCAACAGCTTCGCGACAGGCGGCTGCGGAGAAGTTCGCCGGCCCCACTTCTCGACATCTCCGGAAGCGCCGCGGTCGCCACCGAGATGCCGAACAGACTCAACGGGAGGTAGGCGATGCGCTGGGCGAAGTACAGCCCCGCCACCGCCCCGACAGGAAGGAAGCTGGCCAGGAACACCTCGAGAAGTCCCGAGATCTGGAAGACGCCCTGGCTGGCCGTGACCGGTGCCATGTTGCGCACCACGCGTCGTACCGGTTCCCAAGCGCGCTCGAAGGCAGGGCGGAGCGAGCCGGCGAGTCGCCGCGCGGTGGGCACCTGGATCGCGAGCTGGAGCACGCTTCCGGCCAGCGTTGACCAGGCGAGGACGTAGATCAGGGGTGTCCACCCTGCCCGGGCCCCGACGAGCATGCCGGCGATCTGCGACAGATTCCATGCCACCGGCGCGACGAACGGCAGGAAGAACTTCCGATGGCTGTTCAGCACCCCGAGGCACCACGCGGCGATGATCATCACGCCGGCCATGGGGAACAGAATCCGCACCATGGTAGTGGTGAGGTGGGTCGCTTCGGCGTCGAACCCCGGCACCACCAACCGGGTGAGGAAAGGGGCGAACAGGACTCCGAGTCCCGACAGAACTCCGGCGAGGGCGAGGACGAAGCCGAGCACGGCTCGGGCGAGCCGTCCCGCATCGCCGGGCCGCTCCTCGATGAACGAGCTGTAGACCGGTACGAACGCGGCCGACAGCGCGCCTTCGGCGAGCAGGTTGCGAACGACGTTCGGTATGCGGAGGGCGGCAGCGTATGCGCCGGCAGCGATACCGGTGCCGAAGAAGAAAGCGATGACGAGATCTCGGGCGAACCCGGTGAGGCGGCTGAGCAGGATCCCGCTGCCGACGGAGATGGCCGCCCTTCCGCCGCGCGATAGTCTGGAGCTCATCCGGATCCGGGAGAGGCGGGCGCCGGTCGGGTGTTTGCCTGCACCGCGCTCGCCTGTCTTCGGTGGAATCGCTTCCGGATGATCAGTCACCGGAACCGAGGGCGGGTGGCTCCTCCTTTCCCTCGATCAGCGACCGCAGGAAGCCGCTCTCCTCTTGCAGGCTCTGGACCGATTCAGCGAGGTACCGGACTTCCGCTTCGAGCTTCTCGATTCGGTTCCGAATGTCGGCCTCGCCCGTCGAGCCGCCCGAGATCCGATTCGCCAGCGCCTGCCCGAGCTGCGAATCGATGATGATCGCCGTAAGAGGTATCAACAGGATCAGAAAGGCGATTATCGCCCACACAAGCGTCATCGCGCTAAGCTACTCCTGCACAACAGCATGGGCAACGTGAGGGCCGTGTGGCCAGCTGGCGTTGCGGCCCGCCGCTTCGACCGAGTCGATGAAATCCCATCCGTACCGCGCCAGGTAGGTGAGCGGATTGTAGAAGCGCTCCTGATGGGTCTGCTCCGGAAACAGGTGGATCGCCGCCCGCTCGGCCTGCTGGCGAAGCACCTCCTGTCGCTGCCGCAGTTCGCTGTCGACGTTGCGCTCCAAGCCGTCCAGTGCCTTCCGCGCCTCCGTGCGAGCTCTGCCCGCGGCGGACTTGAGGCCGGGCAACAGCTCGGCGATCACGCCCGCCAGCTCCTCGTAAGCGGCCTCGGAGGCAGCGCGGGCCGCCGACAGCGCGCTGTCGAGCGCGAGGGGCCTGCCGGCCTTCACGGCCCGCTCGAGCAGCCCACGTCCCCCGTCGTCGAGATCTCTCGACCCGGCCTGCAGCTTTTCCAGCAATCGGGCGACGACCGGCTCGATGACGGTCCACCCAAAACGTGGCCGGATCAGCGGCATCGGAACATCGAACAGCGCGAACAGGGGCGGCAGCTGTGCCCAGTAACCGATCTCGCTCGGGCCGAGGACGGTAGCCGCGACCGGGAGCAACGACGACTCGAGCACCGGACGGAGCGAGACGTTGGGGCTGAAGCGATCCGGCGCGGTGTCGAGAACTTCGTACACACTGGCCGCGGGCTGCAGCTCTCCGTCCCTTCCCAGCGCGACCGAGCCGTCTCGAAGGTACAAACGAACGCGCTCCGTGCCGGTGTCGAAGAAGACAGGAGCCGCTCCATCCAGAACGGGGATGGGGACCGGGAACCCGGCGCTCTCGAGCGTGGCCGCTCCCCGAGCCACTGCGGCTCGCGCTTCGCCGGCTGCCGCGAGGGCGCGCCGCAGGAGCGGGGCGCCCGCGCGCTTCACCGCGGACGATCCCCCATCCAGGATGGCGAACGGTCGGTGGTCGAGCACTGCGGCCAGCGCCTCCACGAACGCCCCACCGAGCGTCCGGTCCGGCTGATACGCATCTTCGATCAACGACATACAGAGCTCGCCGAACGGCAGCGGCTCGAGTGCGGTCCGGGCTTCGGCCATCGGAGCATCGACGATGCCGGCGAGCGGTGCGGTACCTGCCGAACGCCGGGCGTGGGACGGTGGAGGGTCGAGCCGAAGCGTGCGGACGACCTCGTCCCGCTGCAGCAGGCGCGTAATCCCGATTTCCTGCCAGTCGTGGTCGTCGGACGCCACCCAGAACAGCGGGAGGACGGGGACCCGCCACTGCTGCTCGAGACGACCGGCGAGCTCGGCGGCCGTCAACGCCTTGTACAGCCCGTACAGAGGGCCGAGAAACAGACCGGGCTGCTGGCCCGTGCTGACCAGGAATCCGTTGCCGCCGAGGATCTGCTCGAGCTTGTGACGCGCCGGGTCGCCGGTGAGTCGGAAAGCATTGAGTTCGAGGCGACCGCTGTCGCTCGCGGGGCGCCGCCCGCTGGGTGCGCTTTCGAGCGTCAGCGCGGCCGGCGGAAAGATGCCGGCGAGCCGCGAATCGCCGTTCGCCAGTGCGGCGCCGATCGAGTCGGGCGCGGCGTCCGCCCGCGGTTCGATAAGGGGCCACGCAGCCGCCACGTCAGGCCGTCCCGGCCACGATCAGCCTGGGCGAGGTCTCTTTGAACGTCGAACCGTCATAGTCGCCGAAGCGCTTCCGGGGCCGGAGCCCACCGCGCCGGAGCAGGGCGGCGAGCTCCTCCGGCTCGTACAGCCGAACCCGCTCGTGGAACACGGCCGGCCCGCTCCCGGATTCCCGAGGGCCGATCTCGATGTGCTTGATGACCCGGCCGTCGCGGATGCGCCGCGTCTGGCGCACCGTGCGCCCCCCGATACGGAGCTCATCCTCGGACACGAGCGAAGCGCGCACCTGTGCGGCGTTAAGGAAGTCGATCAAGAACGCGCCACCCGTTTGCAATACTCTCCGTACTTCGGTGGCCACGCGGAGGTCGTCGCGTTCGTCGTCGAAATAGCCGAACGAAGTGAAAAAACTGACGACGGCCGAGAAGGCGCCGTCCCGGAACGGCAGCCCACGCATGTCGGCACGCACCAGCGGCACCTCGGGCCGGTTCTCCCGTGCCCGGTGAAGCAGCGGCCAGGACAGATCGACGCCGACCGGAGCGAATCCTGCCTCCCTCAGCGCCGCGAGGTGCCGGCCGGCGCCGCAGGCGAGGTCGAGCACCCGCAGCCCCGATCCGCCCCCGGCAACGCGCCGGAACAGGTTGACCGCGCGACCGGCTTCGGCGTCGTCGCGGTGCGGGTACAGCTCCAGATACTCGTCGCCGAACCAGTCGCGGAACCACTCAGGCTCCACCTGTCGATCGTCGGGACTCACGATCCACGATGGTAGGGCTCGCCCCGCATGATGGTGCCGGCTCGGTAGAGCTGCTCCAGCAATAGGACGCGCGCCAATTCGTGCGTCAGAGTCATGGGAGATAGCGACAGCCGATAGGTCGCGGTTCGCAGGACGCGGGCTGCGAGGCCCTCGGCACCGCCGATGACGAAGACGACCCCGGGTCTGCTGTACACGCCGAGCTTCTGCAGATAACCGGCCAGGCCGCGCGATGTCATTCCCTTGCCTTCTCGGGTCAGAGCCATCACGTCCAGGTCCTCCGGCATCGCCGCTTCGATCGCACCAGCCTCTTCCTCCCGTACGGTGTCCGGCGAACCCGTCAGCGTTGCCGGGCGCACCTCTCGCACCTCGAGCTTGAAGTACGCTCGCAAGCGGGACTCGTACGCGGCCGCGGCGGCTGCCATGCCGGGCCCTCGCAGCGAGCCCACGGCGAGGATCATCACCCGCATGCCGGTGTGCGGGCCTCCAGCGCGGAAACGGATCGGCGGCGCTCGGGAACGACTTGTCGCACTGCACGCCGCAGCTCCATTTCGCCCCGCTCCCACACGATCTCGTCCGGCTGGTACCAGAGGGGCACCGAATCGCCCACCGCATCCTCGAGCTTCACGATGTCCTTCAGGGTTCCCACCATGCCACCCGGCGCGCCCTGCTGGATGATCCGTTCGACATCCCGGCGCGCAAAGGCGGCGTGGTCGGGAAAGGTATACGCGATGCGCACGGTGGGGTATCGCTCCGCGACCTGGGAGACGAACAGGTCGGACTTCATGATCGAGGCCACCACGATCTCCGGCTCGGGCGCAGGCGCGAGGCGGGCGGCGCGGTTCGCAGCGACGAGCGGTCCCGGGCGCATATGGCAGCGGGCCACGAGGGCGGCGGTGAACCGGCGCCGTAGCCGATCGGTGAGCTCGACCACGTCATCGCTGGCGTTCCGGCGGCGAGTGACGACGATGACCTGCGCGCGGCCGAGCTCGGCCGGGGCTTCGCGGTACGGACCGGCTGGGAGGAAGCGGGGTCGATTGGATCGGGCCGTCTCGGCATCGACGGTCACCACCTCGAGGTCGCGGGCGAGTCTCCGGTGTTGAAACCCATCATCGATCACCACCACATCGGCCTTCGCCACCGCCAGCTGGCGGACTGCATCCCCGCGCGCCCGCCCGCCGCGCACGATGACAGTCGGATTGAGCCGCGCGTGCACGTGCAGCTCATCTTCGAACCCGTGGGTGGCGATCCCGACCCTCATACCATCCGCCGCCAGCCAGGCTGCGATCGCGGCGCTGACGGGTGTCTTGCCGCTGCCGCCGACCGTCAGGCCGCCCACCGAGATCACCGGCACCGGAACGTCACGCCCGCGAAGCACCCCATGCCGATACAGCAAGTGACGGAGTCGGGTCGCAGCACCGTACACGTCCCCGGCGAGGCGGAGCATGAGTCCAGGGTTGGTCTCCCATGCGCGCCGCACGTAGCGTTCGCTGCGCCCTCCCATCCATACCGACTGCAGCTCGCCGCTCATGTCGATCCGTTCAGAAGCTCGAAACAGCGCCGCGCCACCCGGCCCGCGGAGCCGGGTTCCCCGAGCCGGCCCCTTACTTCGGCCAGGCCGGCCACAACCCGCGCTCGGGTAGGAGAGTCGGCGTCGATAAGTGGTGCAACAGCGTCTGCCAGCCGCTCGGCAGAAAGCTCGGCTTGCAGGCACTCCGGAACGACAGTCCGCCCGGCGATCAGGTTGACGAGGCACAGGTGGTCGAGACGCACGAGCCGGCGCCCGATGGCCCAGGTGAGCGGGTGCGTCCGATAGCCCACCACCATGGGGACTCTGCGCAGGGCGAGTTGCAGCGTGATGGTGCCCGACTTGGCGATGGCCACGGTGGCTCGGTTCAGCACCTCGTCGACCGGTCGCACGGCGGCCGCCGGGGCTCGCCCGTACAGTGAGTCGGGTAGGTCCGGCGGTTTGCCGATCAGGACGTCGAGCGCCGGCCGCCCTTGCTGCCGCAGGCGTTGCGACGCGTCGAGAAATGTTCCCAGCATCCGTGCAAGCTCCTGCCGCCGCGAGCCCGGAAACAGACCGAGCACGGGTCGTTCGGTGTGTTCGGGGGCAGACGGGTCAGCTGTGTCCGCCACCCGGTCCAGCAGCGGGTGACCGACGAATTCGGCGGCCACGCCGTGCGCGGACAGAAAGTCCGCCTCGAACGGCAGCACCACGCACACCCGATCGACATCGCGACGCAGTCGAGCCACGCGCGACGCGTGCCAAGCCCACACCTGAGGTGCGATGAAATACAGGACGGGGACTCCCCGTCGGTGGGCGAAGCGGGCCAGGTCGAGGTTGAGGCCCGGGTTGTCGATCGGCACGAAAAGATCGGTTCCTTCATCGGCGATGATGCGTCTCGCGCGTCGACGCACTTCGAGGATGGCCGGGAAGTGACGGGCGACCTCCACCACGCCCACCACCGCCGTGTCGTCGATGTCCGCGATGCACGCGACGCCGGCGGCCGCCATCTCGCTCCCACCGATGCCGAGCAGCCGAATGGCCGGGTCGAGCCGCTTCAGCTCCCGCGCCAGCTGTGCGCCGTGCAGGTCACCCGATTGCTCGCCGGCCGCGATGAAGACAGTCGGGCTACCCGACACGGCCGAGGTAAAAGATCAGGATGAGAACCACGATTAGGAGAAGGATCAGGGTTCTCGTCTTCGGGCCCCGGCGCACGCCGGCGCCCAGTTTCTTGCGCTCCTCACGCAACTTCTGCAGCGACATCGTTGGTACTCTCCACGGCGCGCGTGATTCGCTCCGCGACCTCGAGGGCCGCGCGTCCTTCGCGACCGGACACCGCAGCCGAAGCGTCGCCGCCGATCGCCCGCACGAACGCCTGCAGTTCGAGGAGAAGCGGCTCGGTTCCGTCGCACTCGAGCGGGATCGACTCGACCACACCGGCCAGCGGGTGGATCGGGTCGCGGCCGGCGAGCGCCGGATCGAATTCGGAGCGCGCATGTTGGAAGCGACCGCGGCGCTCCGCCAGGTCGAGGCTGAGGAACCCAGAGTTCTGGAAGGCGCGAAGGCGTCGGATCGGGATTTCCGACACCCGACTGGCCGTAATGTCGGCCACTGCCCCGTTGGCGAACTCGAGCCGCGCGTTGGCGATGTCGGTCGAGCCGCTGAGTACCGAGACGCCGACGGCGTGCACCTCCACGACAGGATGCCGGATCAGCCCCAGCACGAGGTCGATGTCGTGGATCATCAGGTCCAGGATCACCGTCACGTCCGTTCCGCGCGGCTGGAAGGGTGCCAACCGCAGCGACTCGATGAAGCGGGGATCGTCGAGATAGGGAGCGCACATCCGGATGACTCCGTTGTAGCGCTCGATGTGCCCCACGCACAGAAGCAGTCCGCGCGTGCCGGCGACCTCCACCAACCGGTCCGCTTCTTCGATCGTCCTCGCGATCGGCTTCTCGACCATGACGTGGCAGTCGGCTGCCAGGGCCTCGGCGGCCACCTCGAAGTGGCTTGAGGTAGGGACCGCGACCACCACCGCATCCGCGGCGGCACACAGCTCCGGCCCGGTGGAAAAATGCCGTACCCCGAGTCGGTCGCCGACGCTCTCGCCCTGCTCGGGATCGATGTCGAACACTCCGACGAGCTGGACGCCGTCCAGGCCTGCCAGTACCCGTGCGTGTTGCGAGCCGATCCTTCCGACGCCGATGACGCCGGCGCGAAGTGCCTTCACCAGCCGTCTCCGGTGGAAGCCGCGTTCGGCCTCACCGGTCCACGATCCGTGCCATCATCGTCGCCTCCGCCACGACCTGATCGTCGACCCGTCCCACCCCGCGCACCTTGCAGGTGGATGTGCGTTTCTGGAGCATCTCGACCACGAAGATCAATTGGTCGCCCGGCACGACGGGTTTCCGGAATTTGACCCCGTCCAACGACATGAAGTAAACGACCTTTTCCTCCGGGTTGGATACCTCGTTCATCAGGAGGAGACCACCGGCCTGCGCCATCGCCTCCACGATGAGGACACCCGGCATGATCGGATGGGCGGGGAAATGACCCATGAAGAACGGCTCGTTGATGGTCACGTTCTTCAGGCCGACGATCCGCTTCCCGGGCTCGAAGTCGAGGATCCGATCGACGAGGAGGAACGGATACCGGTGCGGCATGAACTCCATGATCTTCTCGATATCGAGCTGCGTTCCGCTCACGTGCTCCTCGTCTTCAGCTGCTCGCGCAGCGCCCTGGCCAGCGAGATGTTGCCGCGGTGGCTCGGTCGCTCGGCCTCGACGTGTCCGCGCAGCCGCGCTCCGATGAGCGCGAGGTCGCCCACCAGATCGACGATCTTGTGCCGCGCGAACTCGTCGGGGAAGCGCAGCTCTACGTCGGCGGCGAGCCCCGCTTCCGTGAGGACCACCGTGTTCTCGGTTCCTGCTCCGAGCGCGAGGCCGCGCGCATGGAGCTCTTCCTTCCAGCTCGCAAGGCCGAAGGTGCGCGCCGGCGCCGTTTCGTTCCGGAACGCGCCGCCCACCTCCGCGTGGGCCGTCTGGCGGCCGATCAGGGGGTGGTCGAAGTCAATCGTCACCGAGACGGTGTACGCGATCTCCGGGGTTACAGTATATCGGGAGTCGCCCTCCCGGAGCGACAGCGGCTCGGACGGCTCGAGCACCAGCGCCGGGAGCGACTGTTGTTCGACTCCGGCCTCCTCGAGCCGCGCGCACCAGACAGCAGCACTGCCGTCCAGTATCGGTGGCTCGGGCCCGTCCACGACGACCTCGAGGTTGTCCAACTCGAGCGCCACGGCAGCGGCCAACAGGTGTTCCACCGTCTGCACCTCGATCCCATCGCGGCCGAGCACCGTCTGCCGATCCGTTTCTACCACATGGTCGAGGGTGGCGGGGATCACGAGATTGGGGTCAGCGTCCCGACGTCGGAAGATGATGCCGGTCTCCGGCGCCGCCGGTTTCAGCTCGACGCGGGCGGGACGCCCCGAGTGGAGCCCCGAGCCCTCGACGGACACCACACGACAGATCGTGCGCTGGTGAGGTGCGCTCACCGACTGGCCAGATCCCGCTCGACTCGCTTGAGACGGCGGAGCACGTCGGGAAGTCGGAGAAAGGCCGCCGCGGCCCGCATGGCCTGGCCGTGAGGACGGGCCGGATAGCCGAAGTACGTCGCGCCGGCCGGAATGTCGCTCGACACTCCGGATTGAGCGGCCACCCGCGCGCCATCCCCGATCGACAGGTGATCGGCGATGCCCACCTGACCTGCCAGCTGCACACGATCGCCGATATCGACGCTTCCCGCGATGCCGACCTGGGCGGCGATCACGCAGTGGCGGCCGATACGCACGTTGTGAGCGATCTGCACCAGGTTGTCGATCTTGGTGCCGTCCCCGATCACCGTGTCTCCGAGGGCTCCCCGATCGATCGCGGTGTTAGCCCCGATCTCGACATCATCGCCGACGATGCAGCGTCCCACCTGCGGCATTCGGACCAGGCCGTCGTCCCGAGGTGTGAACCCAAAGCCATCGGTCCCAATGCGGGCTCCGGCGTGGACCCGCACGCGATCGCCGAGCCTGACGCAACCGAGAATCGTGCACGAGTCGCCGATGATGCACTCGTTCCCGATCCGGGCGCCGGGGCCAATCACCGTGAGCGCACCGATGCGCGTCCGGTCTCCGACCACCGCGCCCTTCCCGATTACGGCGTGCGGTCCCACCGATGTGCCTGCACCGAGACTGACATCGTCGGCCACGTTCGCGGCCGGCGACACGCCAGGGGGAGCCACGTCGTCCGCCACGAACAGGGGGGCCAGAAGGGCGAACGCGCGCTGCGGATCGTCCACCCGAACCAGGCTGCTCTCCGGCGCCTCGACCTGTAGATCGTGTGAGATCAGCACCGCGCCCGGGGCCGAGCCGGCAAGGAGCCTCGCATAACGCTCGCTGGTAACGAAGGTGAGATCGGCGGGACCGGCCGAATCGACCGGAGCCAGGCCCTCCAGCACGCGAGCCGGGTCGCCCTCGACGGTCCCGTCCACGTGTCGCGCGACCTCCTCGACCGTCAAAGGCTGCACGTGATCCACCCCATCATGTGAAAGCGCCCGCTCCCCTGCCGGGTCGCGGGCGCCTGTCGAGCCGGTCGGTGCGCGGCCAAGCAGAGGCTATCCCGACCGCTCACCCGCCCGAGTTGGCCTGTCCAGCCGCCTGCACCCGCTGGTTGACGAGCTGAGTGATATCGAGGCGGCTGTCGGCCGCCACGATTCCGGCATCGGTAACGTCGACCACCATGTAGTAACCGTTCTCGGCCCGGATCTCTTCGATCACCGCGCTGACCCGCTCGAGGATCGGTTGTAGGAGCTCCTGCTGACGCTGTCCGGCCTGCGTTTCGAGCTCCTGCTGGCGCGTCTGTAGCTGCTGCTGCTTTCCGAGGATCTCCTGCTGCTTGGCCGTTTTGGCCTGTGGACTCAGCATCACCTCTTGTTTCTGATACTCCTGCACCATCGAGTCGACCGCGGTGGCCATGGCCTGAAGTTCCTGTCGGAACTGGGCCAGCTCTTGGTCGAACGTCGACCTCGCCGCCTCGGCACCGGGTGCCTGCTGCACGACCTGCTGGACGTTCACGTACACGATCTTGGCGTCCGGAGGCGGTCCCTGTTGGGCCCACGCCGTACCGGCGAACAGGAGACCCATCGACGCGTAGACGAGGCGCCGCGATGCCCCCACCACGTGACAAAGACTCATCGTTCACCCCTTCAATGAAACAGGCCGCACGGACGGTGCCGGCGGCTCGTCTTGCCTCAGAATACCGTCCCGAATCGGAAGTTGAGTTTCCAGCCCGGATCGGGCCGCCCGAGTACATCACGGCGATCGAATCCGAAGGCATAGTCGACGCCGATCGGCCCGAACGGCGTGACCAGACTGGCTCCTACGCCCGCGGCCGTCAAGAGGTCCGTCGGGTTGAACTGCGAGGCCGCGAACCAATTGTTCCCCGCATCCACGAACGTGCTCAGGAAGATGTTGTCGGTGAGCTTGACCCCGATCTGAGCCGTGGTGGCAAAAAAGGCCTCTCCCACGCGCTCGAAGTCACTCACCGGTGCATCGCGAGGCACATGGCCCAGCGGAGTGACCGTCGCCTCGCCGTAGCCGCGCACCTGAACGCCGACCTGCGTGCCGCCGACCACGAACCGGTCCTGGAAGAACGGATTGTCGCCGAAGATGAAACCGGCGCGGTACTTGAGCCCGAGGACGATCGTAATCGGCACACTGGTAGGACCGCCCCCGATCTCGCCGATGGGAACGAACCACTCGCTCGCCAGCTCGATCTTGGAGTAGTCCCCGTCGCCGCCCAAGATCCCGCCTGTGTGTCGCCACGACAGGGTGTTCAGGCTGCCGCTAGTCGGGAATAGCCCGCCGAGCCGAGAATCCCGCACGAGGCGGAAGCTGACGCTGCTCCGGGTGCCCGCCGTGATGAAGCCTTCTTCCGTCGGATCCCGTCCAAAGGCGTCGAGGTCGCTGACCTCGTCATAGAACAGGGAATACCCGATGAACGCGCGCGTCGATCGGAGTCCGAAAAAGGGCATCCCGAATTCGACGAACCCACCGGTCTGGCGCCGATCGCCGAGGCTGAAGGTCTGAAACTGGTCTCGCGAGCTCTGCAGCCCCACGGTGAGCGACTTTCGGGAGCCGAAGATCTCGGGGTCGGTGTAGCTGACTTCGATATCGGTGGTGCGCCCCCCGAACACGAACCGGAAATGCCCGATCTTGGCGAGGCCGAACAGATTCGGCTGGTCGTAACCGATGAAGCCGGCGAAGCCGGTGGCCGGCGTGGCGGAGATGCCGAAGTTCACGTTGCCCGTTTGCGTCTCCTTGACTCGAAACACGATGTCCACCACGTCGCCGGTCTCGCTGGGCAGGATCTGCACGGCCTCCTGAGGCGGGAGCGTCTCGAAGAAGCCGAGCGCCTGGATGGCCCGCAGGCTCTGGATCACCAGCTCCTGCGAGTAGATGTCGCCCGGGAGGACGAAAAGCCGCTGCCGGATGATGCGATCGTGCGTGTAGTCGTTCCCGACGATCGTGACGTGCCGCACGTAGGATGGCTCGCCCTCGATGATGAACCAGCGGGCGGCGATCCGCGGGTCAGCGCCCGCGGTGTCGGGAGGGAGACGCTCGATTATGGGTCGAATCTGCACCCGCAGGTAGCCGGCGTCGCGGTACAGGTCTCCGACCCTGGCGGTCGCCTCCTCGAATCCGGGCTCGTCGAAGGGCGGTCGCTCGGCGGGGTCGCCCCCCCCGAGCAGTCCGTCCCGGGCCGGCTGCAGATACGACTTGAGCACCGATGTGGGGAAGCGACGGTTTCCCTCGATCTCGAACGATACGAGACGGTACAACGCTCCTTCATCCACGCGGATCTCGATGCGGCCCTTCCCCGTCGTCGTGTCCACCACGACCGTGTCGCTGAGCACCGCGAAGTCGATGTATCCGTGCTCGGCGTAGAAATTCGGCAGGTTCTGGCTCAGATCGAGCTGGTACTCCTCGCTCTTCAGCGAGCCCGAATTGAACCAGAAAAAGCCCTCCTCGCCGGTCGACATGGCGTCGGCGATCTGGGCATCCGTGAACGCCTCGTTCCCCACGAAGTCGATCCGGGCGACGGCGAGCCGAGGACCCTCCGTGACGTCGAAAGTGACCGCGTACTCGCCGGTGGGAGTCGCGCGAATCGTGGTATCCACCCGGGCACGCGGCCAACCGCTGTTGGCGAGAATGCTGCGGATCATCACGCGTGCCGAGTGCACCTTGGCTGGATCCAGCGGTTCGCCTGCCACCAGGCCGACCGTGTCTTGCACTTGCGTCGCGTTGACGTGCTGCATGCCCTGGAACTGATACGAGGCCACGCGCGGTCGCTCGACGACTTCGATGATGAAGACGTTGGGCGGACCCTGGCTGACGAAGATCTTGATGTCCGAGAAGTCGCCGGAAGCGAACAGCCGCCGGATGGCGTTCTGGAGATCCGGATATGTCACCCGGGTGCCGATACGGAGACCGCTCCCCGAGGCGATCTCGCTGGCGGCGATGAGCTGCGCCCCCTGTACGACGATGCTGTCCACCCGCACGTCGAATATGGAGTCCGTGACCTGAGCTGATAGGAGCGCGGCCCTCGTCGCGCTGAGCAGGACGAGGGCCGCGAGGACAGCCGAAGACCTTCTGAGGCTCACGGAGCCGAGGTGTGGGAGGCCACCTTGAACTGGAGTTTCTCGGGATCGTCCGCGGCGTCCACCAGGATCTCGTCGCCCGGCGCGAACTCTCCCATCAGGATCTTCTCGGACAGTGAATCCTCGATGTACCGTTGAATCGTCCGCTTGAGCGGTCGGGCGCCGAAGCGATCGTCGTATCCGTGCTCCACCAGGAACTCGACCGCTGCGTCGGTGAGCCGGATCTTGAGCTCCTCCTCCGACAGGCGCTTTTGCAGATCGCGGAGCAGAACGAGCACGATCTGGCCGATCTGCTCGCGCGACAGGGGATGGAACACGATCACGTCATCGAGTCGATTGAGGAACTCGGGAGCAAAGGTGCGCTGGATCTCATCCTTCACCCGTTCCCGGATCCGGTCGTAGTCCATCGTCGATTCGCTCTCGCTGAAACCGAGCGTGGAGCTGGACGCGATGTCGCGCGCCCCGACGTTGGAGGTCATGATGATGACCGTGTTCTTGAAGTCGATCAGCCGACCGTAGTTGTCGGTCAGGTGACCCTCGTCGAGCACCTGGAGAAGGATGTTGAACACGTCGGGATGCGCCTTCTCGATCTCGTCGAGCAGCACCACGCTGTACGGACGTCGGCGCACGGCCTTGGTCAGACTGCCGCTGTCCTCGTAGCCGACGTATCCCGGCGGCGCGCCGATCAACCGACTGACGGAGAACTTCTCCATGAACTCCGACATGTCGACTCGAATCAGGGCCTGCTCGTCGGCGAACAGAAAGCGGGCCAGGGCGCGCGCCAGCTCGGTCTTCCCGACGCCGGTCGGTCCGGAGAATATGAAACTGCCGATGGGTCGGTTCGGGTCCTTGAGGCCAGCCCGACTGCGACGGATGGCTCGGCTGATGGCCTCGATCGCCTCGTCTTGGCCGACCACGGTTTCGTGCAGCTCGTCCTCCATGCGCAGCAGCCGTTCAGTCTCGGACTCCTGAAGGCGCATGACAGGGATCCCGGTCCACCGTGAGACGATGAACGAGATGTCTTCTTCGCTCAACGTCGGCCAATGCTCGCGTCGCTGCTTGTCCCACGTTTCGCGGAGCTGCTTGATCTGCTCCTGGAGTTCCTTCTCCTGATCTCGCAGGAATGCCGCCCGCTCGAAGTCCTGGTCGCGGATCGCTTCGTCTTTGCTGCCAGCCAGCTCCTCGAGGCGTTTCTGCAGATCCTGCACCTCGGAAGGCGGCACCTGGGCACCGAGCCGCGCGCGGGCGCTCGCCTCATCTACCACGTCGATCGCCTTGTCCGGCAGGAATCGATCGGTGATATAACGGTCCGCCAGCTTGCTGGATGCGACCAGTGATTCGTCCGGTATGTGGACGCGATGATGCTCCTCATAGTGCTTCCGCAGGCCCTTGAGGATCTCGATCGTCTCGTCCACCGTCGGCGGCTCCACGATCACCGTCTGAAAGCGTCTCTCCAGCGCTCCGTCCTTCTCGATGTACTTGCGATACTCGTTGAGGGTCGACGCCCCCACGCATTGCAGCTCGCCCCGCGCCAGCGCCGGCTTGAGCATGTTCGAAGCGTCGATCGCACCCTCGGCCGCGCCCGCCCCGACGAGCGTGTGCAGCTCGTCGATGAACAGGATGATACCGCGATTCTGCGAGATCTCGTTGACGATCGCCTTGAGGCGCTCCTCGAATTGCCCGCGGTACTTGGTGCCGGCGATCACCGCCGCCATGTCCAGAGCGAGAACGCGGTGCTCTTTGAGGCTGTCGGGCACCTCGCCCCGAACGATCGATTGGGCGAGCCCCTCGACGATCGCCGTTTTGCCGACTCCGGGTTCGCCGATCAGAACCGGGTTGTTCTTCTTGCGTCGTGAGAGGACCTCCATGACGCGCTCGATCTCCTTCTCCCTTCCGATGGTGGGATCGAGCTTACCCTGTCCGGCCAACTCGGTGAGGTTACGGCAGAAGTGGTCGAGCGCCGGAGTCTTGGATTTCTTCTCGGTCTTGGATGCGCTGGAGGCGCTCGAGGACTGTGGGCTGGAGCTCGGTACTTCGGTGCCGAGCAACTTCAGCGTCTCGGCCCGCGCTTCGTCGAGGCCGATTCCGAGCTCGCCCAGCACCTTGGCCGCCAGGCCTTTCTCCTCGCGCAGGAGGCCGAGCAGAAGGTGTTCCGTCCCCACGTAGCTGTGGTTCAACTCGCGGGCCTCGGCCATCGCGTACTCGAGCACCTTCTTGGCTCGCGATGTGTACGGGAGCTCTCCAATGGCAGCTGAGGACTTCCCGCGGCGCACGTTCTCTTCTACGAGACGGTGCAGCTCGTCGAGGTCGGCGGCCAGGTTGGTGAGCACCGCCGCCGCGACCCCCTCGCCCTCCCGGATCAGGCCCAGAAGGATGTGCTCGGTTCCCACGTAGTCGTGCTGGAGGCGAATCGCCTCCTCTCGCGCCATCGCGAGCACCTTGCGAACTCGATCCGTGAAATTGTAGTTCATCCCGACCTCGTCGTCGCCAGCCTGCGTTTCCCCGTCTACTCCGGATCGGAACCGTCCATCGCTGCTCGATCGCGCTTCAGTTGCTCGCGCACGTACGTCGCTCGACGAACATCGGTCTCGTTTTCGTCGAGCGTGCGGCCGGCAGCTCGTTGAAGGTGAGCTGCCTGGGCGAAGATCATGCTTCTGTTGAGGGTCTCTACACGAACCGATCGTATTAGTTTCAGACTAAGCCCTAACCTCACGCCTGACAACAGGTTCATCATTTCGGCAAACGCCAGGCTCCGGGCGTGCCGGAGGATGCCGTACGCCCGCCACACCTTGTCCTCGAGCACCGCAGGGGCCTCGCGCAGCAGGACCGAACGGGCCCGCTTCTCGTATTCGATCACCTTGCCGACGATCTTGCCGAGATGGTCGATGAGCTCGGCTTCGCTCTTGCCGAGGGTCGTCTGGTTCGAAACCTGGAAGAAGTTGCCCACCACCTCCGAGCCCTCGCCGTAGAAGCCGCGAAAGGTGAGACCGACCTGGGAGATCCCCTGCAAGACCTGGTTGATCTCTTTGGTGAGCACCAGACCCGGGAGGTGGACGAGTACGGAGGCGCGCAGCCCGGTCCCCACATTGGTCGGACACGAGGTGAGAAAGCCGAACTCGTGGTGATAGGCATACGACAACAGCTGGCCGAGCTCGTTGTCCAACCCATCGACCCGTTGCCACGCCTGCTCGAGCTGCAGTCCGTTCAGAAGCGTCTGCAGTCGCAGGTGGTCCTCCTCGTTCACCATCAAGCCGAGCGCGTCGCGGTCGGAGAGCACGAGGCCGGCCCCGCTCGGCGGCGTGCCGCCGGGCGCGCCGATCAGATCCCTGCTCACCAGGTGGCGCTCGAGCAGGACTTCTCGATCGAGCGGCTCGATCCCGTCCATATCCAGGTACAACGCCTCGGCCAGCTCCGGGATCGACTCGATCGCCAATCTGACGCGCTCTTCGACCCGGTCGCGTTCGTCGTCGGACGCGCGGGCGGCGAAGGCAAAGCCCTGCAGGTTGCGCGCGAGGCGAACGCGGGTGGAGAGCACGATCTCGCTGTCGTGGTTGTCCCCACTGAGCCAGGTCAGGCCCCGATCTCCGAGCGCGGCGGCGCTCACTCGACAAACTCCACTTCGAGGGCCCGGATCTCGTCGCGCAGTACGGCGGCGTTCTCAAAATCCTCCGTCTCGATCGCCCGTTGCAGACGACGACGCAGATCCGCCAGCCGCGCGAGTTGATCCTCGGCCTCGATGCCCTCGCCGAGACTGATCTTCCCGACGTGCTGGGTCGAGCCGTGAATGCGCCGGAGCAATCCCCTCAGCTGGCGCTCGAAGTGCGGATAGCACTGCGGGCACCCGAGCCGTCCGGTGCGACGAAAGTCCGTGCTCGAGGTGCCACAGTAGGGGCACGGCTCGGCGCTCGCGGCAACGGAAGGCTCATCGACGCTCTTGCCGATCTGCGCCAGGAAGTCGGCCAGGGGCGCCTTGCTGGCGGCGGCCGGCCCTGCCAGGCCGCGGGCGGCCGCGCATTCGTTGCATAGCCACACGGTCTTCATCTCACCGTCCTCGATCTCGGTGAGTTGAATCTCCGCGTCCCGTTCGTGGCAGTGGTCACACTGCATTGCCGTGCTGCTCCGTACTGGCTGACTCGACCGGGCGTTTGCCCCCGCCCGTCTTCCACGTCCCTGCATACAGTACGCGGAGCGGCCTTTTCCGGATCCCTCGCTCAGGTCCGCCGCCGGGCTCGTCAGCCGTTCTCGTCCTCCTCGGCCGGTCGCAGAACGCCACTCGAAAGTCGCAGCGTCCGGTTGGCGCGTCCGGCCAGCCCAAGATTGTGCGTGACTACGATCAGGGCGCTCTGATGAGCGTCCACCAGCTCGAACAGCAGGTCGTGCAGTCGTTCGCTCGTATCGACATCTAGGTTACCGGACGGCTCATCGGCCAGCAATAGCGGCGGCTCGTTGGCGAGGGCTCGCGCCACGGCCACCCGCTGCTGCTCGCCGCCCGAGAGCTTCGCGGGCCGGTGCGAGAGCCGGTCCGAGAGGCCCACCTGGTCGAGGAGTTCACGGGCCCGCGCCTCGGCGGCGGGGCGTCCGATGCCGCCGATAAGCTGTGGAATCATGACGTTTTCGAGCGCCGAGAAGTCACGCAACAGGTGGTGGAACTGGAACACGAAACCGACGAATCTATTGCGGGCATCGGCCAGCTCGAGAGACGACAGGCCGCGCAGGGAGCGGCCCCGCCAGCTCACCGTCCCACCCGACGGCCGGTCGAGACCTCCGAGCAGATGAAGCAGGGTCGATTTCCCCGCCCCGCTCGGCCCGATGATCGCTACCGTCTCGCCCGATCCGACCTCGAGATCCACTCCGCGCAGCACGCGGATCTCCCTCCCCTCGGCGTCGAGGAAGGTCCGGACCAGCTCGCGAGCGCCGACGACCTCACTCATGCCGAATGGCTTCGACCGGGGTGAGGGCCGCAGCCCGGCGGGATGGGTAGAGCGTGGCCAGGAACGAGATGGCGATCGAGGCCACCAGGATGATGGTCACATCGAGCGGATCGAGCAGAATCGGCAACCGGTCGACGAAGTACACGTCGCCCGGCAGGGTGATGAATTCCCACTTCCTGAGCGCCCATGCGAGGGTGCCGCCGAGCACCGCACCCACACCGGTGCCCACCAGCCCGATCACGACCCCCTGGAGCATGAAGATGCGGGTGATTCCGCGCGGCGTCATGCCCATCGAGAGCAGGATGCCGATCTCCCGGGTCTTGTCGGAAACCACCATGATGAGCGTGGACACGATGTTGAAGGAGGCGACGAGGACAATGAGAAGCAGAATCACGCCCATGGCCAGCTTTTCGAGCTTGAGTGCCGAGAACAGATTGGCGTTCTGGCGCTGCCAGTCATCGACCCGGTACGGAAAGCCGAGCTCCGTTCCGATTCGCCGCGCCACCTCGTCGGCCTTCCACGCATCGATCACGTTGAACTCGATGCCGGTCACCGCATCGCCAAGGCCGAGGAGTTCCTGGGCGGCGGCGAGGTCGACGTAGGTGAACTTCGTGTCGTACTGATAAAGGCCGGTACGGAAGATCCCGGTCACCTCGAAGCGGCGCAGCTGCGGCATCACGAAGCCCGCCGACGTGAGCTCCGCGTTCTGGAACGACACCACGGTCACCAACTTGCCCGGGAAGAGGCCCAGCCGGCTGGCCAGCCCTTCGGCGACCAGAATCCCCGGCCGCCCGGACTCGGTGGGCTCGAACGGCATGCGGCCGGAGACGATGTAGTCCCCCACCTGCTGGACTCCCAACGAAAGCGGGTCGTTCTCGACGCCGCGCAGCACGGCTCCCTCGCTGTAGCCGGCGCCCGCGTTCAGACCCACCTCGGTATAGATGAAGGGGGCCGCCGCGGTGACATCCGGGTCGGCACGGACCCGCTCGAGAACGAGCGACCACGCGTCCATCTGCACCTGCTGGTTCACCTCGAGCACGATTCCGTGCGCGCTCGCGCCGAGGATCTTCTCACGCAGGTCCTTCTGTAAGCCGCTCATGACGCCGATCACGACGATGAGGGCCATGACGCCGACTGCCACCCCGCCAATCGCGATGAAGGTGATGAGCGACACCATGCCACGCCATCGGCGACTCGCCAGGTAGCGCCGGGCGATCAGCCAGTCGAGGCGGGCCCCGCTGTCTCGCCGCTGCCCGGCCACCCGACTCAGCTCCCTTCCTGGGGGCGAAGGAGCGGAAACAGCACCACCTCCCGGATGCTGCTGCGATCGGTCAGTAGCATGACGAGCCGATCGACTCCGAGGCCGAGTCCGCCGGTCGGTGGCAGGCCGTACTCCAGCGCCCGCACGTAGTCCTCGTCGATCCCGACTGCCTCGAGGTCGCCAGCCGCGCGCAGTCGCGCCTGCACGGCGAGTCGTTCGTACTGGTCGAGTGGATCGTTGAGTTCGCTGAAGGCGTTGACCAGCTCGGCGCCGCCGGCGATCACCTCGAACCGCTCGGCGAACCCTTCCTCGCCTCGCTTCGGCTTGGCTAGGGGGCTCATCTCGATCGGGTAGTCGTGGACGATGGTGGGGTCGTGCAGGGCCGGCTCCACCCGGGACGAGAACAGGACGTCGATGAGCTTGGCCCGAGTGAGCTCATCGGCATCGCTCCGCCCCGCCGCCCGGGCTTCACGCCGCAGCATGTCGGTCGTCGCGCTCCCGATGTCGAGACCCGCGTAGCGCCCGACCGCTTCCCGCAGGCTGAGGCGGCGCCACGGCGGCGTGAAGTTGATCGGGGTCCCCGCGTACTCGAACGACAGACTCCCCCGTACGGTGCGCACCACGGCCGTCACCATCTCCTCGGCGAGCTCCATCATGTCGGTGTAATCGGCGTACGCTTGGTAGAGCTCGAGCATGGTGAACTCGGGATTGTGCGTGCGGTCGATGCCCTCGTTGCGAAAATCCTTCGCGATCTCGTACACACGGTCGAGGTTGCCGACGATGAGCCGCTTGAGGTAAAGCTCATCCGCAATGCGCAGATACAGATGTGTATCTAAAGTATTGTGGTAAGTCGTGAAGGGCCGCGCGGCCGCTCCGCCATACTCGGGCTGGAGGATGGGCGTCTCTACCTCGAGGAAGCGTCGCTCGTCGAGGAATCGGCGCAATTCGGTCACGATGCGCGCCCGGGTGACGAACAGGTCGCGGATGTCGGGATGGACGGCCAGGTCCGCATAGCGCTGCCGATACCGGGTCTCGCGATCGGCGAAGCCGCTGTGGACAACGCGCTCCCCGGCCGCGGTGACCTCCTCCTTGCCCAGCGGTAGAGGACGGAGCGACTTGGAAAGCAGGGTCAGCTCATCGGCGCGGACCGTGATCTCGCCCGTCCGGGTGCGAAACAGCTCCCCATGGACGCCGATCCAGTCGCCGAGATCGAGCAGCTCCAGCAGCGACAGGGCTTCGGGATCCAGTCGGTCGCGCTTGAAGTACACCTGGAGGCGGCCGCTGCGGTCGCCGAGGTGACCGAAGGCGCTGCCGCCGAGATCTCGAAACGACAGGAGCCGGCCGGCCACCCGGACCTCCCGCTCCCGGTCGTCGTCGGCGTACAGCGCCGCGGCGGCGGCCAGATCGTGGGTGGGCTCGTACGCGTAGGCGTACGGGGGAATGCCGAGCTGCTCCAGCTTTGCCAGTTTGGCGAAGCGGTCCCGGACCGGTTTGGGCCGATCTTCCGACGCGTACCAGCACCGCAGACAGAGGCCATCGCGCACGGCGCCTTCGGCAGCTCCGCATCGAGCGCAGGCCGATCCGGGGCCGTCGCCATCGTTCATCAGGCGGCCGGTCGCCCGTTCTGTCTCAGGAACTCCTCGATGAAGCGGTCGAGGTCCCCCTCGAGCACCGCATCCGCGTTGCCTACCTCCAGCCCCGTGCGGTGGTCCTTGACCATCGTGTAGGGTTGCAGGACATACGAGCGAATCTGATTGCCCCAGGCGATCTCCTTCTTCGTCTTCTCGAGCGCCTGTCGCTGTTCCTGCTGCTCCTCCAGCGCCGCTTGGTACAGTGCCGCCCGCAGCATCTTCATTGCCTTCGCCCGATTCTTGTGCTGACTGCGCTCCTGCTGGCACGCCACCACGATGTTGGTCGGAAGGTGGGTGATGCGGACCGCCGAGTCCGTCTTGTTGACGTGCTGGCCGCCTGCTCCGGACGAGCGATAGGTGTCGATACGGAGATCATCCTCGTCGATCTCGATCTCGATGTCCTCATCGACGACGGGGTAGACGAACACCGAGGCAAACGAGGTATGCCTCCTGCTCTGGGCGTCGAAGGGCGAGATCCGCACCAGCCGGTGCACCCCCCGTTCCGCTGACAGGTAGCCGTACGCGTACTCGCCGGTGATCTCGAGCGTGACCGACTTGATTCCCGCTTCCTCTCCCGGCTGCAGCTCCACCGCCTCGACGGAGTAGCCCTTTGACTCGGCCCACCGGCTGTACATGCGCATCAGCATCTCGGCCCAGTCCTGCGATTCGGTGCCGCCGGCCCCCGGATGAATCGTGAGCAGCGCCGATCGACGGGCGTCGGGGTCGCTCAGCATGTTTCTGAGCTCGAGCTCACCCAGATCGGCCTCTACCTTCTTGATCTCGGTGACGACCTCCGAAAGGAGTTCCGCATCGGGCGCATCCTCCATCAGCTGTACGAGCTCGAGCAGCTCATCGACCCGGGTCGACAGCGTCGTCCACGGCTGGGTCCACGACCGCAATCGGTTCGATCGATCGATGACTTCGCGCGCCCGCTCGGGTCGATCCCAGAAGTCCGGACGGGCCATGAGCGCCTCCAACTTCTGGAGCTGCTCCAGCTTGTCGGCTACTTCAAAGATACCCCCTTAGCTCGTCCAGCCGACCCCGCATCCGTTCGAGATGGGCGAGGTGATCTGCGACTGCCTCCATATCGTGACTCGCTCCTGACGCTGGTGTGTGGAGATTCCCCCGGGGAATCAACAGCAACGGGGCCTCCGCATCGCGGACGGCCCCGTCGACCACAAAATTAAGCAAAACGCGGGGCGCCGGTCAAGCATCGAGCGGCGGTCCCGCGGCGCTGCTGCCTATTCCCTCTTGCCGCGCTTCCTGCTCCGTTTGGCGCCCTCCTCACCCTTGGTTCTCTTCGTGCCCTTCTTGCGCCTCTTGCTGCCCCCCTTGCTCTTGCTGCTTCCCTTGCTCTCGCTGCTCTTCCTCCCGCGCCTGCGCGCTGGCTGCTGCCCGGGCTCCGTTTGAGTCGCGCCCTTCGTTCGCTTGGAGGTCGCGCGCCGCCGCGACGGACCGGCCGACCGGTCGTCCTCCCTGCTCGCCTGTTTCCTCCTTCCGCCGTCCGCTTCATCGACCATCGCGGCGTGCTCGAGGAGCTCGAAGTCGATGTGCCGCTCCTCCCGGTCCACGCGTGCCACCTGGACGCGCGCCCGGTCACCGAGCTGATAGGTGTTGCGCCCCCGGCGTCCTACGAGGGCATGCCGCTCCTCGACGAACACGTAGTAGTCATCGGTCAACGAGCTGACGTGCACCAACCCATCGACCTGAAAGTCATCCAGCAGAACGAACAGTCCGAACGCGGTCACCCCGGCGATCGTCCCTTCGAACTCCTCCCCCAGATGACGTTCCATGAACTCGATCTTCTTCAGGTCGATGGAGTCCCGTTCGGCCGCCATCGCGCGCCGTTCCCGGTCGGATGCGTGGCGTGCCATGTGACCCAAGCCCTCGCGGTCGACCCTGCGAGCCCCCGCCGGATCGGTCAGCCAGCGGCTGAGCTGGCGATGGACGATCAGGTCGGGGTAGCGGCGAATCGGCGACGTGAAGTGTGCGTACGCCGGCGACGCCAGACCGAAATGCTCGAGATTTTCGGTCGCGTATCGGGCCTGCTTCATGCTCCGCAGGGTCGCCGTCACCATCAGCTGTTCCTGCGGCGTGCCATCCATGGCGCGGAGCATCCGAGCCAGATTCCTCGGCTTGACCGACCCCGGTGGCAGTCGGAAGCCGAACGTCGAGGCGAGCGCGCGGAGCGCCTCGATCTTGTCGGCATCGGGCGGCTCGTGAACTCGAAACACGATCGGAACCCGCTCCCGGATCGAAAGCGCAGCGACCGTCTCGTTGGCCAGGATCATCAGGTCTTCGATGAGCTCGTGGGCCGGAAGGCGAAGCACGCGCTGGATATCGGTGGGCTCCCCGGCCGGGTTGAGGACGACCCGGGCTTCGGGCAGGTCGAAGTCGATGCTGCCTCGCGCCACGCGTTCCGCCCGCAGGCGCCGGGTGAACTCGAGCAGCGAGACGAGCGCGGCCCCGATTCCGTCCTCGTGAGCGCCGGGATCGTCGAGCAGAAGCTGTGCCTCGTCGTAGGACAACCGGTGGCGACTCCGGATGACGCTGCGCACCAGGCGGTGATCCCGGACGTGACCATCCGACCCCACCCGCAGGAGCAGCGAAACGGCCAGGCGATCGACGTCCGGCTTCAGCGAGCAGAGATCACTCGACAGGGCATGCGGTAGCATGGGCACAACACGATCGACGAGGTAGACGCTGGTTCCGCGCTCCAGTGCTTCCCGGTCCAAGGCGCTTCCCTCCGCCACGTAATGCGAGACGTCCGCGATGTGGATCCCGACCTCGGCGCCACCCGACTCGAGGCGCGTGAACGACACCGCATCGTCGTGATCGCGAGCATCTGCCGGGTCGATGGTGATCACGAGTCGATCGCGCAGGTCCTCGCGTGCGGACGTGCGCGCGTCTTCGACGCCGGCAGCGGCGATGCGCTCGGCCTCCGCAGCCACCTCGGGGGCAAACTCGAGCGGAAGCTGATTCCCCAGGATGATGGCGAGAACATCGACGCCGGGATCCCCCGGGGAGCCCAGGATGCGCTCGATCTGGCCGACCGGGCTCAACTCCCTTTCCCCCCACTCGAGCACCCGGACCAGCACGATGTCCCCGTCGCGCGCGTCGTCCTCGAACCCGGGCGGAATGAACAGATCTCCGCGCAGAGGAGGCTCCTGCGGAAGTACGAAACCGTAGGCGTGCTTGCGGTGATAGGTGCCGACGACCTGCCGCCAGGCGCGGTCGAGCACCCGGATGACCTGCCCCTCCGGATTGCGCCCGGGTCGCCGGTGCTCGATTCGGGCAACCACCCGGTCGCCCTCTACCGCCGTGTGCAGGTTGCGCCCGCGAACGAACACATCCTGCTCGCCATCCTCGACGACTACGAAACCATCCCCGGCGCGCGTGACCTGCAAGCGGCCGACGACGAGATTGATGTTTCGTGGAGTCGAGTATCGGCCCTTGCGGCCGCGATACAGGAGGCCCTCCGCTTCGAGCTCGCGCAACGCGGTCCGAAGCGCTGGATACTCCTCGTCGGGGATGCCGAGCTCACGAGCCAGCTCCTTGGTCTTGAGCGGCCGGCCCGCCTCGTCGCGAAGAAAGTCGAGGACGCGCTCCGACAAGCTGCGGTCAGCAGCCATGGGCGAGCATATGTCGGTCAGATGTCGAGTCCGATGGAGAACTGGAAGGGCTCGTCCGTGTCGAAGCTCGAGAAGTCATCGAACGAACGACCGAGATTGAGCCGCAGGCGCTTGTAGTGCACTCCGAACCCCAGGGCGGCTCCCGAGCGTCCGTCGCCGGCCCACGCATAGCCGGTGCGAACGTACACGATCTTCACGATGCCCACTTCGCCGCCCAGGAACAGCTGCAGGTCATCGAACTCGAGCCACGGCTCCTGGACGTCTGCCTCGATAGCGAGGTCGATCGCCGCTTCCTCGGACCGTTCGCGATCCACCGCGTCCAGCAGGTCCACGGCCACTCCGAGACGCAGCCGGGTGGGCGCCGGGTCGGTCACCCCGCTGTCGTTCAGGTCCATTCCGGGGCCGGCGTTGGCGAGCACACCGGCCACCGAAAGCGCGTCGAAACCGGGCGGTGTGAAGAGGGCTCCGAGATCGAACAGCACCGTGCTCGAGGTGAAGTCGAAGCTGCCGCACAGGCCACTGCAGCTGGAGGCGAACTGCACCAGCTTGACGTTCGCCCCGAGGTCGAGACCCGAGACGACCGGTAGGGCTCCGGTGAGGACGAACTCGCGGTTGCCCACATCGAGGCTGCCGAGCGACGCGCCCGTCCCGTCGGTCGCCTCCAGGGACCCAAGGTCGAACGCATAATACGCGAACCCCGCCCGCAGCACCCCGAACCTCCACACGAGACCGGCGACATTTGAGTCTGTGCCGAAGTCATTGGAGTGCATGAAATACGCCGATCCGCGCTCGAGCGAGCCGATGCCGGCCGGATTCCAGAACACGGATTCGAACTGGTCCTTCGAGGCGGCGACGGCTCCGGCCATGCCGACGGCCCGGGCGCCGATCGGGACGAGCAGGAAGGTGGCCGCTTCGGCCGCGGACTGTGCATCCGCCACCTTCTGCTGGGCGACGCCCGGGGCGACCGAGGTGAGAAGCAGACACGCTCCGACACCGCCCACGCGCCGCAATTCAGAACGCGACTCAGAACGTAGTCGCCTCATCGATGAGCATGATCGGGATGTCGTCCCTGATCCCATACCGGAGCCGACAGGCGTGACAGAGAAGAGCGTCCTCCTCCGCACGATACTCCAGCTCCCCCTTGCACTTGGGACAGACCAGGATTTCGAGCAGCTTGGGATCAAGCGCCATTTCCACCTCGCTGTCAGGCGTTTGAGAACCCCCGCAGCTTACCGGCGCCCCCGTGTGGACGCCAGTTCTCGAGGCCGATCCGGCAGCCGCTCCGCCCGGTGCGACGCGCGAGGCGACTGTGGGCGGGTGCCCGAGTCTTCGCGCTGCCGGGTCAGGCGCCCGCCGGATCGACCATCACGCCGAGGAACAGGATGGTGCCCGAAAGGCGCTCCCGAATCGCGAACAGGAAGGGGCGGTCGATGCGGATCGTGGGGGGGCCGCAGTCGCACACCGCCTTCACCGTCACGGACGTCACAGCGGCCGCCTCGGTTCCCGTCTCGTCCACGTCGACGAAGCTCTTGTGGCGCACGCTACTCAGGTACAGCCGGCCGTCGGGCGACAGATTGCCGAAATCCGCCACACCGCCCTGGAAGGCGACTCCCATCCCGAGCGCGTCGAGTGCGTTCCGGAGCTCCCGATCCCACTCGAGCCGGAAGCGCGGCAGCTGCAATTCGATCTCCTGCTCCGTCAACCCGGCCAGGATGGCCTCCCAGGAGGCCCGATCTAGACTCTGCACCAGACTGAAGAGTTCCGCTGAGGAGGCGGGCAGCACAATCGCCATCGTGAACGCCGCTCCACCGTACGGCAGCTCCACCGCTGTGTAGGACTCGTCGAAGACCGCACCGTACACTCCCTCGCGCCGCATCATGCGGATCGCCGTCCGGCTCCCATCGAGCCGCGTGAACTGATCATCGATCGTCAGCGAGGGGTCGAACTCCGTCGTCCACAGTCCGTTGAAGTAAATCGCATTGACCAGGAAGGCGACGTCATCCTCCTCGATGCGATCGACAATGTCCTCGATATGACCGTCGGTTGCCCGCTCGACCCACTTATTGATCGTCGTTAAGCTCACCGGATCGGCGAAGTCCAATTCGGCCGCTTCAGCCTTGAAATAATGGCGCACGGTGTCCACGTAGCTCTGGTGGAACGGAAAACCCAGCCGTAACCAGATCGAGTTGCCGATCTGGAGTTCGACACTCGGATCCAGGCCGCTGAGCAGCTCGAGCAGGCTCGCGTACGCGGCGTCGATAACGGCCAAGTCCGAGTCCTCGAACGCGAGGGTCGTTCGCATGGCCTCGAAGGTGCCGCCCGACGCTCCGTTGAGCGCCATCCCGAGAGCCAGGTGCACACTGAGGGGAGAGAAGAACAGGTTTGCCTCCGGCGCTTCGGCATACAGCGTCTGCAGTAGCGGATACGCAAAGTCGTTGCTGGCCGTGATCGCCCGCGTTTCTCCCTCGGTGAGCGAACGCGGCAGGGAGGTGTTGGGCTGTTGCGAGGGACCCGTCGAGTCGCCACATGCGGCGGCAACCGGCGCCAGCACGGCAAGCGTCAGCAACCGGCGTGCGGCGCGAAATCGATTTGCCATGGATCGACCTCCAGTGCGGCGAGCGGTGGACGCCGGGTATCCGACGCGGGCTGCGACGCCGAGTACCCCGAG
>CAZJXR010000011.1:0-4907 GCA_964550085.1 uncultured Gemmatimonadota bacterium
GGAGCAGGAGACCGCGTTCGGGCAGGTGTACGACGCGCAGTTCGGCGTGCCCGACCTGTTCACGGTCTCCAACACGAACCTGCGGCTAGGAATCCGACTGGTCTTCTGAGACCGGGGATCAATCCAGGACGAGGTTAGCAACAACGCCAACGCCAGGGCAGGTCGAGGGGGCGGGGCCGCCGCCCCCTCTCTGCCGCGAGACCAGGAGTGGCCATGAAGCGCACCATGTATGAGAAGCTGAAGAGCTACGCGAAGCCGACGCTCTGGGGCGGCGCGCTGGTCGGATTGCTGTTCGCAGTAGGCGCGACGGCGATCGGCGACGTGACGCCGGAGGGCAAGCGGCTGCGGGCGCAGAATCGGGATGCGTTCGGCCTGTTCGCGGGACCCACCGCCGTGCTGCGCGGCAACCTGCTGCAATGCGGGGTGGACAACCAGGGGAACGTGTGCACGGACGTGTTCAACAGCCCCACCGGCGGCGGCGGCTTCTGGCCGACCGGCTCGGTGGACCAGTACATCTTCAACACCGGTCTGCAGATCGCCGGGGTCAACTCGGACGAGGCGGGCCCGTGGTCGGGCGACACGGTGGCGGCGTACTTCTTCGACGCCCGCGGCACGCAGCAGCACAGCGCGCCGCTGTCCGACGTGTTCGACTCGCAGAACTCGGACGATCTGGCGAACTGGCCGGCGGAGGCGATCGTCAGCGATCCGGACCTGTTCAATCCGGTGCTGCTCGGCCGTCAGGCGGCCTCGCAGCAGGACTCGTGGACGCAGTACTGGGACGGGGACCCGAACCGGGTCGCCAACCGGAAACACCCGATGGGGGTCCAGGTGACGCAGCGGAGCCTGAGCTGGAACTTCCCCTCGGGCAACGAGTCGGTCATCTACTTCATCTACGACTTCGCGAACGTCACCAACGATCCGGAGTTCCAGCGCATCAACGAGCTCCAGTTTTTCGCCGGCCAGAACTCCCTGCCGGACGCGGGGTGGCGGATCGACGACTTCTACGCCTCGTTCTCGACCGACATGGACGTGACGTCCAACGCGGGCAACAACTTCTCGACCGCGGTCCTGTCGTTCGATCTGGGGCTGTCGTACACGGGCGACTTCCTCGACCCGACTTTCGTCTATCCGTCCAATCTGTTCAAGCCTCCCTTCTTCCTGAACTCGCCGGGGATCGTGGGGGTGAAGTACCTGCGGAGCCCGATCGACCCGAACACGGGCCAAGAGGTGGGGCTGACCCTGTTCTCCAACACGCAGAACCCGAGCAGCCCGGGCGCCCAGTTTATCGACCCGCTGGGTGACGAGCAGCTGTGGCGCTACCTGTCGGGCAACCTGGTGCCGGCGCTCGGCGACCCGCCCTGCAACGTGGAGCCGACCACGCCGACCGACCGGCCGGTGTGCTTCGTGTTCCAGCAGGCGGCGGACACGCGCTTCTACCAGTCGTCGGGCCCGACCTCGGTGGAGGCCGGGGCAGCGGCGACGATCGTGGTCTCTTACATCGTGGCCGCCACCGTGGCGTCGCTGCCCGACGGCACCCCGTCGGGAATCATCGCCAACGCCGGGAGCCCGAACGCCAACCCGCCCGGCTTCCCCTCCTTCCACCCGGGGTTCGCGAGTCAGCGCGGCTGTAACGCGAATGGCCAGAACTGCACGGTCAACCTGACGGCGGTTCAGAACGCGGTGCAGCCGATCGAGAAGGGCGCCGGCTGGTACCGGTACATGGGCCCGGCGCCGGCTTCGGGCCTCGAGAGCGCGTCCAACAAGCTGGACCAGTTCTCGGTCGAGGTGGTGCCGGAGAGCCTGCTCGGCAAGGCGCTGGTCGCGCAGACGATCTTCGACAACAAGTTCCTGCTCGGCTTCGCTCCCGAGCCGCCTCCCTTCTTCTTGGCCCCGGCCGACGGCAATGTGACGGTGCTGTGGAACAAGAGCGCCACCGAGCGCGAGGGCGACCCCTTCTTCGCGGTCGCTTCCGACTCGACGAGCGCCCTCTTCAACCCCAACTACCGTGAGTTCGACGTCGAGGGCTACCGGGTGCTGAAGGGCACCGCACCGGACAACCTGGAGCTGCTCGGCAGCTTCGACTACGCCACCACCGAGTTCGCCGACTTCACCTGCGAGACGGTGCTGCCCGAGGAGGACGTCGGGGTGGTGATCAACATCAACGGCGTGCCAACGAGCGTGGTGGGCTACGCGTCGGGTGAGCCGTGTCCGCTCGCGACGTCGCCGCTGAGCCGAAACATAGGGCCCGGCAACTCCCTGCCGACCGGCCAGACCTTCACCATCCTGTGGAACAACGGCGGCGGCGGCGGTACTCCGGGTGGCGGCGTGGTGCGGCTGCTCACCGGCGGCGCCCAGGCGGTGCAGCTCGACACGGCGCTCGCCGACCAACCCGTCGGCCTCCAGAACAACGGGGTGCCGTTCGTGTTCGTCGACCAGGCGGTGACCAACAACTTCACCTACTTCTACTCGGTGACGGCGTTCGACGTGAACTCGGAGGCGTCGGGCCCGATCTCGCTCACCTCCGCGGTGGCGACGAAGCAGGCGGTGCCGCGCGCTTTCGCCCCGAACCTGACCGTGGCCTTCGACGCAGTGATCGGGGTGACCGGCGATGACGGGGTGCTGCTCGACGTCACGCAGGACAACGTGCAGCCCGACCCGGTCACCGGGATCTTCCCCGGACCGCAGCCGCCCACGAACTCGACTGAGTTCGTGCTGGTGCCCGACCCGTCGCTGGTCGGCGGTCTTCTCCAGGCCGGCGGCCTGAGCGGGGTGATCGACAGCGTGGTGCCGGGACCGAGCGCCAACACCGGCTGCCCGGTGGGCACCAACGCGCTGGGCGGTTGCTGGACGCTGTACATGAGCTTCGACAACGGCACATCGGTCAGCCAGACGGTGACGCCAGCCTGGACGCCCGTGTGGGACAGCTTCAGCGACCCCGACTTCACCGAGTTCTCGATGGGGTCGGGACTGCTGCCGTGGAATGACGAGGCGCTCCAGCGCTACGGGATCCCGGCCGGCTTCGGCGCCGGCGTGGCAGGCTCGGTGAGCGGCCACTTCGGGATGTCGATCAACTACAGTGACTTCGAGGGCCAGGCGAACCGGCGCGCCCTGGTGGCCGGGAGCGTGGCCGGCGGCAGCCGCTGGTTCGACGGCACCACGGAGACGGCGCCCAACCCGACGCTGTTCATCGGGGCGGGGGGGCTGGCCGGCATCGACAGCGTGTGGAAGCCGGTCCACCATACGCCGATCGACGTCACCGGTGTCACCTACCCGGCTTCGGGCGCGATGCAGTGCTTCGGCTACACGCTGGCCACTATCGGGCGGGCGGCCGATGTGCGCGTCACCTGGGGTGGCAACACCTTCACCGAGGTGCGGGACGTCACCCACAACGTGAACGTGCCGTTCAACCCCAACGCCCGGGCCAGCTACGGCTTCCTGACCACGGACGCCAACGGCAACGGCTTCCTCGACTGGCAGGATTTCGACTACCTGGACGGCCTGGCGCAGAACGCGGCGGCACTCGGCTTCTGCACCTTCCTCACGGTTCCGCCGACCATCACCCTGGCGCCCGATCCGGTGATGATGGCGACGAGCACCCAGGGCAACTCGCTCGGCAGCATGTCGGCGACCGGACAGGGCTTCGCGCTGTACATCAATGCGGAGCGCTACATCTTCGAGACCTCCGGCTTCCCGTCGGACGGGACGGTGTGGACGCTGCGCACCTACACTGGGATCATCGGCAGCGGCGGCACCGACTCGGCGCCGACCGACTACGAGCTGACCACGGGTGACAGCGGCGAGGGCGCCAACCGGCCGCCGTTGATCCCCGGGCTGCAGTTCAACCTGACGATCAACGAGGCGGGCCTCCTCAGCTCCGGGTTGCCGGATCTGAACGAGGTGCACGTGGTGCCCGACCCGTACCTCGCCTCGAGTCGGTTCGATCTCGCCCCGACCGAGAAGCAGATGATGTTCGTGAACATGCCCGTGGAGTGCACCCTGAGGATCTACTCCCTCACCGGCGTGCTCATTCGGAGCATCAACTACCGCGACAAGTCGGGCGGTGGCCGGCTTGTGTGGGATATGCGCAACCGTGACAACCAGTTCATCGCCAGCGGCGTGTACTTCTTCGTCGTCACAACGCCGGACGGCCGGGAGCACGTCGGGAAGTTCACGGTGGTGAACTTCGGTGGGCAGAACTAGGCGAACCGGTCCGGCAGGGGCGCGGTCGGCAGGCCGCGCCCGGCCGGAGCACTACCAAGTCCTCAGGAGGAGTTATTTCATGCGGCTACCAACTCGAGTGGCAACAGGACTGGTCGGTCTGGTCCTCTTGCCGGGGATGTTGCTGGCCCAGGGCACCGGTCCACAGACGGGAGACAACCCGGTGGAGGTGCCGACCAGCAACGATGGCTTCGGCACGGCGTCGGCCGAGTTTCTGTTGCTCGGTTCCGGCGCGCGTGGCATGGCTCTGGGCGGCGCGTTCGCCACCATCGTGGACGACGTGAACTCCCTGTACTACAACCCGGCGAACCTGCCCCTGATGGACGGGGTCGAGGCCCAGCTGACGCTGATGCCCTACTTCGCCGACACCGACTATTACTGGGCGGGCCTCGCCTTTCCCTTCTCGGGCGGCGATTTCGGCTTCGGCGTGTTCCTCGGCCGGTTCGGGTTCAGCGACTCGCCCGTGTTCACCGAGTCGGATCCGGACAACCAGTCCGGTGAGACGTTCGGGGTCGACGAGGTGGTGGCCGGACTGTCGTTCGCGCACGCCTTCATCGACCGCTTCACAGCCGGCGCCACGGTCAAGTTCATCAACGACAACCTGGCCACCGGCGCGCCGGGCGGAGCGACGGCTCGATCGGTCGCGGTCGACTTCGGGACGAACTACCACAGCGAGCTGCTGGATCGTC
>CAZJXR010000011.1:4917-37515 GCA_964550085.1 uncultured Gemmatimonadota bacterium
GTCCGATCTACCTCTCGTTCGTGATCCAGAACCTGGGCGGTGACCTCACGCACAGCGGCAACGCGCTGCGGGTGCGCGAGTTCATCACCGACCAGCCCGACGTCCCCGACCAGAACCTGGACCCGCCGGCGGAAGAGGTGAAGGCCTCGCCCTTCCCACTGCCGCGCTATATCCGCGCCGCGCTCGGGTACGACCCGGTCAGCAACGAGCAGCTGCGCTGGACGCTGGCGGTCGAGGTGGCGGACGGCAACCAGCAGTCGACCCAGTTCGGCGGCGGGACGGAGTTCGCCTGGAACAGCCAGGTGAGCCCGCTGGGCGCCGCGGTGCGTGGCTCCTGGTACCTGCAGCCGGACGAGCGGCAGTTGGACGCTAACTTCGAGCCATCCGACACGGCGCTCGACGGATTGTCGATCGGCGGCGGTCTGTGGTACACCTTCGCTAATCGCTACACCGCCAAGTTCGACTACGTGTGGCGGAACTTCGGCGCCCTGGGCTCGACCAGCGCCTACAGCTTCGGCTTCGGCTGGAAGTAGGCGGAAAGAGGGAACGGATGCTCGGTCGGCACCGGACAGCAGCGCTCGGGTGGCTGATTGCCGTCGGCCTGACGGGCGCTTCCGCGGCGCTCGCCCAGGAGAGCGAGGGCGGGGCGGACCTTGAAGCCACGCTCCTCCGCACCTGGATGGGCGACGACGTGACGGTGGTCGATGGACTGGCCAGCGTGCCCGTTTCCATCCTCGCCACCGGAACGGCCGGCGCGTACACCTTCGACCTCAAGGTCTTCGACGCCGACGGGAACCAGCTGGCGACCGAGGCGTGGGAGCGGAAGCCGGACCAGAGGGTGGCGCAGATCGACCGCATGGACGCGGCGCTGCTCGAGACGTTCCGGTTCGGGGTGAAGCCGGGCGATTACGAAGTGGTGATTCGTGCCCACCCGCCCGATGTGCCCGACATGGCCACGGAGCTTCGGCTCCCGCTCGAGGGCTACCCGGCCAGACCGGTGGTGTCGGACCTGTTCCTCGCCTACCGGGTCGAGCCGATCGAGGAGAACTCCGGCGGCTCCCGCTACCCCGTCACTCATAGCGGGTTCGGGATCGGCGCCTCGGTGGAGGCCGTCGTGCTGTCGAGCGAGCCGGAGCTGTACTACTACCTGGAGCTCTACTCGGAGGCCGGCGTGACCTGGATGGCGCGTCTGTCGGCCGAGATCGTCGGCGTGGAGACCGGTCGGGTGTTCTACCGGACGCCGCGCAGGGAGGTCGATGTGAGCGACGTGACGCCGTTCACCGGTCCACTGTCGCTCGCCGGGCTGCCGCCCGGCGACTACGAGCTGGTGATGAAGGTGGAGGGCGACGGCGACAGCCGCAGCCGGCGCGCCCCCTTCCGGATGGTGGACCAGTCGACGGTGGCGGCCGTCGAGTTGGCGAACGAGGAGGGATATTTCTTCACCCTGTCCGACGCCGAGCTGGAAAGCACCTTCGGCGGCGTGGTGACGATGTTGTCGGAGAGTCAGAGGCGGGGCTTCGAGGCGCTGCCGGCCGATGCGAAACGCCGGTTCCTCACCCAGTTTTTCGCCCAGCACGACCCCGACCCGTCGACGCCCGAGAACCCGTTCCTGGACGAGTATGTCTCGAGGATCGAGGCGATCCGTTCGCGGTACTCGAACATCGTGGGGCAGGAGGACCGGCCGCCGTGGACACTGCCGCGCGGGCGCATCTGGCTCAAGTACGGCGAGCCCACCGACCAGGTCATCAACCTCTTTCCGGCCGACGCCGGGCGACCGGCCGTGCTCGGAGGGGGTTCGTTCGCCGGCGAGCCGCCGTACGAGATCTGGTACTACGGGAGAACGACTGGCTACGTGTATCTGTTCGCCGCCACCGACCGTTTCGGTTCGTGGCGACTGGTCTATAGTACCGACCCGTTTGAAAAGACCCTGGCCGACTGGTACCGCCGGGTCGGAGAGCAAGCGCTCACCGACCTGCGACAGAACTACGGCATTCAGCCGGAAGTCAGCAGTTCGGTCCAGTAAACGACACGCCAGCCATCCCCGCCTCGCGGCCGGGGATGCGGAAAACACTGAGAGAGAGGACATCATGAAAGCTGGTTTGGTGCGAATTGCCTCAGTCAGCTTGATCGCGATCGGCGCTCTGGGCACCGCGGCCTGCAACGACGACCCGCTCAGCTTCGACAACGCGACCGTCACTCAGCTGGCCATCAACCCGTCGGTCATGGCGCTGAACTCGGCCGGCGTGCAGCGGCTGATCGTCAACACGCTGAACGATGGCTTCGAGCCGACGTTCGACCTGCCGACCGCGACCGCGGATCAGTGCGGCGGCTCGGGGAGCGTCACTCTGGACGAGCTGCCGCCCTTCATCCGCGAGCCAGGTCAGGACATCTCGGACGCGATCGCGGTGGGCGCCGAGCCCCCCTCCAAGTGGGACGTGACCGGCGGCAACGTGGGTGAGGCCTGCATCATCGCCGCGTTCGGCAGCCTCACGGACACCATCCCGGTGTCGATCGTGCCGGCCGACATCGCGATCGTCGGACCTGACACGATCCGGGACGGCGACTTCACCGACCAGGTCTACGTGGTGACCGCGCGCGGCTCGGACAGCGCCGCGGCGCCGGGCTTCGACATCACGGCGCCCGAAGTGTCGGTGTTCCTGGACGACGGGGCCGGCAACCCGACGGACACGCTGATCGCCCGCATCGTGTCGGTGGCGAGCACGTCGGCCGCATCGCCCCTCCAGGGGGCCGCGCCGGGCGCGGTCGTGATCCGCCGCGGTCCGCTGGGCGGCGACTTCGTCCTCAACGTCGACCTTGTCCTGAACGACATCACCCGTGAGGGGAACTTCGGCGTGAACGTGGAGAAGCCGGTGCCGGCCATCGTCTCCATCACGCCCACCAGCGGCGTGCACGCCTCGACGGCCACCATCATGGGCAGCCAGCTCAGCATTCTCCCGATCAGCGGCCAGAACTCGGTCGTGCTGATCGACGGCGCTCCGGCGGCCAACGTGGTCTCCGAGTCGCCCACCTCGGTCGTTGTGCAGATGCCCACCTTCCGCGCCCCGACCAGCGTCCAGGTCCAGGTCGATGTGGACGGCATCCAGAGCAACGCGGTTACCTGGGACCAGACAGACTCCTTCAACCCGATCAACTGCTCGCCCGGCTGTGATCTGTTCCTCGGCGGCACAGCGATCCCGATGAGCGTGCCGTACGACTTCGACGGTGCCTTCAACATCGGCGACGTGGACAACTTCTGGGTGTTCACCGTGTCTCGGGACATCAACATCCTGATGAACCTTTCGTGGCCCGGCACCCAGGACGTCGACCTCTTGGTAACCGATGGCGCCTTCACCGCCTTCGTGTGCACGGACGGCGCGACCGGCGCGAACCCGGAGCAGAGCGACTGCCACACGGAGGATCCGGGCGACTACCTGTACTGGATCGACCTGTACGCCGGCAGCGGTCCGATCACCTTCACCAACGACGGCTCCGTATCGGCTATCAACTGACGCGGTCGTTCGCTCACAGTCCGGAGGGCCGGCCTTCCAAAAAGGCCGGCCCTCTGCACGTTTCAGAGTCCCGCCACCGAGACCGAAGATCGAGTCCAAATCGCAAACCCCCCTCCGCACCGCCTTTTGCACGGATGGGAACGCCCGGTGATCGGCCCACGATGACCCGCAGGGCCGAACTGGTGGCCATCGGGGCAGGGTCGAATCTCGGTGACCGCCGTGCGCACCTTCGGTTCGCCCGCGGCCGGCTCGACGCGCTGCTCGAGGACACGCGCTGGTCGCGGGTGTACGAGACGGCGCCCATGTACGTCGAGGAGCAGCCTACCTTTTTGAACGCCTGCTGCACGGGTCGGTCCGGCGCCGATCCGTACGAACTGCTCGACTCGCTCAAGGAGATCGAACGCGAGGCGGGCCGGCAGCGGTCCGGGAAGCGGTTCGGGCCGCGCACCCTCGACCTCGACCTTCTCCTCTACGGCGGGCGCCGGATTGCCGGCGAACGGCTCGAGGTGCCGCACCCCAGGCTGTCGGAGCGCCCGTTCGTCCTCGTGCCGTTGCGGGAGATCGCGGCCGAGTGGGTCGTTCCGGGGCTTGGGCGCAGCGTCGACGAGCTCGCCGCGGCCTTGGATGTTCAGGGCCGGGCGCGCGGGACCGGGTCGCCCGGGCCGGAGCTGCCACGGCCGGTGGAGGGCGTGTGGTGAACGGGGTCGGAAGGCAGGCTGTCCGTCCCGTGGTGCGCCCCCTCCCGGGGTCCACCTTGCGCCGTCGGGCCCGCGCCCGTCGTCGGATCCATCTGGCGCGCCGGAGGGGCGTCGTGAGACGTATCGGGACGGTCGGCCTGGTGGTCGCGGCAGCGGCCGGGGTCGGCTGCCGCCCGGACGAGAGTTCCTCTTCCGGGGGCGGGGCTGGCGAGGGCGGCAGCGGCCCGTCCGCCGAGGCGGCGGCCGCGTCCGATACCGCGCTCCAGCGGGCCGCCACTCGCATCCTCCCCGAGGTGGAGGCGCTCAGCGGCCTCCGGGCCACGGGCGCGCCGCGAGTGGCGGGACGGTCGAGGGCGACACTCGAGGGGTACCTGAACCGGGAGCTGGAGCGCCAGCTGCCGCCGCAAGAGGCCGAGCGCCTGACCGCGGCCTACGCTCGCCTCGGCCTCGTCCCGGACACGCTGCGCCTGCGACCGTTGCTCCGGACTCTCCTCCTCGAGCAGATCATCGGGTACTACGATCCGGCCGCCGACACGCTGTTCGTGGTCGATCGCGTCCCGGCCGACTCGGTGGAGCCAGTGCTGGCCCACGAGCTGGTCCACGCCCTCCAGGACCAGTACCAGGACCTGGACTCGCTCCTGCGCTCTCTGGAGGACGACAACGACCGCTCGGCGGCGGCGCGGGCGGCGTTCGAGGGGCACGCGACCTTCGCCATGGTCGAATGGCAGCTCCGGCAGATGACCGGGAGCGCCGTGGACCTCGCCGCGCTTCCCAACCTCTCGGAGCTCGGGCAGGGGCTCGATCTGGGTGCCTTGCCCGGCATGGCCGCACTGGCCGGCGCGCCCCGGGTGATCCGGGAGTCGATCCTGTTCCCGTACATGGGGGGGCTCGGCTTCGTGCAGAGCCTGTGGCGGGAGCGGCCAGAGCGGCCGATTCCGCTCGGCCCGGACCTCCCGCAGTCCACCGAGCAGATCCTCCACCCGGAGCGCGCGCTCGGCGCGACGCGCGACCCGCCCACCCGGGTCGCCTTCGCCGCCCCGGCACCGGCCGGGTGGTCGGAGCTGTACGCGGACGGGCTGGGCGAGCTGGAAACCCGCATCTTCCTCGAGGAGTTCCTGCCCGACGCGGAGGCTGCCGGCGCGGCGGCGGCCGGGTGGGACGGCGATCGGTACCGACTCCTGCGTTCCGTGGACCGCGAGGTGCTGGTGTGGGTGTCGGTGTGGGACACCGACCGGGACGCGGCGGAGTTCTCCTCGGCCGTCGTGCGGGCCTTCGGGCGCCGCTACGGCGCGGAGGGCGCCGAGGAGGAGGCCACCGCGAACGAGAGCCTCTTCGGACCCCTCGGGGAGCGGTGGCTGCTGGTCGACCGGCTCGAAGTAGCCGGCCGGCCCGTCGTGCGGGTGGTCGACTTCGACGCCAAGGCGGAAACGGCGGCTTGGCGGAAGGCGGCGCGCGTCACCCTGGAGGAGGGATGAGCGACGGGCTAGGCTCCGGGAGGGCGAGGCGCCTGCGCTGCGTGGTGAGCTCCACGTCGGAGGACGGGTGACCGACGTGACGACACGGACGGGGACGTCTCCCGGCGCAGGCGAGGTGAGCGGGGTTTCTATCGTCGCGGTGCAGGTGCCACCCGGTCCCTCGCCGCAGGAGTACCGGGTCGAGATCGCTCCCGGGAGCCTGATCCGGCTGGGCGAGGCGTGCGAGACGCACGCGCCCGCCCACCGCTACGCGATCATCGCCGACAGCCGGGTGGCCGAGCTGTACGGCCCCGCGGCCCGCCAGGCGCTCGCAGGGACGGGGGCCAAGGCGGAGCTGTTCACCTTCCCGGCCGGCGAGTGGAACAAGTCGGCCGACGAGTGGTCGGCGCTGTCGGGCGCCATGCTGCGGGCCGGATTCGGGCGCGACTCGACCGTGATCGCGCTCGGGGGCGGGGTGGCCGGTGACCTGGCCGGCTTCGTCGCCGCTACCTACATGCGGGGCGTGCCCCTCATCCAGGTCCCGACCTCCCTGCTGGCCATGGTCGACAGCTCGGTGGGGGGAAAGACGGGTATCGACACGGAGGCCGGCAAGAACCTGATCGGCGCCTTCCACCCCCCACGCCACGTGCTGATCGACCCGCTGCTGCTGGACACGCTGCCCCCGCATCAGGTGACGGCCGGCCTGGCCGAGGCGGTCAAGACGGCCGCCATCGCCGACCCGGAGCTGTTCGGGTGGCTCGAGGAACACGCCGGGCTGCTGACGGAGGGCGACGCCGCCGCCCGGGCCGAGCTGATCGCCCGCAGTGTGGCCATCAAGGCGGCGATCGTTGCCCGCGACCCCCGCGAGGCCGGGGAACGGGCGATCCTCAACTTCGGGCACACGGTGGGCCACGCGCTCGAGCTGTTGTTCGGCTTCAGCCTCCTCCACGGCGAAGCAGTGGCGGCCGGGATGCGGGTGGAAGGCCGGCTCGGCGAGGGGCTTGGGGTCACCGAACCGGGGACGGCCACCCGGCTCGAGGCGTTGCTGGACCGGTGCGGGCTCGAGGCCCGGCCCGAAGAGGAGCGGCGCCCCGAGGAGATCTGGCGCGTGGCCAGCCGGGACAAGAAGGCGTGGGGAGGTGCCGTCCGCTGCGTGCTGCTACAGCGGATCGGCAGCGTGGCGCAGGCCGCGGACGGCGGCTGGGCCCACCCGCTCGCCCCGGAGACAGCGGTCGAGGCCATCGGGGCCGCTTTACGGCCGGGCTCGGGGAGCCCAGATTAGCCCCATGTCGGATGCGGTGGCGGGAGCCGAGTTGAGAACCCTGGCCGGTGTCCTGCGCGAGCAGGCGAAGCGGCGTCCGAATGCGCCCTTCATCCTGTCCGGCGACCGCCGCTGGAGCTACCGGGAAGCCGCCGATCAGGCTTCCGACCTCGCCACCGGCCTCGCCGCGCTCGGCATCGAAGCGGGCGACCGGATCGCCATCGATCTCCCCAACTGGCCGGAGTTCGTCATCACCATGTTCGCGGCCGCCGAGCTGGGCGCGGCGATCGTGCCGCTCAACCCCGGCTACACGCCCCGCGAGCTCCAGTTCATGTTGCGGCACTCGGAAGCGGCGGCCGTCATCTCACCCGAGCTGTACGACGGCACCGACTACCTGCAACTGTTCGAGGCTCTGCTCGCGGAGCTGCCGGCGCTGCAATACGTGGTGACGGTGGGCGAAGAGGACCTGTGGTACGACGATCGTATCTTCCAGTTCGAGGACCTGGTGTCGAGCGGGCAGGGGCGCCCGGGGATCGCGCCGGCCGGCGCGGCCGAGGACCGACCCTTCGTCATCATCTACACCTCCGGCACGACGGGCAAGCCGAAGGGGGTCATGCTGTCCGATGCCAACCTGCTGCTGACGGCCGAGGCCACGGCGGCGGCGCTCGGTCTCGGCGGCTCCGACGTGACGTTGTGCTCGGTTCCGATGTTCCACATCTTCGGCCTCGCCGCCGTTCTGGGCGCTCTCGTCTCCGGATCGTGCGTGGTGCTCCAGGAACGGTTCGAGGCGGGACCGGCGCTCGAACTTATCGAGCAGCACGGTGTAACCGTGTTCCATGGTGTGCCCACCATGTTCGTGATGCTGCTTCGGCATCCGAGCCTCACCGCCGGCGCCGTGCGCTCGTTGCGCACCGGCATCATCGCGGGGGCCCCGGTCGGTGAAGAGCTGGTCCGGGAGGTGCGAAGCAGGCTCGTTCCGCAGGTCGAGATCGCGTACGGGCTGACGGAGACGTCACCAACCGTGTCGATCACCAGTCTTTCGGACAGCCCCTCACAGCGTGAGCAGACGGTGGGTCGGCCGCTGGCCGGCGTGAGCGTGCGGATCCTCGGAGAGGATGGCGCCGATCTCCCTGCCGAGTCGGTGGGGGAGCTGGCGGTGCGTGGCTTCAACGTCATGCAGGGCTATTTTCGCCAGCCGGGCGAGACCGCCGCCGCGATGACGAGCGACGGCTATCTGAAGACGGCGGATCTGGCCCTCCTCGATGCGGAGGGCTATCTGCATATCGTGGGACGAGTGAACGAGATGATCATCCGCGGCGGCTATAACGTGCACCCGCGGGAAATAGAAGACCACCTGCGCGCGCATCCCGCGCTGCTGGATGCGGTGGTGGTCGGCGTGCCCAACGAGGTGTTGGGCGAGCTGATCTGCGCGGCCGTTCGACCGGTCGAAGGCGCCATCGTGAGCGCGGAAGAGTTGCGCGATTACTGTCGCGACGCGCTCGCCGAATACAAGGTGCCCGACATCGTCCACTTCATGGACGAGTTTCCGCTGACCGCGAGCGGCAAGACACGACGGATCGATGTTGCGAGGGCCGTCCGGGCCGGAACGAGCGCCCCGGAAGCAGCGACTGGGAACTGAACCACGCCCTCCGGCCGGGTCCCGGGCCGCATGTCGGGACCAACGACACAGGAAGCGGAGAGTCCCCTCCGCCTGTCCCCCCCGGCGCGCCGGGGGCGAAGGAGAGGGGCCTCTTGCCCGCCCGCGTGGCGGGGTTCCGCTGTTACCGTGCACAGCCCTGAGGCAAGAGGAATGAAAGACGACTACACGCGTGCGCCACACCGGCCCGCGAGCCAACCCAACGGAGAACACAACGCGGCCCTGCTCATCGACTTCGACAACGTCACGATGGGCATCCGCTCGAACCTCGGAAAGGAGCTCCGCAAGCTCCTCGAATCCGACATCATCAGCGGCAAAGTCGCCGTGCAACGCGCCTACGCCGACTGGCGACGCTACCCGCAATACGTCGTGTCGCTGTCGGAGGCGTCGATCGATCTCATCTTCGCCCCCGCCTACGGATCCTCGCGCAAGAACGCGACCGACATCCGCCTGGCCATCGATGCGCTGGAGCTCGTCTTCACCCGCCCCGAGATCGGAACCTTCATCCTTCTCTCCGGCGACTCGGACTTCTCCAGCCTGGTCATCAAGCTCAAGGAGTACGGCAAGTACGTGATCGGCGTTGGCCTCCTGCAATCGAGCTCCGATCTACTGGTCCAGAACTGCGACGAGTACTACAGCTACGATTCGCTCTCCGGACTGACGTCGGCAGACGAGTTTCCGACCGAGAGTCACGATCCGTGGGAGCTGACCGTGAAGGCGGTCGACAAGATGGTCCACCGGGGCGACGTGATGCGCTCGGACCGCATGAAGCAGGTGATGCTCGAGCTCGATCCGACCTTCGACGAGAAGGCGATCGGCTTTCGCATGTTCAATCGCTTTCTGACCGAGGCGAGCGGTCGCGGCCTCGTCCGTCTCACCAAGCTCGGAAACGGACAGTACGAGATCGCGCCGGGCGAGGGGCGATCGATCGTGGCGGAGCCATCCCCCGCCGCGACGCTGCCTACCGCCCCGCCGGCCGGCGGCGATTCCTCCGGACGACGCCGCGGCCGACGAGGCCGGACGCGTGAGCGGCCACCGCAGGGCGAGCGACCGGAAGGGGTTCCGGCGGTGGACGAAGAGCGCCTCAAACGGGCGTATGACCTGCTCCGAAGCACGGTCGCCGGCTTGTCGCGCGAAGACGGAGCGGTGAGGGATTCCGAGGTGAAGCGAAAGATGCAGGAGGCGGACGCGTCCTTCGACGAGGCGGCGCTGGGCTTCCGCAAGTTCAGCTACTTCCTGCGGCAGGCGTACGACGAAGAGGTGGTGAACCTGGAGATATCGGAAGGCGGCAACCTGTTTCTCCTTCCGGTCGAGGAGGAAGGGGCGGTCGAGGACGATCGCGCCATCGAGGCGCAGGAACCGGGCGGGGACGCCAAGGGGCGCGCCCGGAGTCGGTCGGGACGCGGGCGCCGCTCGCGGAGGGACAGCGGGCGTGCGGGAAGGGGCGAGGCCCGCCGAGGCTCGGCCGGAGCGCCCGAGGTGGGTGCGGAGGAGATGGGATCGTCCGAGGCCGCCGCCGAGCGGGAGCCGGTCGCCACCGTGTCGGAGCCGGTCGCGGCCGAGGTATCCGGCCGGGCGGGACGGACCGCCGCCGCGCCCGATCCAGCCCCCGCCGCGCCCGATCCAACCCCCGCCGCGCCCGATCCAACCCCCGCCGCGCCCGATCCAACCCCCGCCGACGCCCTCGCCGCGGTACCGGCGGTGTCGAAGGCTCCCGAGGCCACGCCGGCGCCCCGAAGAGGCGGACTCGGTCGCTTTCGGCGCGGCGCCCGTGGCGGAGCGGCTCCCGTCCCGAGCGCGGCGAGCGGGGTGAGCACCGGCCGGGACGAGCCTGCGGGGGCGGGATCCGGTTCTTCCGCGTCGGAGCCCGCCGAGTCCGCTCCCCAGGCTCCGTCGCCGGCGCCCGGCGAATCGCTGGTCGAGCACATGGTGCGCCAGTATCAGGGCGTCGGTCGCAAGACGGCCGAGCGCATCGTGGAGGAGTTCGGCGACCGGACGCTGGCCGTGATCGACGAGGACCCGGCGCGGCTGTCCGATGTGGTCCCCGAGTCCCGCGCTCGCGCCGTGATCGCGGCCCGGCGGGCGGAGAGGGAAGGCGAGGGGAGCTGAGCGCGGACGACCGCTTTCGACCGCTCGGCGCCCGCTTCTTCGCGCGCCCGGCCGAGCGGGTGGCGCGCGACCTCCTCGGCCACCTCCTCGTCTCCGAGCTCGATGGGGAGCGCACCGCGGGTCGGATCGTGGAGACCGAGGCTTACACCGGCCCGCACGATCCCGCCTGCCACGCCGCCGAGACGATCGGGCGGACGACCCGCAACGACCCCCTGTACGGACCTCCCGGCACCGCGTACGTCCATCTCAACTACGGGGTGCACTGGTGTCTCAACGCGGTCACCAACCGGGAGGGGTTTCCGGCCGCCGTGTTGATCCGGGCGCTCGAGCCGAGCGAGGGCACGGAGATCATGCGCCGGCGCCGGGGCCGGGATGAGCTGACCAACGGGCCGGCACGCCTCACCCGCGCGCTCGGGATCGGTCCGGCTCTCCAGCGGCATCCGCTCGATCGGCCTCCAGTGTGGCTGGCGGTCGGCGAGGAGATCCCCGACCGGGATGTCGCCCGCGCGGTGCGGGTCGGCATCTCGAAAGGGGTCGATATGCCGCTCCGTTTCTACGATCGCAGCAGCCGCTGGGTCTCGCGACGGTGAGCGTCCCGGAGACACCCGAGCAGCTCCACCATCGCGCCTTCCTGTTCGACGGCCACAACGACGCGGCCACCCACCTGTTCGCCGGCGCCGATCTCGCGCGGCGGCGCGAGGGGGGACACCTCGATCTGCCCCGCATGCGTGAGGGCGGCTTCGATGGCGGCGTGTTCGCGGTGTGGATCGACCCGTCGCTCCCGGATCCGCTCGGCCGCAGCCTGCGCGGGGTGGCGCGGCTGCGTCGCTACCTCGACTCGACCCCGGGATTCCACCCTGTCCTGGCGGCGGAGGACTTCCGGCGGGCGCGGGAGTGGGGCGAGATCGCGGCCTTGATCGGGGTCGAGGGCGGCTACGGGATCGCCGACGACCTGACGGCCGTCGATCGCCTGGCCGGGGCCGGGATGCGCTGCCTGACGCTGACCTGGATGGCCCCCACGGCGTGGGCCGACGCGTCGGGCGGGCCTCCCGTGCACGGCGGTCTCAGCCGCTTCGGGCGCCGGGTGGTGGACCGGTTGCGCCGACTCGGGGTGGCGATCGATGTCAGCCACGCCTCCGACGCGGCGGTGGAGCAGGTGCTGGAGCGGGCCGACGGTCCGGTGATCGCGTCGCACTCGGGCGTGCGGGCGGTCGCCGACCACCACCGGAACCTGTCCGACCGCCTGCTCGAGCGTCTGGCAGCCGTCGACGGGGTGGTCGGCATCAACTTTTTCAGCGCCTACCTGGACCGCGACTTCGGCCGGGCGGTCGATCGGCTGTGGCGCCGGCTCGGGGAGGGAGCGGACGGTCCGGCGCGCGATGCGGCCGTGCGCGCCGAGCTCGCCCCGATCCCGTTCGAGCGGTTGCTGGAGCACATCGAGCACGCCCTGCGGACGGTGGGACCGCGCCACGTCGGCCTCGGCAGCGATTTCGACGGGGTGGCGGCCCTGCCGGAGGGGCTGCGCGACGCGCGCGACCTTCCCCGCATCACCACCGCCCTTGCGGAGCGAGGCGCGCCGCCCGAGTCTCTCGAAGCTGTTCTGGGCGGGAACTTCCTGCGCTGCTTCGGGGCGATCCTGAGCTAGCGCCCTGCGGAGCGGCGGGACCCGGTTCCTTCCATATCTTCGAGGAGGCGGAAATAGCCGGCGGATTCGTATCTCTGCTCCCGCCGCTACTGGCCATCGGTCTCGCCATCCGGACGCGCCAGGTGTACCTGTCGCTGGCGGGCGGGATCTGGCTCGGGTGGACGATCGTGTCGGGCTGGAACCCGGCCACCGGAGCCGCGGCGGCGATCGAGGCAACCGTACGGGTGCTCGGCGATCCGGGCAACGCACGGGTCCTCCTGTTCACCTTCGCGATCGGGTCGCTGATCGCGCTGGTCGAGGTGAGCGGCGGGGTGCGCGGATTCGTCGACTGGGTCGAGGAGCGTCGCTGGGTGACGAGCGGCCGGCGCGCCCGTCTCCTCGCGTGGGTCATCGGCGTGATCATCTTCATCGAGTCGAACATCACCATCCTGGTGGCCGGTTCGGTGAGCCGGCCGCTGTTCGATCGCTTCCGCGTGTCGCGCGAGAAGCTCGCCTACATCATCGACTCGACTTCGGCGCCCGTCTCGATCCTCATCCCGCTGAACGCGTGGGGCGCGTACGTGCTCAGCCTGCTGATCGGGCTCGGGGTGACAGAGCCGGTGCGGACCTTCCTGATCGCGATCCCGCTGAATCTGTACGCGGTGGCGGCCGTGGCGCTGGCCGGGGTGGCGGCGCTGACCGGCCTCGACCTCGGCCCGATGGGGGCGGCGGAGCGGCGCACGCGCGAGGGGAAGCTCCACTGGGAGCACGCGGTCGCCCTCGCCGATCCGGAGGACATCGCGCCCCCGCCGGCGGACGACATCCCGCACCGGCCGATAAACATGCTGCTGCCGATCGGTGTGATGGTGCTCTCCATGCCGGCCGCCATGTACATCACCGGCGGAGGGAGCATCATGGACGGGTCCGGCTCGACCAGCGTCCTGTGGGCGGTGATCGCCGGCCTCACCGTCGCCTGGGTGCTGTCCCTCGCCCAGGGCCTCCTCGACCTCGAGCAGCTCAGCCGGGCCAGCCTCACCGGCGCGGCCGGCCTCACCGGGATGGCGCTGGTGCTCCTGCTCGCCCTCACCCTCGGCGACGTGACCCGGGAAATGGGAACCGGGAACTACGTGGCCGGCCTGGTGGGAGGGCGGATCCCGGTTCCACTCCTCGTCCCGCTCGTCTTCGTGGCGGCCGCCGGCATCGCGTTCGCCACCGGGTCGAGCTGGGGGACGTTCGCCATCATGATCCCGGTCGCCGTGCCCCTGGCCGGAGCCCTCGGCCTGCCGCTCGCCCCCTTCGTCGCCGCGGTGTTGTCGGGAGGCGTGTTCGGAGACCACTGCAGCCCGATCAGCGACACCACCATCATCGCCTCGCTCGCGTCGGCGTCCGACCATATCGAGCACGTGCGGACCCAGCTTCCGTATGCTCTGACGGCCGGCGCGGTGGCCGTGGTGGGCTTCGCGCTGGTCGGGGCGGCGATCATCCTCGGATGATCCACTAATGCGTGGGGAGTGGACGGCGGTGGTGCTGTTCGCCCTCGTCGCCGGCGGCGCCGGGCTGGTCGGCGTGTGGCTGATGTACCGGCACGAAGCGTGGGCGCGGAGGCACACCGGCGAGCTGATCACCTTCGCCAGCGGCCTCCTGGTGGCCGGCTCGCTCCTCTACCTGCTCCAGGAGGCGACCGACAAGGTGGGGCCTACGGCCGCCATGGGGTGGGCGCTGGCGGCCTTCGTGGCGCTGTACGTGGCCGAGAACCACTTTCTTCCCCACCCGCACGCCCGCGACGAGCATCCGCACGCCCGGGATCAGCACGACGACCGCCACCGTCAGGTCGCGGTCGGGCGCTCGGCGGTGCTCGGCCTCGCCCTCCACGCAGTGCTGGACGGGGTGGCGGTGGGGGCCGGCTTCTCGGCCAGCTTCGTCACCGGCGGCGTGATCGTGTCGCTCGTCGTGTCGCACAAGCTCCCGGTGGGCATCGCATCGATGAGCGCTCTGTATCACAGCGGCGAGCCCGCCGGCCCCGCCGTACGCTACAGCTCCCTGGTCGCCCTGCTCACGCCGGTGGCCGTGCTGGTCAGCTACGCCCTGTTTCGCGGCGCCTCGGAGCCGCTGCTCGGAGCCGTGGTGGCGGCGGCCGGGGGGTCGTTCCTGTACGTGGGGGCAGCCGATCTGCTGCCCGAGGGGCAGGCGAGCGGTTTGCGGCGAAACACGCTCCTCTTCCTGCTCGGCGTGGCGGTGATCGTCCTCCTGCTGACGCTCGGATTCGCGACGGCGTGACCTGCCGACGCGCGGCCCGTAACGACACGTCGGGCTCGTCGGACACGCGCTGGAAGCCGAGGGCGCACGAGTTGACCGGGCGGCCTCCGGTGGCTAACGTGAAAGCGGAAGGTGTGAGGCTTGTTGTTTGAGCCAACAAGTGCAATTGAAGCCTCTGCTCTCCCGGCGGACGTCATGCCCGCGTGGGACGGCGAAGCACCGGGAGGATGAGCGAACCGTGTAAACGGGCTTCAAAACTTCCCCTCGCATCGACCTCGATGGGCGGCCGACCCGGCCGCCCATTTCGTTTCGTCGCGTCGCCCCGCTTCCCCGACGGCCGGTTCGGGCGACTCCCCGGCAGAACCATGCAAGCGTAAGTTGTGTACGGACATCCAGACTTCTTATTCCGGAGATTCGACGTGCGCGATACGATGAGAAGGGGCGAGTTCGGCGACGTGGCGGTCGAGAACACGGTGCCACGGCTGGCGACCGCCGAGTGGGCCGCGGACCCGAACGAGCCGACCCTGCAGGAGATGATTCGCGAGCAACTGCGTCGTCTCGGTGAGGACCCCGACCGCCCGGGCCTGCGCGATACGCCGAGACGCATCGAGGACAGCCTGCGCTGGTTGACCCGCGGCTATCACATGAACGTGGACGACGCGTTAGGCGATGCGGTGTTCGAAGAGGAACACGACAGCATGGTCATGGTGAAGGACATCGAGCTCTACTCGTTGTGCGAGCACCACATGCTGCCATTCTTCGGCAAGGTCCACATCGCCTACATCCCGGACGGGCGCATCGTCGGCCTCAGCAAGCTGCCGCGGGTGGTGGAGGTGTTCGCCCGCCGACTCCAGCTCCAGGAGCGGTTGACCGAGCAGATCGCCGGAGCGCTCCAGAGCACGCTGCGCCCGAGGGGAGTCGGCGTCGTCGTCGAGGCGTATCATTTGTGCATGATGATGCGCGGGGTGGAGAAGCAGAACAGCAAGACCATCACCAGCGCAGTCCACGGGCTGTTCCGCCAGGACCCGCGCACTCGGGCTGAATTCCTGCGGCTCGCGATGACCCAGCAGCCCATCGCCTGATTGTTCATCGAGCTGAGCGAGGTGCTCGCCTGTCCGGCCTGCGGGCCGCCGCAGGGACTGGTGGTGATGGTCGAGGAGATGGACGGGCGGCGGGTGACCGACGGCTATCTCGGCTGTCCGATGTGCGAGGCGCACTTCCCGATCGAGGCGGGAGAGATCGACCTGGGAGGTGACGACGCCCGGGAAGGGGACGCCGCCGCGGTCGCAGCCGGCAACCCCGGTCGGGGCACCGATCGCTCGGCGTCGTCCGGGGGGGCGCCGGCGGTGGGCGGCGGAGCGGAACGGACCGCCCTTCTGATCGCCGCCCTGTTTGATGTCACGGATGGCCGCGGGTACCTGCTGCTGGACGAGCGTCTGAGCCGGCTGGCCCCGGAGGTCGCCGCCATGACCGGCGGCAGCGAGGTGATCGCGCTCGGTGGTGGCGGCACGGCGACCGCGGCGGCGGCCGGCACCACCGGGTCGCCGCCGGTGAACCGCCTCCGAGGCGCGCCGATCGATCGGCTCCCGGTGCTCACCCGGAAGTTGCGCGCCGTCGCCCTGTCGGCCCCCACCGAGGGGCGGCTCCGGGATGCAATCCGGGCCCTCGAAGAAGGGGGACGGATGGTCATTCTGAATGCCTCGTCCGAAGTGCGGTCCCTGGTCGGCCGGCTTCCCGTTCGGGTGGTCGCGGATGAGGAAGCCGCCTGGGTCGGCGTGGTCGAGGGGCGTCGGGAGACCGATCGGTAGCGGGTCGCATGGCCTGCCGGCGAACCGCCGGCCGAGCGCGCGTTGCCCACCAACCAGGCCGTATCTAAGTTGCTCGGGCGACCGGAGACTCCCTGCTCGGACCACCGCCTGATCCTCCTGTTCCGGGAGAAAGAAGCCGACCATGCCCTGGTGGAAGCTCTGGGGTAACGACAAGCGCAAGGAGAGCGAGAGGCCCGACTACTACGACGAGGGCATCGACCTGGCCCGCCAGGAACGGTTTCACGAGGCCCTCACCTCCTTCCGGCTCGCGCTGCGCGAGAACCCCCGAGACGCCGCCGCGCTCGAACAGATGGCCGTCGTGTACACCCGCATCGGGATGACCGACGAGGCGATCAAGATGTACGCGCGGGCGCTGGCCGAGAGACCGAGCAGCCCGGCCGCCCATTACGGAATCGCTTTTCTCCTCCTCAATCGGGGCCGTGACGCCGCCGCGGCAGAGCATCTGCGGGCGTTTCTCGAGCAGCCCGACCCGGGCGGCACGCTGAGTCGGCAGGTCGAGCACGCGCGCATGGCCCTCGACCGGATCGAAGCGGCGGGCACGGGCGACGATGCCAACGGAGAGTAGCCGGCTGACCTTCAAGGCCGGCCGTGAGGTTTCCTACACGCCCGGCACCCTCGTCGACCTGTTCCGCCGCGGAGTCGAGATCGACCCCGGGCGGGAGGCGATGCGTCGTCGCCGCCCCGACGGCGGCTGGGAGGGCTTCAGCCGGACCGAGATCGCGGCGCGAGTGCGAAGCCTGTCGCTCGGACTGCGTGCGCTCGGTTACCAGCGCGGCGAAAGGGTCGCCATCCTCTCGCCCACCCGGCTCGAGTGGGCGGTGGCCGACTACGCCATCATCATGGCGGGGCTGGTGAGCATCCCCGTCTACCACTCTCTGCCGCCCGACCAGGTCGAGTATGTGCTCGCCGACGCCGAGGCGCGTGCCATCTTCGCAGCCGACGCGGAGCAGCTCGCCAAGATCGAGGCGATCGCGCCTCGCCTGCCGCGGCTCGAGCGCGCCATCCTGTTCGACCCCGTCGCCCAGGCCGACTCCCGCATCGAGGTGTTGGGCTTCGAGGAGGTGGCCACCCGCGGCGACAGGTCGGTCGGCGCCGACTACGATGAGTACGCCGCGCGCACCCGGCCCGGTGACCTGGCGACGCTCATCTACACCTCGGGCACGACGGGGACCCCGAAAGGGGTCATGCTCAGCCACGACAACTTCTACAGCAACACGGTGCTCTCGCTCACCGTGTTTCGGCTCTCCACCCGCGATCTCGCCCTGTCATGGCTGCCGCTGGCCCATGTATTCGAGCGCATGGCAGGCCATTACTGCATGTGGTACTCGGGAGCGACCATCGCGTATGCCGAGTCGGTCCACACCGTGCTCCGCGACATGGGAGAGGTTCGACCCACAGTCATGACAGCGGTGCCGCGCCTGTACGAGAAGTTTTACGAGGGCGTCCTCGAGGCGGCTCGACAGGGCAGCGCGGCGAAACGAACGCTGTTCGGCTGGGCGAAGCAGGTCGCCGAGCGCCGAGTCGGACGGGGCCAGGCCCGTCGTTCCGCCGGCGCCGGGCTCGCGCTCCAGCATGCGGTTGCCGATCGGCTCGTATTCTCGAAGATCCGGGCCCGGACCGGCGGGCGGATTCGCTACTTCCTGAGCGGTGGCGCGCCGCTTCCGCCGCCCATCGCCCGTTTCTTTCATGGCATTGGGCTGCCGATCCTCGAGGGGTACGGGCTGACCGAGACGTCACCCGTGATCTGCGTCAACCCGCACGAGGATATCCGCATCGGCACCGTGGGCCCCCCGATCCCCAACACCGAGGTCCGGATCGCCGACGATGGGGAGATCCTGTGCCGGGGGCCGCAGGTGATGCTCGGGTACTTCAACAGGGAGGACGAGACCCGCGCTGTGATCGACGACGACGGGTGGTTCCACACCGGGGACATCGGCGAGCTGGATCGCGATGGCTACCTGTCGATCACCGACCGGAAGAAGGAGCTTATCGTCACCGCCTACGGCAAGAACATCGCCCCGCAGCCGATCGAGAGTGCCATCGTCCGGTCGCGCTACATCGACTACGCGGTGCTGCTCGGCGACGGGCGCAAGTTCTCCATCGTGCTCGTGTCGCCGAATCGTGCCGCGGTGGAGCAGTGGGCCCGCAGTCGGCAGATTCGAGCCCGTGACTTCGAGACCCTGATGGCGGATCCGGCGGTTCGCGAGAAGCTGGCCTCCGAGGCCCTCGGGCGGGTGGGCAACTTCGCGGACTTCGAGCAGCCCCAGGGTGTGTTGATGGTGGCGGACGCCTTCTCGGTCGACGGCGGCGAGCTGACGCCGACCCTCAAGGTGAAGCGCCGCGTGGTGGCGCGCCGGTACGCCGACCGGATCGACGCGCTGTACGACGAGCTGGAGCGAAGTTACCAGACTCCCCTACATGTCGGACCGTGAGTGACGTCCTGGTGGTGCTCGTCACCGGGCCCGACCACGCGACCCTGCTCGCCCTCGGGCGGCAGCTGGTCGGCGAGCGACTGGCGGCGTGCGTGAACGTGATCGAGGGCGTCGCGTCGGTGTACCGCTGGGAGGGCGCGATCGAGGAGGCGGACGAGGCGCTCGCCATCATCAAGACGGCGGCCGACCGGGTGGGCGAGCTTGAGAGTCGAGTCCGGGAGCTTCACCCGTACGACGTTCCCGAGTTCGTGGCCCTGCCGCTGAGGAGCGGGTCGGAGGCGTACCTCGATTGGGTCGTGCGCGCGGTGAGCGACCGGGCCGGATGAGAGCCGGCAAGAGCACCCGGAAGGACCGGAAACCACCGCGCACCGACGCCGACGAGGCGCACGACGAATCGCGCACCGGACGCGAGAGCGAGGAGAGCCCCGTGTTCGAGCTGGCGGGCGACGATGGTTCGGCTGGCAACGATGGCGCGGCGGGCGCCGACGGCGACGAAGCAGCGGACGACGCCATCGAAGGCGCCGGGAGCGACGGGGCCGAGGCGGCCGGCGACGAACAGGAGCAGCGCTACAAGGTCGGGCACGACCTGGCCGAGCGCGGCCGTTTGCAGGAGGCGGCCGCCGTGTACGCCGACCTCATCCGTCGGACGCCGTCACACGTCCGGGCTCGGACCAATCTCGGCTACGTGTACGATCTCCTCGGCGAGCCGGAGCGCGCCCTGCGCGAGTATCGGGAGGCGCTCGAGCTCGACCCGAACAACACACAGCTGCTGGTGAACATGAGCGCCGTGCTGGGCTCGGCCGGCCTGTACCGCGAGGCGGAAGACGGACTCCGTCGGGCGCTGCGCCTGGAGCCTACGCACCCCGACGCTCACCTCAATCTCGGCCTCGTCTTCTACCGCAAGGGACTGTACGAGCGCGCGATCGAGCTGCTCGAACAGGCGGTCGCGCTCGGCGCCGATCCCCCGACCACACATTTCTACCTCGGCGAGTCGTACAACCGGGTCGGCAAGGCGGATGAAGCGATGCGGGCGTTGGAGAAGGTGGTCGAGCTCCAGCCGGATCACGGGCGCGCCTACTACACGATGGGAATCATCTACGACCGGCGGCGACAGCCCGACAAGGCGGCGCTCATGTACCGGAAGGCGCGCGAGCTCGGTACGCTGTAGGAGAGCTTGCCGATGCGCCCGCACGGGGCGGGCGCCGATCAGCCCACGAGGGCGGTCACTCCGACCAGAATCGCGCCGATGATGGCGCCGAGCAGGTAGCCGAGGCGCACGATCGTGTCGAGCTCGTTCTGCGTGACCGAGCGCACCAGACGCTCGAGCTCGACAAGGGGAAACTCCACGATCTTGCTCTCGACGCGTTCGGCCACCCGGATGCGGCCCGCCACCTCGGGCACCTGGTTGCCGATCCAGTTCCACAGCGGCGGTCCGAGCGCATCGGCGAGCCTGTGCGAGGCGTCGTCGCGCGCATAACGTCCGGGCGACCCGATCGGCTCCGTCAGCAGGCGCTCGATCAAGGCCTCGCGTACCGCGTCGAGCACCCGTTTCCCGGGCTCCGAATCGAGCGCCACCGACAACCACGGCCCGACCCGGTCCGGCGGCACAAGCCGCACCAGGTCGGCCCAGCTCCGCTCCCCGATCTTCCACACCGCCCCCTCCAGACGATCGAGCAGGAACGAGCGGGTGGCCGGATTGCGGGCCGCATCGACAACCCAGCCGGTGACGGAGTCGATGGCGCTCTGCACCTGCGGGTCGTCCGGCTCGCCGAGCACCCGAGTGGTCGGTCGACGCAGGAACTCGACGATGCCCTCGTTCACGTTCCGCGCCATGGCGTCCTGTACTTCGGACTCGCGCAGTAGCTCGCCGACCCGCTCGGCACCCTCCGTCTCGATGGCGTGGATCACCCGCTCCACCGTGTCCTCGGTGATGATGAGCTTGGCCACCACCCGTTGGTGAAACCGCAGGTCGGCCATGAACCGGTCCAGCAGGTCGTGGACAGCACCTTCCACCCGGTGGCGCGCCCCCGGATCCTCGAGCAGTCGACCCAGTCGCTCCATCGCTACCGGCAGGTAGTTGCGGATGGCGTGCTCCAGCGTCGCCACCAGACCGGTCGGAATGATCTCCTCGAACGAGCGTCCCGGTCGCAGCAGCTCGCGGGCGGCCCGTTGCAGGTGCTCGCGCACTGCGTCCTCGAAGGCGGCGGCCGTCACCAGCTGCTCTGCCCACCTTTCGACCCGCGCGCGGAGGGCCGCCACCCGTGCCGGCTCGAGCGAGTCGGAGACCGTCTCGCCCTCCACCGACTTCGACACGGCTGCCAGCAGCCTTTCCGCGTCCGAATCGAACGCTCCGGAGGCCAGGTCGGTGACGAAGCGGTGCTCGGCCTCGATCAGCATGCGATCGACGATGTGCCGCACCTCTTCGACCACCGGCTCGGGCAGCAGCTCCTGGATCGAAGGCAGGTCCTGCTCCACGAGATCGGAGAGAAGGGAACGGAGTCGTTCGTCGAAGGCGTGACGCAGGGATTCGTCCTGCAGCTCGGCCGCGACGTCTTCGGGCGTCAGCAGCCGACTCCCGATCGTCTGTCCGATCTTGGCCGCCATCCGGACCTGGTTCTTGGGCACCGCTCCCTGGAGCCGCGGAATCTCGCGCCCGAACAGTCTCGGCGGCCGGTAGGGGTGAAACAGCATCCAGATGGCCACGCGATTGGTGATGCCACCGGCCAGCGCTCCGAACGCCACCGTGAGGACGGCTCGCAACCCACCGCCCGGGATGTCGATCACCACCCGCGGCGCTCAGCGGCGGCGCGCGCGGCCGTCACCGGCCGCTCCGCTCGACGGCGTACCCGTGCATGGCGTACACCTCGTCCGCGATCGTCAGCTCGCCCGATGCGACGAGCAGTCGGATCTCTCCCTCCTCCTGCCAGGCCGGATCCTCCGCCGGGACCTCCCGGAAGGTCAACTCGCCGCTGAGTTCCGCCTCCGGGACTTCGATGTTCCAGCGTTGTCCGTCCTCGTCTTCTTCCCGTCCCTCTTCGTCTTCCATCACCTGTACGCCGGCCTCGTCCCAGCGCCGAACCGAGCCGCCGAGCAGGGTGCGAACGACCACCGGGATGCGGTCGTCACGGGCGCTGCGCAGAACCAGCAAGGCGTTGCCGAGTGTGTCGGCGAGGAGCGCGACCCGTTCGACCAGGTTCGCGGCGGGGGCGCCGACGAGTCGAGCGGTCTGACTGGTGAGGACGATGCCGAGCAGCGTGTCCCCGTCCACCTGGAGCCGCCCGCTGCGCAGCGACTCGCGCTGACCGGTGGCGCTCGTCCACTCGTCGCGGCTGCTCCCGATGTCGAGGCGGATGCCAGTCGCCGAATCGACGACCACCAGGCGCACGATGTCTTCCCCCTCGCCGATCAGGATGCGGAGCGGGCCGGTCGGGAGCACACGCCACGCCGCGCGCGGCGTTCCCGTGCGCTCGCGGATGTCAAGAACAGTCTGCCACTCGTCGACGCGCCGCAGCCAGCCCACGTAGCGCAGGTCGAGGGTTTCCGCCGAGGTGCGGTTGCGCAGGCTCAGGAACAGGGATGCGGGCTCTCCCCCGAACCCCACGAAGGCGAACCGGGTCGTGTATACGGCGGGCGTGATCGGTGCGACCGGCGGTCCTCCGTTCGGCGAACCGCCATCGGGTCGAGCAGCCGACCCGACGTCACCGCCGCATGCCGACGCCGTGGTGGCCAACGTGGTGCACGCAGCCAGCGCACCGCGCCGACCCATTCGACGCGCGATCTCGGGTAGAGTTTTCCGCATGGGCGGCCGCAACATAGCCCTGCTCTTCACCGCCGGACAGCAAACGCGGCGTCCCCTGTTGGCCACCGTGTCGAGCCCATATCTTGGGCGACTGACCAAGCGCCGACTCACCTGCCTCCGGAGCCCATGCAGCTACATACGAAGATCACGATTGCCCTGATTCTGGGCGGTGCCATCGGGTTGGTAGCGAATCTGTTGCAGCTGGAGTGGCTCATCAACGCGCTGGTGGACATCGAGCCGCTCGGAAGGGCGTGGATCCGCCTCATCACGATGGTCGTCGTCCCGCTGGTGCTGGCCAGCCTCATCGTCGGGACCACCAGTCTGGGGGATGTCACCCGGCTCGGCCGCATCGGCGGGAAGACGTTCGCCTACTACCTGGCGACGACGGCGATCGCGGTGGTGATCGGGCTGGTGATCTCCAACGTGGTGGCGCCGGGCAGCCGCATCGATGAGACCGCGCTGGCGAGCCTGCGCAGCGCGTACATCGAGCAAGGCGCATCCACGGTCGAACTGGCGGCCACCCGCCCCAGCATCGTCGAGTTCCTGACCGACCTCATTCCGTCCAACCCCGCCGCCGCCATCGCCGGTGGCGACATGCTGCCGATCATCATGTTCGCGCTCTTCTTCGGTGCGGCGCTCTCCGCGCTGCCGGCTGACCGGCGGGCCGGCGTGGTAGGTTTCTTCGACGGGGTCAACGAGGCGGCCATGGTGATGATCCGCTGGATCATGAAACTCGCGCCCTACGCCGTGTTCGCCCTCATCGGCGCGGTGATCGCCCGCTTCGGCATGGACGTGCTGGGCAGCCTGCTCGTGTACTCGCTGACCGTGCTGGCCGGCCTCATCCTGCACGTGGCCATCACCTATACGACGGCGCTGCGGCTCCTGGCCCGACTCAACCCGCTGCCGTTTTTCAAGCGGATCCGCCCCGTGCAGGTGATCGCCTTCTCGACATCGAGCTCCAACGCCACTCTGCCGGTGACGATGGAGACGGCGGAGAAGGAGTTGGGGGTGAGCAACTCGGTGGCGAGTTTCGTGCTGCCACTCGGCGCCACCGTGAACATGGACGGCACCGCGCTCTACCAGGCCGTCGCCACCATGTTCATCGCCCAGGTGCTGGTCGGCGACATCTCGCTTGCCGCCCAGATCGGCATCGTGCTGACCGCCACTCTGGCCTCGATCGGTGCGGCCGGGGTGCCGTCGGCCGGAATCATCATTCTGATCGTCGTGTTGCAGCAGGCGCTGCCGCCCTCGGTCGATCCCGCGGCCGGAATCGCGCTCATTCTGGGCGTCGACCGAATTCTCGACATGCTGCGGACCACCGTGAACGTCACCGGCGACCTCACGGCCGCGACCGTCGTCGCCCGGTCGGAGGGCGAACAGCTGGCCGCCTGACGCCGACGCCGCGGTCGCTGCGCCGCTGGTGGGGGGCAGGCCATGGTGGGCTGAAGGTCGACGGATGCCCCCCGTGACGCGTCAGGCCGCTACCGTCCGGTCGATTCTCCGCAGAAGTCGCTCGATCCGCCGTCGATTCACCCCGAAATCACCGCGTCCCACCCGAGACTCGGAGCGTGCGTCGAGGCGGGTGAAGCCGTTGCGATCGAGAGATACCCACACGGTCAGGTCGTCGGTGAATCGGAGCACCGGCGTGCGACAGGTGACGGTTACGATTCCGAGCTCCTCATCCGCGTGCACCAGGCTCCATCTCTTCTTCCGCGCGACCTCGCGCAGTACCCCGTCCCACACCCGCGCGAAGGGGACCGAGGTGTACAGCCGTCCCTCCGGCCCGCTATCGGTCCGCGTATCGGCCACGTTTTCGTTCAGCCACCGGGCCAGCGTCGAGCTCTCTTCTTGCGCCATAGACCGTGTCGTCTAGCACCTGCCAGGGCACGGAACCGCGGTTGCCGCCGCTCGGTACCGCCGGTACGTTCGGGCGTGCCGCGGGCCGACCCGCGGCCGTCAGGACGTACCAAATATAGCCGGCCACCATGCAAGCGATACTGCCACTGGCGGGGAAGGGGACGCGCCTCCGCCCGCTTACGCACACCACCCCCAAGCCGCTGCTCCGGGTCGCGAATCGACCCGTCCTTTCGTGGATCGTGGACCAGCTCGCACGGGAAGGGGTGAGCGAGCTCATCTGCATCACCGGCCATCTGCGCCGCCAGATCGAGGATTTCCTCGATGGATCGTACCCCACCCTCACCAAGCACTACGTCGAGCAGGTCGAGCAGCTCGGAACGGCGGACGCGATTCGGCTGGCAGAACCGTACGTGAACGGTCCCGTCCTCATCGTGTTCGTGGACACCCTGTTCGACGCCGATTTAGGACTCATCCGCGCGCGTCCCGACGTGGATGGAATCATCTGGGCGAAGGAAGTCGAAGACTACCAGCGATTCGGGGTCATCGTCACCGACGCCGATGGCTACATGGAACGGATCGTGGAGAAGCCGACCGAGCCGGTGTCCCGCCTGGCCAACATCGGCGTCTATTACGTGCGTGACCACGAGCACATGTTCGAGGGCATCCACCGGGTAATGGACAGCGAGCCGCACCTCGGTGAGTACTTCCTCACCGATGCGTTCCAGTACATGATCGACCGATCGGGCAAGCTGCTGACCGCGGAGGTGGGCGACTGGTGGGACTGCGGCAAGCAGGAGACGCTGCTCGAGACCAACCGGGAGCTCCTGAAGCGCGGGCGCGGTCTTTGCAATCCGGTTGCCGATAGTGCCAGGCTGCTCTGTCTGGCGCCTGACGTGGTAGTCGAGGACACGAGTTTCGGTCCCAACGTGAGCGTCGCCGCCGGCACGCGACTCATCGGCAGCCGACTGACCAACTGCATCGTGGGAGCCGCGTGTGTGGTCGAGGGGTGCGATCTGACCGACTCGCTGCTTGGCGATCACGTGGCGGTCCGGGGTGTATCCGGACGGGTCAACCTGGGTGACGATTCCAGTGTAGGGGGCGAATGACCCGCGCGCGATCGGGGGCGCCGGTGCCCCGGCAGCCGGGGCCGACCATGGACACGCACGACCTGATCTACGATTGGAACGCCCGGCCGGGCAGCTTCGATTACCGGTCCGTGCAGGTGGAGCTGGACGACGAGACGCTGCGCGACGGGCTCCAGAATCCATCCGTCAAGGACCCGCCGATCGAGGACAAGCTCCGCCTCCTGCACCTGATGGTCGAGCTCGGCATTCACGCGGCCGACATCGGCCTTCCCGGCGCCGGGCAGCGGGCGCGGGAAGCGTGCCTGGCCCTGGCGCGCGAAGTGGCGGACAACCGGCTGCCGATCGCGCTCAACTGTGCCGCTCGAACCGTCGAGGCGGACATCCGCCCCATCGCGGACATCTCGCAGGCGACCGGACTGCGCATGGAGGTCGGGGCTTTCATCGGGAGTTCCCGCATTCGAAGCTACGCGGAGAACTGGGACCCTGACATGATGCGGCGGGCGACCGAAAGCGCCGTCCGCTTCGCGGTTCGGAGCGGGATCGACGTCATGTACGTGACCGAGGACACCACCCGCGCCCATCCGGAGACGCTGCGCGAGCTTTACACGACCGCCATCGAGTGCGGGGCACGTCGCATCTGCCTCGCCGACACGGTCGGCCACGCGACGCCGCATGGCGTTCGGCAGCTCGTCCGCTTCATCGCCGGCGTGGTCGCCGACACCGGCGAGGATGTGAAGATCGACTGGCACGGTCACCGCGACCGCGGGCTGGGGATGCCGAACGCGCTCGCTGCCATCGAGGAGGGAGTGGATCGCGTGCACGGCACGGCGCTCGGGATCGGCGAGCGAGTCGGCAACACCGAGATGGACCTGCTGCTCGTCAATCTGAAGCTGTTCGGCATGCACGACCGGGACCTGACCCGCCTGCCGGCTTACTGTCGGCTGGCGGCCGACATGTGCGGAGTCGAGATCCCTCACAACTACCCGGTGTTGGGCCTGGACGCGTTCCGGACCGGCACCGGCGTCCACGCCGCCGCCATCATCAAGGCGATCGACAAGGGGGACCGGTGGCTCGAGGACCGCGTATACAGCGGGGTGCCGGCGTCCGAGTTCGGCCTCCGCCAGGTCATCGAGGTGTCGCCCGTATCGGGCCTCAGCAACGTGCGGTTCTGGCTCAAACAGCACGGCTACGACCCGGCGGACGAGCGTCTGTGCGCGGCGGTCTTCGATCTGTGCAAGCGGACCGACCACACTCTCAGCGAAGATGAGATCGCGGCCGAGATCGCCCGCCGTGAGGACGAGGCGGCGGCGGAGACTGCGCGCTGCGAGGACGAGGCGCGGACCGGGTGAGCGGGTCGCTGTCGCTCCAGCGCCTCCTCCGACTCTCGGTGATTTTCGTCGGTCTCCTGATCGCGTTCAGCGCCCTCCGCTTCTTCGCCCAGGAGCGCGGGCTTGCCGGGGCGGTGGCCATCGTGGTTGGGGTCGCCGTCATCGCGGCCGGCACGCGTGCCCTGCTTCGGCTGCCCCGGACCGGCACCGAACCGCCCGCTCGAGACTCCGCTTCATGAGGCGCGCGGCCTGGCCCGCGACCGCGTGGCTGGCCGCGGTTGTTGTCCTGCCTCTCTCCGCGGCCGCCCAGGAGCCCGCCGATACGGCACACGCCACCCCCCCGTCCGCCGGTCGCGGCTTTCAGGGCGCCGACGTGAGCATGGGGCCGATCGTGGTACAGGATGTCGAGCCGGGGATCGGTTTCACCGTCGGTGCGGACGTCTCCAACCTTTTCATCCGAGGCTTCATCACGCGCTTCGCCTTCCGGCTGTGGGCCAGCGAGGACCTCCTAGGGACCGAGACGGTCGAGTTCAACGACTTCATCGTATCGGTGATGCAACGGTTGAGCATCGGCGAGCCCGGCTTCAACCTGTACGGTGGGATCGGAGCCTCCCTGCACTTCGTGTCGGCGCCGGTGCTGGGGACGATCGACCTGACCGACCCGCGCGACGGCATCAAACCGGGCCTCGACCTCCAGTTCGGCCTCGCGTTCCCGATCGCCGAGGATGGATTCATCATGATGTTCGCCGAGGGAATCGGCAGCCTGGTGCCGGAGCTTTCGCAGGCCACCATCCAGGTGGGCCTCCGGTTGCGGTTCGACAACCTGCCCGAGGGTTAGCGACCTGCTCCCAGGGGCCTCGTCCCGGCAATGGGCGGCCGCGTGAGGGTGGGGGGACGGCGACCCGCGATCATCGCCCACCGGGGTGCGGCCGCCGAGGCGCCCGAGAACACGATCCTGGCCTTCGACCTCGGACTCGAGCTCGGGGCCGATGCGCTGGAGCTCGACGTGCGGCGGTCGCTGGACGGGGAGCTGATGGTGATCCACGACGCGTCTCTCGACCGCACCACCTCGTCGCGGGGCTCGGTCGCCTCGAGGCGCGCCGCCGAGCTGGCAGCCGTCGACGCCCGCTACGGGGTACCGAACGGGGTAACGACGCCCGCGCGCCCCGAGCCCGTTCCCCTGCTGCGCGACGTGTTCGCGCGCTACCCAGCGGTCGAAATCACCGTGGATGTCAAGGAGGCGCCGGCGACGGCCGACGTCGTGCGTCTGATCGAGGAGTACGGCCGCACGCAGCGCACGATCCTGTACGTGGAAGCGGGGGCCGACCTCGCCGCGTTTCGAGCCTACGGAGGTCGGCGGGCCACCTCGACGCGACAGGCGCTTCGCTTCGCCGTCGCCGGCCGGTGGCTTCCCCGGGGCAGAGTCGGCAACTTTCCGGAGGTCGTGCATACGCCGTTGCGCCGGCACGGCGTTCCGATCGTCACGGCGGCCGTGGTGCGCTCGGCCCATGCGCGGCAGCGGAGCGTGCAGGTATGGACGATCGACGATCCCGAGACCATGATCCTTCTGGCCACGTACGGGGTAGACGGCATTATCACCAACGATGTACGCCGCGCGGTCGACCTGTTCGGACCTGCCACGCCGCGCGAGGAGGCAACGGACCCGGCATGAGGTATCACCCCGCTCCGTTCGGAGGTCGGACCGTCCTGGCGCTCCTGCTGGGGGGAGCGGTGGGATCTCCAGCCGTCGCCCAGGAGACGCCGAGCGTGCCGCAGTTCCCGGCCGGCGTGCCGGTCGTCGTCGTTCCCCTCCAGTCGGCCACGCCGCTCTTCGATGGAAGCTGGCCCGGGGGCAAGCTGTCGCTCGACGCGACGCTCCAGACGATGGACGCCGAGCTCGCCTTCGCCTACGCGGAGAGCCGGGCGGGCGGGATGTGGGCCACTCCGCCGATGGTGATCGAGCAGGCGGCCCGAAACCCCATCGTGCGAGTCGACCCGCAGCGGCTCGCCTATCAGGGACTGATCAGCCGGCCGCCGATGGAGCGTCAGATCTACGAACCGCTCCACGGTCAGCTGCGCACCCTCGCCGCGCTGTTTGACGCCCGCTTCGTCCTCCTGCCCCTGCGACTCGGGTTCGAGCCGATGACGGCGGATGAACAGGTGCCGGCGAGTGAGGCGGTGATCACCGAGGAGCTGGTGACCGCGGACGACCCGGTGTCCGCGGAAGAAGAGGGAGTCGCGGACGGAGAGGTGGCCGCCGATGAACCGCTGCCGAGTCCTGCTCCGGTGGCGGCCGCGGACGAGCCGCAGGTGGGGCGGGCCGTCCTCCTGTTCGCCATGATCGACATTCGGCGCAGCGCCGTCATGTGGCACGGGCAGATCTGGGGCGAGCCGGCCGATCGACACTCCGCGGAGCTGCTCGCAACACTGGCCGCGCGGGTCGCCAACCTCACGGCCCCCCAATGACGCGGGGGGTGGCCCTCGCGTGGGCGGTCGCGTGGGGTGCACTCGTCTCCTGCGCAGGCGCGCCGGAGCGACAGCTGCCCACCAACGCTGAGATCCGCAACGTATACGGGGCGAGCGCCGACGTGTTGCTCAAGGGCAACGTGGTGGACGTCGAGGTGGTGCAGGACCCGGCCCAACTTCAGCGGGGCGGAGTCGTGTGGGCGAAGGTGGGACCGTATGTATATCTGTTCTCGCCGCCGACGCAGAAGCTGTTCGAACTCTTCCCGGGGCTGGCCGGCGTGCGCGTGCGGACGGTGGTGCCGTCGGGGACCCGGATTGCCGAGGCGCTGCTCCGCCGTGGCACCCTGAACAGCATCACCTGGAAGCAGGCGCTCTTGAGCTCGGCCAAGGCGAGGACGGAAGGGACGGACCGCCCGAGCTATGTTATCGATTTGATTCGCTACGGCGAGGAACACACCGAGTACGAGTACAACCCGACCTACGCGACAAGCGACTGAGAGGAAGAGCACCGAGACCATGCCGCACACCGTAACGCTCATCACTGGCGACGGAATCGGACCGGCGATCACGGAAGCGACCGTGCGCATCCTGGAATCCATCGATGCCCCGATCGAATGGGACCGCCAGGTGGCGGGAATGACCGGCGCCGAGCTATACGGGGATCCCCTCCCACAGCGGACACTTGAGTCGATCGAAGAGCATCGCACGGCGCTCAAGGGCCCGCTGACGACGCCCCTCGGATCGGGCTTCCGTTCCATCAACGTGGCTCTTCGCAAGCACTTCGACCTGTATGCCAACCTGCGTCCGGTCAAGAGCATCCTCCCCGGCAGCCGCTACGATGACATCGACCTGGTCATCGTGCGGGAGAACACGGAAGGGCTGTACATCGGGATCGAGCACTTCATCGGGATGGAGAAAGACCCCAAGGCAGTCGCCGAGTCGGTGATGCTCATCACCCGCCACGGCTCGGAGCGAATCGTCCGTTTCGCGTTCGAATATGCGATCGACCACGGGCGCGAGAAGGTGACGCTTGTGCACAAGGCGAACATCCTCAAGTGCACGCAGGGCCTGTTTCTGGAGGTGGGGCGGGCGATCGCGGCCGAGTACGAGGGACGGATCGCCTTTGAAGAGAAAATCGTCGACAACACAGCGATGCAGCTGGTTCTCGATCCGTATCAATTCGACGTCATCGTCACCGAGAACATGTTCGGCGACATCCTGTCGGACGAGGCGGCCGGACTGGTGGGCGGCCTCGGCTTCGCGCCGGGCGCCAACATCGGTGAGACGGCGGCAATATTCGAGGCGGTGCACGGATCCGCTCTCGACATCGCGGGACAGGGCATCGCCAATCCCTCCTCGGTGCTGCTCGCCGCCTGTCTCATGCTGGAGCACCTCGGCGAATCGAACCTGGCGCGCCGCGTGCGACGCGCCCTCCGTGCCACCATCGAGCGGGGCGAGGTGCTCACCCCGGACATGGGGGGGAACGCCGGGACGGCAGAGTTTGCCGACGCGGTGATCGGCTACCTGTTGAAAGATGTGGCGGCCGTCTGAGGACGAGGCCGCCTGCCGAGGATGCGGAACGCCGACCGATCGCTCCGCCCTCGACAGCTACGGCTGGTGCGACGCTTGTCGCGTCCAGCTGCGGAAGCGCACGAACCGGAGCGCCCACGTCGTCGCCGCCCTGGTGGTGCTTCCGTTCGCGGTGTGGATTCTGATCGGAGGGCGGTTCGACTACTTTCCCTTCTACGCGTGGCTCCTGCCCCTGGCGGCCGCCTACTACCTGGGCCTGCGGATCGGGCGCGAGCTGGCCAAAGGGTACCTGCGGTGGCGACGCAGCACAGCCCGGCACGAGAGCGTCTGAGCCGACCGCCGGGTGCACGGAGCACCGGTTCCTGCACTCCCCTATGACAGAGAGAGAGGATGGATGGCTTTCGACGGGGTCGATTTCTACGACATCGATGGACTGCTGAGCGAGGAGGAGCGAGCGGTACGGAACATGGTGCGCGACTGGGTCGAGTCCGAAGTGATGCCGATCATCGGCGAGCACTACGTCGAGCACCGCTTTCCGACCCAGCTCATTCCCCACATGGGCGAGCTCGGTTTCATGGGCGCCAGCCTGCCGGAAGAGTATGGATGCGCCGGCCTCAACAACGTCGCTTACGGACTGATCATGCAGGAGCTCGAGCGGGGCGATTCGGGTCTCCGGTCCTTCGCATCGGTACAGGGGGCGCTGGTCATGTACCCGATCTACGCCTTCGGCTCGGAGGAGCAGAAGCGTGCCTGGCTGCCGAAGCTGGCCAGCGCCGAGAAGATCGGCTGCTTCGGACTCACCGAGCCCGACTTCGGGTCCAATCCGGGCGGGATGATCACCCGGGCGGTCGTCGACGGCGATGACTGGGTGCTGAACGGGGCCAAGATGTGGATCACCAACGGCTCGATGGCCGACGTGGCCATCATCTGGGCCAAGACCGGCGACATCGATGACCTGAGCTCGATCCGGGGCTTCATCGTGGAGACGGACCGCGAGGGCTTCACGGCCAAGGATCAGGTCGGCAAGCTGTCGCTGCTCGCCTCCGACACGAGCGAGCTGGTGCTCCAGGACGTGCGCGTGCCGGGCTGCAACCTGCTCCCGGCCAGCGGGGGTCTCAAGAGCCCGCTCCAGTGCCTCACTCAGGCACGGTACGGGATCGCGTGGGGCGCGCTGGGCGCGGCCATGGCCTGCTACTGCGAGGCGCGGGATTACGCGCTCAACCGTGTGCAGTTCACCAGAGCGATCGGGGGATATCAGATCCAACAGGTGCGACTAGCGGACATGCTAACGGAGATCACCAAGGGACAGCTGCTGGCGCTTCAGCTCGGTCGGCTCAAGGACGCGGGAACGATGTCACCGCAGCAGGTGTCCCTGGCCAAGCGCAACAACGTGGCGGTGGCGGCGGAGATCGCGCGTGAGGCGCGCCGTCTCCTGGGGGCCAACGGCATCCTGGTCGAATACCAGTCGATGCGCCATATGGCCAATCTGGAGTCGGTCTACACCTACGAGGGCACACACGACATCCACTCGCTGATTCTCGGGCAGGAGATCACGGGTATTCCGGCGTTTGATTAGGGGGGTTGTGGACCCCCCTCTCTCACCACACGCTTGGGACGAGGAGCCTCCTCGCTGAGGGTCGCGGCTTCGCCCCTCGCTGGCCCGCGCGCTTTGGACTTCGGAGCCTCCTCGCTTCGCTGCGGGGT
>CAZJXR010000012.1:0-37460 GCA_964550085.1 uncultured Gemmatimonadota bacterium
GCCCAGATCCTGGCCCTGCTGCGCTCCCTCCAGCAGGAGTTCGGAATGTCCATCCTCCTCATCACCCACGATTTCGGCGTAGTGGCGGAGATGGCCGATTCCGTGGTGGTAATGTATGCGGGCCAGGCGGTCGAGCGCGGTGCGGTGACGGCCATACTCGACCGCCCGCGCCATCCCTACACGGCGGCGCTTCTGCGCTCGCTCCCAAGCCTCGAGCGGCAGAGCCGTTCTCTTCCGGTCATACCCGGAACCGTGCCTCACGCCGCCAGCTGGCCGCCGGGGTGCCGATTCCATCCACGCTGCGACTATGCCTGGGAGCGTTGCCGAACCGCCATGCCGGAGCTGGAGGAAACTGCTGAGGGCCGCGTTCGTTGCTGGCTGGTGGCGGAGCCGCAACGGGCGCGCGCACCGCGTGCGTCCATGGCTGACGAGCATGACTAGCGATCCCCTGATCGAGGCTCGCGGCCTGCGCAAGCTCTATCCCGGGCCACGCCGCGGCTTTCGGCACCGCGGCACGGTGGCGGCCGTGCAGGACGTGGATCTCGCCGTCCACGCGGGCGAGACGCTCGCGCTGGTCGGCGAATCGGGATGTGGGAAAACGACGACGGGTCGTCTCCTTGTCAGGCTCGAGCAGCCAACGGCTGGCTCGGTGCGCTTCGCCGGGCGCGACACGGCCGACTACGATCGAGCCGATATGCTCGCGTTTCGCCGGCGGGCCCAGATCATTTTCCAGGACCCGTTCGGTTCCTTGAACCCCCGGCTGACGATTGGCGGTGCCATAGCGGAAGTGCTCGCGGTGCACGGACTCGCCCGCGGTGCGGCCACCGCGGCACGAGTGACCGAGCTACTGGATCTGGTGGGTCTCGATGCGCGAGCCGCTCGGCGTTACCCGCATGAGTTTTCCGGCGGCCAGCGTCAGCGTATCGGGATCGCCCGTGCCCTGGCCGTGGAGCCGGAATTCATCGTCGCCGATGAACCGGTGTCGGCGCTCGACGTGTCGGTGCAGGCGCAGATCCTGAACCTGTTCCGTGAGCTGCAGGAGCGTCTTTCGCTCACCTACCTGTTCGTCGCGCACGACCTGGCCGCCGTGCGTCAGGTGAGCGATCGCGTTGCCGTCATGTATCAGGGACGCGTCGTCGAGCTCGCCGCGGCCGACGAGCTCTACACCCGACCGTTGCACCCCTACACCCGCGCCCTGCTGGCGGCCATCCCGCGGCCGAGCCGTGGGCGGGCGGCTGAGAACCGGGTCGGGCAGCCGCTGCCGGTGGCCGTCACCGCTGAGCCGAAGGAGCCGCTCGACGGCTGTCCATTCTTTCCGCGTTGCTCTCATCCAGGTCGGGACGCGGCGTGTCGAGAGGCCGTTCCGGCGATGCTCGAACCGAAGCCCGGACACCGGGTTCGATGTATAAAAGAGGGCGGAGTTTCGCTACTTGACGCGGATTCTGTGCAAGAATAGCTTCACACCCCGCTCACGACGGGCTGGCTGTCCGCGTATCGATCCCGCGCACCGCGGAGGTGACCTTGACCACCTTGCTACCGACGGTCCTGGCGATAGTTCAGGAGACACCAACCCTCGGCGAAGGTCAGAGCTTGAACCTCGGCGAAATCTGGGATGCCGGTGGTTTCATGATGTGGCCCCTCGGTTTCTGCCTCGCAGTCGGCATCCTCATCATCGTCTGGAAGTTCTTCGACCTTCAGGTCAAGGCGGCGAAGACGAGGCGGTTTCTGGGCGAGGTCGATGAGCTCATCGCCACTCGCAAGCTCGACCAGGCGTTGCGCCTCACGGAGGAGAGCAACTCGCCGGCCGCCAACATCATGCGCGCCGGTCTCGAGCGGTATCAGGAGGGCACTGAACGGGCCGTCAAGGCGATCGAGAACGCCGGTGTGATCGAGCTGGCGTCGCTCGAGCGTGGGCTCGTGTGGCTCGCCACTCTGTCGAACGTCGCGCCGCTGCTGGGCTTCCTGGGCACCGTGATCGGGATGATCCAGGCCTTCCAGGCGATCGAGATCGCCGGTGAGGTAGAGGCGACGCTGGTGGCTGGGGGTATCAAGGTGGCCCTCATCACCACGGCGACCGGCTTGACGATCGCGATTCCGATCAATGTGGCACACAATTACTTCGTGACGCGAGTGGACCGGCTGGTCATCGACATGGAGGAGAGCACCCAGAAGATGATCGACGCCCTGCACGAGGTGGAAGTGGGACGGGCCCGGGGCTGAGCCTCGAGCCCAGGCGAGCGACGTCGCCAGCGCCTCTTCGGCCACGGCGCAGGCGCGATTCGGAGGGCCGCCTCGAGGCGGCCCTTTTTGCATCACGGTAGCCGCCGGTGGGCTTCCCGTGACCCCAAAAGTGCGTATCTTGTTCTCGACCCTCGGTATAACGCCCGTCTGGGCTTGTCTTTATAGGCAGTAGTCGAAAACGGCGGCAGCTGTCCTGTTCGAGAACCCGGGGGGATGACTATGTCAAGCAGGCTTGGTAGGACCCACGCCGGCCCGCTCGTGCTGTTGTTCATTCTGATCTCTGCCATCCCGCTGGCGGCTCAGCAGGTGGGGGCCGTGGCCGGTACGATCGAGGACGAAGCGACCGGCACGCCGCTCGGCACCGTGCTGGTCGAGGTCGTGCGCGCGGATGGAACGACGTCCGGAGGGACGCTGTCTACCGCGATCGGCACCTTTCGGATCGAGAACGTGCCGGCCGGCACGTATACGGTGCGCTTCTCGCTCGCCGGCTGGGAGTCGCGCGAGCAGCCGAACGTCAACGTCTCGGCGGGTCGGACGTCCACCGTCACCATGCAGATGGTGGAGCGCGTCTACAATCTGAACCCGATCACGGTGACCGCGTCGAAGAAGGAGGAGAAGGTGCTCGACGCACCGTCGGCGATCGAGGTAGTCAGCACGACCGAGATCGAGGAGAAGCCGGCGATCACCACCATCGACTACGTAGTCGATCTGCCGGGCGTCGACCTGATAAAGACCGGCCTGCAGGGCAACTACGTCACTACCCGGGGCTTCAACAACATATTCTCCGGCGCCGCCCTGGTGCTCACCGACAACCGGATCGCTCGGGTGCCGTCGCTCCGCGCCAACATCTCGCACCTCCAGCCGACCACCAGCATGGACCTCGACCGGATCGAGGTGGTGCTCGGGCCCGGATCTGCTCTGTACGGACCGAACGCCTCGAACGGAGTGATTCACAACATCACCAAGTCACCGATCGATGACCCCGGGGTCGACCTCGCGGTGACTGGCGGGCTGCGGCGACAGGGCGAGGTGCGAGGATTCCCGGACATCTCGGGAGCGTGCTCGAATCAGGGCTCGCCCTCCACCTGCGGCACCTTCGTCGGTGAGGGACGGTTGGCACACAAGGCCAGCGAGCAGTTCGGAGTCAAGCTCTCAGGCCGTTACCTGACCGGCGACGACTGGTACTTCGACGATCCGGTGGAGGCCGAACAGCAGAACATCGCCAACGCCTGTCTGGCCAGCGGGCCGGACCTCACCAATCCCGCCTGCCTCAACTTCTCCAACGGCCTCGACCTGAGCGATCCGGCCGACCAACAGACTCTGGTAACGAGCGTCGACAACGTGGCCGCCGGGCGCGATTACCAGCTCCGGAGCTGGGCGCTCGATCTGCGCGGGGACGTTCGACCCACGAACGAGAGCTCGCTCATCATTTCAGGCGGTATCAACAACGCGAACAACAGCATCGACCTCACCGGGATCGGGGCCGCCCAGGTGCAAGACTGGAGGTACTACTACGGCCAGGTACGGTACAGTTGGAGGGACCTGTTCGCGCAGGTGTTCTACAACCGCAGCCACAACGACGAGTCGTATCTGCTTCGTTCCGGACGGCCACTGATCGACAAGTCATCCCTGTTCGGTGGCCAGCTCCAGTACAGCTCCAACGCCAGCGACACCTGGAACCTCGTGTACGGGGCCGACCTGTTGATCACCGTGCCCCGCACGGACAGCACGATCAACGGGATCAACGAGAATGACGACAACAACACCGAGGTGGGCGGGTACATCCAATCGACCTCACTGCTCGGTGCCAAGACGGATCTGGTGGCGGCGATCCGGCTCGACTACAGCAAGCTGATCGACGAGCTCGTATTCTCGCCCCGTGTCGGCGTCGTGCACCGGCTCGACGAGGAGCAGACGGTGCGGCTGACCTACAACCGCTCTTTCTCGACCCCGACCACGCTGAACTTCTTCCTCGACATATCCGCCCAGGGCGTCCCGTTGAGATTCCCGGATGGCACCTTCTTCTTGCCGAACCCGGTGACCGGACCGTTCGTCTACGACTTGAGGGCTGAGGGCGTAACGAAGGATGGTCTACAGTTTAGCCGGACGAACGGTGTCCCCGATCACCGCTCTCCCTTCAACACGGTAAACCCATTGAACCCAATGGATCCGTTCGGGTCGGGTGGAAGTCCGACAGAGCTGTTACCCACCACTACCGACCAGCTGTGGATCGAGGCCGTTGGTTTTCTGCTTTCACAGCAGTTGATTGATCCGCAAACCGCAGCCTTTCTCGCCAGCCAACCGCCGACACAGGGTGTTGGCGTCGGCGTGGCCTTGCTTGATCCCGAAACCGCTTCGTTTGTCCCCGTTGCTGGAGGGCTGGCCGCGATCACCGATATCCCATCTCTTGATCCGACGATCACAAACACTTTTGAGTTCGGCTACAAAGGTCTGTTGGAGGACAAGGTCTTGCTGGCGGGCAACGTTTGGGTGAGCATCATTCAGGATTTCATCTCTGCCCTTAGGGTAGTGACTCCGAATGTCTTCTTGGCGGGCGACATTCAGGGTCACCTTGAGAGCCTCGGAGTTCCGCCAGCGCAGGCGGCTCAACTGGCGGCTGGGATAAGCTCCGTTCCGCTGGGCGCGGTTTCTCCCACCCGCATCGGCGGAACGCAGTCACAGCTCGCCGTCACGTACCAGAATCTGGGTGACGTCACCCTGTGGGGCGGGGAGCTGTCGGGGACGTATCTCGTCACGCCAGTATGGGAGGTGAACTTCGGTGCCTCGTTCGTGAACAAGGACGAGTTCACCACCGAGAAGGGCGGGATCGAGGAGGTGGTGCCGCTCAACGCGCCCAAGTTCAAGGGCTCGGTCGGGTTCGGCTACCGCAACCCGGAGATCGGATTCAACGGCTCGACTCAGGTCGTGTACAGAGACGGATTCCCGGCCAATTCGGGCGTCTACGTCGGCGAGGTAAACGATTTCGCCACCTGGGACATCCTGCTCGGCTACACGTTCCGGAACACCGGGCTGACTTTCAACTTCCAGATTCAGAACGTCCTCGATACCGGAGTAAAGACCTTCCCCGGCACCCCGCAGCTCGGTCGTCTGACCACCTTGCAGGCCATGTACCGGTTGCCTTAGCGACCTGCCAGGCCAGGGCTTACCCGCGGAGCCTGCGCGGGCGGCCGGGGTGTCGAGCTCGGTTTCCGTCGGATTCTCGGATCCCTGATCCGGATCCGGGGCCGATCCGAGACATTCACGCGCCCGCGGTGTAGCAGCGGGCGCGTCAGATGTCGGAACGCCCGAGCAGATCCGATGCGGGGGCCCGGAGTCTGTGCCAGCGGACGAGAACGGAGTCGGAAGGCGGCGTGATGAGGAATTGGGTAGGGCCGATCCTGTTCTGCGTGGCCTCGAGCTGCGCGACTTCGGCGTGCGCGACGCCGGGCGCATCCAACGCCGAGCCGCGGGGTTTTGAATCCGCCCGCGAAACGGGTCTGCTCGACACCTACCGCGAGCTCGGTCTGGTGGTCGGGCCCGACAGCTTCCCGATCATCGGGCGCTTCGTTTACCTGAAGGGTCCCGCCGACAGCACCCTGGTCGGCTTCACCGCCTCGATCCCGAACGCCCTGCTGCGCTTCTCCCGGGAAGGCGATCTGTTCGCCGCCAGCTATCAGGTCCAGATGACGTTCGGCGCGGGCGCCGACACCATCCGGCGTGTCAATCGTCGCGAAGTGGTGAGAGTGGAGAGGTTTGCCGAAACGGAGCGGACCGATGAGAGCGTGATCTTCGAGCGCTTTGTGCCCCTGCTCCCCGCGCGCTACGTGGCCACGGTCACCGTACGGGAGCTGAGTTCGCGGCACGAGGCGTCCGCCGAACTCGAACTCGAGGTACCCCGCTTCGGCGCCGAGGCGGTGCCGATGTCGGCCCCGCTCGTCGCCTACCGGGCGGCGGCGCGGAGCACGTACGAGCAGACGCCTCCGCTCATCCTTGCCCCTCGCTCGACCGTCGCCTACACGACCGCGCCTGCCATGCTGGTGGTGGAGGGCTACACGGTGGTTTCGGGGCCGCTTCTGACCGAGGCGCTGGTCGAGGGTGAGCCGGTGTGGCGAGACACGGTGGATTGGCAGTTCCGTGAGGGGGGACCGACGAGCGGACTGGCACAACTCCCCCTCGACCTGCTCCCCCCGGGCCGCGCCGATCTCCGGGTCGGCGTGTCCGGGACCGACATCACGCGGCAGACTCCGCTGCTGGTAGCCGGTGCCGACGAGTGGGTGTTCGCCAGCTTCGAGCAGGCGCTGCCCTACTTTGCGTACGCGATCGACGAGGAGACGATGGACGCCTGGCGTGCGGCCGGACCCCTGTCGCGGGCGCTGCTGTGGCAACAGTTCTGGATCGCCACCGACACCGTCCCCGACACTCCGTCCAACGAGTTCCTCGTCGAGTACTTCGGCCGTATGTCACGGGCGAGCGAACGTTATCCGGAGCCCGGCGAGCCGGGTTGGCGCACCGACAGAGGGCGCGCGTATGTACAGCTCGGCGAGCCGGATCGCGAGATTCTGCACCCGCCACGAATCACGGGTCAGAATACGATGATCGAGTGGGTGTATGACGAAGCGCTTTCGTTCCCGGTTCAGCTCTTCTTCGAGGCCGAGAACGCCTACGGCACCTACAACTTGACCCTGCGCTCGGCGCAGATGCTCGCCGACGCGGTACAGAGACTGCGGGAGGACAGGAAGCGGGCGGCGACCGCGGGTCCCGCCGTCACCGGAGCCGGCGCTCCGACGCCGGTGGGTTCGGACGACTCGGGGGACTCGGAGGAGAATCCTTGAACGAAGGGATCGGACGAGGATGAACGGCCTCGTGCTGGTGTTGGGATTGATGGTTGCGCAGGCGCAAGCTACTGGGCCCGGAGGAGCGACGAACGACGAGGCCCACGCCGCTGCCTCCGCGGCGGTGGTGAGCGCCGAGGCTCTGCTGGCGGCTGGTCGACCGTACGCGGCCAGCCGCGAACTCGCACGCTACCTGTCGACCAGCGACCTGGTGGCGCCCGAGGCCGTTCTGCTGACGGCCGAAGCTCTGTTCCGCACTCGGTCATGGACGTCCGTGCGTCGGTTGTTGGTCGACCAGCCGTGGCTCGACGAGGTGAACGATGGCACCGGTCGCCTCACCCTTGCGCTCGCCACTCTGGAGGCTGGCGACGCGGCCGAAGCGATCGAAAGCTTCGAGCTCTACATCAACCGGAAGCAAGCCGCCGAAGCTCGAGCCGAACAGCTGGTGGAGGCGCGCGTCGGATACGCGCGCGCTCTCTCGTTGGGTGAGCGACACGCCGATGCGGCGACCGAGTACGAGCGGGCCGCCGAGACCGCTCCGACCATCCGGTCCTGGCTCCTGCTCTCGGCGCTGCAGCAGGCTTCCCTGGCCGGCGAGCCCGAACTGGCGGCCCGCCTCTCGGACAGCTTGGCCGCTAGCTCGGTGGTGCCCGAAGACTCGATCCTGGTGCCGTTCGTGCTTTCCGCCTTTCGGGCAGGCGACCCTGTCGAGGGTCTCGCCCGCGCCCGGCGGCTCGACCGGGCGGCGTACCGGATGCTGGTCGGCGAGTTCATCGGACCGGCCCTCGAGGCCACGGGTCCGACCGGCGCGGCGACCGCTGCCTATCGTGATGCGCTCGCCTCGTCGCGGGCGGGGCCCGAAGCGGGGGAGGCGCTGATTCGACTCGAGCCCGGTTGGACGACCCTGGTCGAGATCGCCGCGTCCGACCGCGCTGCCGGCCGCGATGATCGGGCCTCGCGCTTGCTGACCCAGGCGATCGGGCAAGCTCCCGAGGTGGAGATCCCCGGCCTGTGGGTCGAGTTGGCCAGGGCGCGCTTCGACGCGGGGGACTATTACGGCACGCTGCGAGCGGTCGAGCAGGTTGTCGAGCGCAGCGAGTTCGACCAGCGGACGCGAGCGGAGCTGCTACTTCTGCGCGCGCGCTCCACCTATCGTACCGGTCGCCGCACCGCCGCCCGACCCGACTTCGAACGTTCGGCGCGGGTGAGCTCGTCGGGGTCTTCGGCGTTCGCGGCCTTCGTGGTGGCGGACATGGCGCACGACGAGGGTGCGCTCGAGGAGGCGGCCGCGTGGTACGCCGAGATCGTGATGCGCTTTCCGCGCTCCATGCACGCCGAGACTGCGCTCATGCGGCTCGGGTTGATAGCGTTTCAGCTTGGCGACGCAGCGGCGGCGGTCGACTACTTCGACACGTACCGACGGCGCTTCCCGAACGAGAACTGGTTCCAGGCGGCGACCTACTGGTCCGCCCGCTCGCACGAGGCGGCGGAGGACACCGCGGGCGCGCGCTCTCTGTATGTGGAGACGATCGGCTACGCACCGGTCAGTTTCTACGGGATCCAGGCCGCCCGGCGGATAGGCGTGCAGGCGTGGGATGAGTTGACGCTTCGACCGCAACAATCGGTGCCCGAGCTCGCAGAGTCGTACGTTCGCCTCATCGATCGGATGAACCTGCTGGCTCGGCTCGGATGGCCGGAGCGAGCGCGGCGGGAGTATCGCAGGTTCCGCTTCGGTGCCGGCGAAGCGGCCGCGCAGTTGCTGGCGCTGTCGCTGGCGCTGCAGGACGCAGGTTGGACGAGCGAGGGCGTCGCGCTCGGATGGGAGGTGCACCGACGCAAGGGTGGCCAGTGGAGCGAACCCCTCATGCGCGCCATCTATCCGCTTCCCTATCGTGATGCGCTTGTCGATGCGGCGCACCGCGAGGGGCTCGACCCCGGGTTCGTGGCAGGACTGGCGCGACAGGAGTCGGTGTTCGACCGCGAGATCGTGTCGCCTGCCGGCGCGATCGGGCTCATGCAACTCATGCCGCGAACGGCCGCCGGGCTGGCGGGGGAGACCGGGATGTCGGAGTTCCGCACCGATCAGCTGGTGGTAGCAGAGATCAACATGGAGCTAGGCAGCCGCTATCTCGCCAGCCTGCTGCGCCGCTTCCGCGGCTCGCGCACGGCGGCGCTGATGTCGTACAACGCGGGTCCGCACCGGTTCGTCCGGTGGCGAGAGTTCCCCGAGTATGCGGTCGACGAGGAGCTGTTCATCGAGCGGATCCCATTCGCCGAGACCCGGCGCTACGTGAAGAACGTGGAGGCGAACGCGTATATCTACCGACGGCTCTACGATCTCTGACCTCGCCGCTCCGCTCATCCCGGTCATCGTCGACCTCCGTTGCAAACTGCGCCCGTGGGGATTTGCAAAACGCAGGTGTTGACGATTCCCGCACGAACCTCTTAGCATTGGCGCGGATCCAACTCTCCCCACAGTTCAAGAACAAGCAGGAGGGGTGCACATGCCCAAAGGGAGAATTAAGTGGTTCAACGACTCCAAAGGGTACGGCTTCATTGAGCAGCCCGATGGAGGCGAGGACGTGTTCGTCCACTACAGCGCCATCGAGATGGAGGGATACAAGACCCTCGCCGAGGGCATGGAGGTGGAGTTCGAGCTGAGCCGCGGCGAGAAGGGCCTCCACGCTTCCAACGTCACGAGAGTCTGACTCTCGGACATAACTCGGACAGGCTCTCAGGCACCCCAGGGTAGCGGGTAGACCCCGGCGCCCCGCCACGATCGTGGTCGGGGCGCCTCGCTTTTCCGGGGCCTGTGGCTAACTTTCCGCTTCCGGCTCGTGCCGCCCGCCTCGACGACATGGAGGTGGCGGCGAGCCCGGAACTCGGCCGTCACATTCAACTTCCCTGCGCCTGACGGAATCGTTGCCAGATCGACCTCCTTCCGACCGCCCGACCCTGTATCTGCTCGACGGCTACGCCCTCATCTACCGGGCGTTCTTCGCTATGATCAGCCGCCCGCTCACCACCTCGAGCGGGGAGAACACCTCGGCACCGTACGGCATCGCGCGCTTTCTGATCCGTCTGCTCGAGGAGTACGAGCCTGACTACGTCGGGGTGGTGTTCGATGCCGGCGACAGCTTTCGCACCGAGCTGCTGGACCGGTACAAGGCGACGCGCGAGAAGATGCCGACCGAGCTGGAGAGCTCGCTGCCCCGCATTCACGAGATTCTGGCCGGCTTTCGGGTGCCGACCATCGCGGTCGAGGGGTGGGAGGCCGACGATGTGATCGGTACCCTGGCCCGGCAGGCGGCCGACCGGGGGGTGAGGACTATCATCGTGTCCGGCGACAAGGACTTCTACCAGCTCATCGACGACGCCACCTGGTTGCTGAACCCCGGTCGCGGAGGGCCGGCGGCGGTGGACGAGCAGCTGGTCACACCCGCCAACGCGGCCGACCGTCTCGGCGTGCCCCCGGACCGGGTAGTCGACTACCTGGCGCTGATCGGCGACAGCTCCGACAACGTGCCCGGGGTGATGGGGATCGGGAAGAAGACCGCACCGGCGCTGATCGAGCAGTTCGGTGACCTCGAGGGCATCCTGGCCAGCGTGGGGCAGGTGACTCCCACCCGGGCCCGGAACGCCCTGGCCGCTCACGCCGGCGACGCCCGGCTGTCGAAAGAGCTGGTGCGCATCCACACCGATGCGCCGGTGGAGCTCGACCTGAAAGGCCTCCGAGCGCAGGATCCCGATCGCGAGCGACTGCGCGAGCTGTTCAGCGAGCTCGAGTTCCACTCGTTGGTTCGGGATTTCGCGCCCGAGCGGCCGGAGCCGGCGGCTTCGATGGCGACCCGCTACGAGCTGGTCGATGAAGACCGGATCGTGACGGTGATCGAGCAGATCCGTGCCGCCGGCGTGGTGGCCATGAGCAGCGAAGGAACCGCGACACACCCCATGTGGGCGGAGCTGATCGGACTCGCCCTGGCCACCGAACCGGGACGGGCATGGTACTTCCCGTTCGCCCACCTTCCGCCGTCCGTCGTCCGCGACTCGGAAGGCAACCCCGCTCTGGCGCTCGGCGAGACGGATGTCCGAAACCTTCCGCCCTTCGGGTCGGCGGCGCTCACCCCGCTCCGGGAGCTGCTCGAAGACGAGACGGTCGCCAAGCAGGGCCACAACCTGAAGTACGACGTGGTATTACTGGGTCGACTCGGCGTCACTGTACAGGGCCTCGCCTTCGACACGTCGCTCGCTTCGTACTGTCTCGACCCGGGTCGGCGGGCCCACGACCTGGAGCCTCTGCTGATCGACCGGCTCGGTCACCGGCTTCCGGAGCCCGCAGGGCCCGACGCCGGTGGCGGCCGCGCGACCTTCGCCGAGACCCCGCCCGACCTCGCCCTCGATGTGGCAGCCGCCCGCGCCGATTTCACCTCCCGCCTCGTTCGACTGTTCGGTGACGATCTGGAGGCCTATTCGCTGACCGAGCTGTACGAGGGGATCGAGATGCCGCTCATCCCGGTGCTGGCGGCGATGGAGTCGTCTGGCATTCGCCTCGATCGGGACCACTTTGACCGCTCGGCCGAGAAGCACGCTCGCGAGCTCGCCTTGATCAAAGAGGAGATCGACAAACTGGCGGGCGAGGAGGTGAATCTGCGTTCCGTCCCTCAGCTGCGCGAGTTCCTGTTCGGCAAGCTCGCCCTGCCGGTGAAGAAGCGGACGAAGACCGGCGCCTCGACGGATGAGAGCGTGCTGGTGGAGCTGGCGGCTGAGGGACACGCCGTTCCGCGTCTCATCATTGAGTACCGGGAGCTCGACAAGCTCCTGGGCACGTACGTGTCGAAGCTGCCGACCCTCATTCACCCAGACACGGGTCGACTGCACACGGTGTTCAATCAGACGGTGGCCGCGACCGGCCGTCTTTCATCCTCGGACCCCAATCTCCAGAACATCCCCATCCGCTCGCCGATCGGGCGCGAGATCCGCAAGGGGTTCATTCCACAGGAGGGGTACCGGTTCGTGGCGGCCGATTACTCGCAGATCGAGCTCCGGGTGCTGGCCCACCTGTCCGGCGATCCGGCTTTCGTCGAAGCATTCCGGGCCGATCGCGACATCCATCGCGAGACGGCGGCTCGCATCTTCGGCGTCGACTCGGCGCAGGTGACACCGGGCATGCGCGATCGCGCCAAGACGATCAACTTCGCCACCATCTACGGACAGGGCCCGGTGGCGCTGGCCAGCCAGCTCGGGATCAGCCGTTCCGAGGCACGAGCGTTCATAGAACAGTACTTCGAGCGATTCTCAGGGGTACGCGACTACCTGGACGCGATGAAACAGCAAGCGCGGGAGGCGGGCTTCGTCGAAACGCTCAGCGGCCGCCGTCGCTACATTCCCGAGATCCGCTCCCGCAATCCGGGTGTGCGCGGGTTCGGAGAGCGAACGGCTACCAACTCGCCGATTCAGGGAACCGCTGCCGACCTGATCAAGCTCGCGATGATCCGGCTGCACGCGGTGCTCGACCGCTCCGAGGCGCGCATGCTAGTCCAGGTGCACGACGAGCTGCTGTTCGAGGTCCGCGAAGATGCGGTCGAGCGAGTCAGCCGACGGGTGCGGGAGGTGATGGAGTCGGCTATGAAGCTGACCATTCCGCTCAAGGTGGATGTGGCGATCGGCGACAGCTGGTACGACTGTAAGCCGAGCTGAGCAAGCCGAGCTGAGCCGGGCGCTCGGGTCGTTCAGCCACCTGCTACAGCGCAGGCCAGAAGGCGGGGTTCACCGACACCATCCACTCCCAGATCCCATCGCGGAATCCACGCGCCGCGTCGACGCGCAGCAGGTCGAAGAACAGGCCAACCCCTCCGCCGGCCGAAGCGCGGATGCCATCGCTGTCGGGGGTGCCGAGCACGGCGGCGCCCGTGGTGCCGACCGAGGTGATCTCACTCCAACCGGCGCTGGTGAGCAGACGCAGCCGCAGCCAGTTCCGCACTACCGGTAGCGAATAGGTGAAGGCGGCGTACGCCACCCGGTCGCCCGTCCAGGCGCGGAAATCGTAGCCCGAGGTGGTCTGGCGGCCGCCGAGCAGGAACATCCGCTGAGCGGGCAGCGTGCCTGTCCCCACGCCGCCCGCCAGATCGAGCACATACTCGGGGCCGGTGGAAGGATCTCCCCCCACGCCGCTGAGGCGGAGCAACCACCGCGTATACGCGGTCGCGTCGACGTCGAGCCACCCCACGTCACCGCTCAGGGCAGCTACCCATTTGAGACCGACGAGCGGCCCGAACGATCGCTCGAACGCGCCCTCGAGCTCGAACATGCGACCGTCCTGAATCGTGCGGACGGGTCGGGCGGGTCCCTCGAATGCCGGCGTCGCCACCAGCTCGGCGCTGGCCTGCTCTTCGTACCGGAAGCCGCCGCTCATGCGACCGCCCAACGCCTCCCACCACGCTTCGAACCCGCCCCCGTGGGCGAAGTACGGATCGGTGTAGTCGTCCCCACGCAGCTCGAAGCCGAGGGTCGAGATCACGCCGGCAGCAGCCGTGAACGGGCCGATGTCGTCGAGCCGGTTCTGGTATCCGCGCAGCCGGATCCCGCCCGTTCCGACCTCGTACTGGTATCCGACCTGCCATTCGGCGCGCTGGCGCCCGAATGGATAGCCCACCCATCCCGTGAGGCTGCTGGCCGAGGTAACGGACACGCTCAGCCCGCCTCCCACCAACCAGCCCTCGGCACGGCGGGAGCGCAGCACGCTGGATACGCCCGGCACGTAAAGGCGTACTCGTGAGCGGCCACCGAGGTAGCGACTCTGCACGATCTCCCGCGCTTCGCGGCTCACGTCGGCGAGCGTGGGGACAGGCTCCCACCGTTCGGGTGCGCCGTCGTACAGTCCGCTGTGCCATTCATGGTATTCTCGCAGCAGGCTGTCGGGGAGGGAAACGATGCGCCCGCCATACGGATACGGCGGCTGTTCGTTGGTGTTGAGCCGATAGTCGGAGACGCGCACGTCGGTCTGAATCACGCCACCGACCGGGAAGTCGAGCCACCGGACCTGGCGGCGGATCACTTGGCGCTGACGGCTCGGAAGCCAATACTCCCCCTCCCACAGGGCGGCCTCGAGGGTGACGAGTATGTAGTCGATCTGATCGTCCACGTAGGCCGCTGGCGTGAAGGTGAACGACATCTGTGGAATAGCCCGCGTGTTGCGCTCGACGAACATCGTCCCGACCAGACCGGCCGTCTCGAGGTCGCGCGGGCGCACCTCGAGCTTGTAGAGGCGAGTTCGGCGCCCGGCGACGCCGATCTCCATCGAGTCGACCAGTCGGTACTCGTAGAAGTCGAGCGCTCCGGGCGCTGCCGGGTGCAGTACTCCTTTCACCTCGGTTCCCTCTCCGAGGCTGATCGAGTCTCCGAGATTGTCGAGTAGCACGCTCAGGTGGTCGATGTGGTACCGGATGTCCTCGGGAAAGAAACGTTCCGATCGCCGGCCGATGATGATCTGCTGTGAACCAGCGGCTGCCGTCCACGCGATCTTGAGGGCGACCTGATCGGCGCGAACCAGGTAGGTCTGCTTCCGGTCGCCGATATCGCCCTGGAAGTAGATGTGCCCCTCGGCGTCGGCTGTGAAGTTGCGCAGACGGCCGGTGGCGAAGCTGTACTCTCGGGCCGCCACGGCGCCGCCAGCGATCTCCAGGGCATACGGGGAGTCCCACGGAGATATTCGCCGCGCCGAGTCGGCAGAAACGCGGCTCGGCCGAGCGTCGGGCAGCGAGAACTGGAGCTCCGTCGGGTTCTGCGACAGAGGCATTGCCGCGACCGCCTCCGTCGCGACCAACAATGCGGCGCAGCCCCAACCCGCGCCGCCGATTCGAAACCGGCCGCCGAGCCGCGCCGCGCCACGGGTGCGGGCCGCGGAGGCTACTCCGTCAAACGTCGTCGTACGCACGGCAGAGAGTACAGCCCCGGGCGCCCGTCGTTCCGCGCAGGAGCGGTTCGGCTCAACTCCGGCGGACCCGCTCGGAAGCCTCCGTCAGCAACCGGCGATCCTGTTGGCTGAAGAGCTCGCCGACCGCCGATCGTTCATACACCGTCTCGCCGGCCACCACCGTCCTTGACACGTCCGATGCGGTGGCGGCGAACACGAGTGCGGCATACGGGTCCCCGGTCGGCACGAGGTGCGGCGCACCGAGGTCGACCACGGCCAGGTCGGCCCACTTGCCTGGCTGCAAAGAACCGGTTTCCTCTTCCAAACCCAGAGCTTCAGCGCCGCCGAGCGTGAGCATCCGAATCCAGAGCGCCGGATCGCACCAGTTCGGATCACCGCGGTCGGCCGCCTGCAGCAGCGCTCCCGTTCTCGCCTCGGCGAACAGATCGATGCGGTTGTTGGAGACGACCGAATCGGACCCGATGCCCACCGGCACGCCGGCTTTCAGGAGCATTTCGATTGGTGCCACGCCACTGCCGAGCTTTACGTTCGATGTCGGACAGTGCGCCACCGCAGCTCCCGTCTCGGCCACCCGCGCCACGTCCGAGGCCGACAGGTGGACACAGTGGGCCAGGAGGGAGCCGACCCCGAGCGCTCCGTGCTCGGCCAACCACTCGATCGGCGACATGCCCGTGGCAGCTACCGCGATGCCGCGACGCCGCAGACGATCGGCGAGCGGTCCACGCCCATGCCTGACGAACTCATCCTCGTAGCACGACTCGGCCACATGCATCGAGACCGGCATCCCGACTTCGCGCGCCCAACTCACCGCAGCTTCGAGCAGCGGTGCCGACACCGTATATGGCGAATGGGGAGACAGGCCGATCCGTATCCGTTCGTCCGGCAGCGGGTCGATCGCCGCGATGCGGTCCCGGCAACGCGCCAGCGCCTCGTGCGCGCGGGCCGGGTCGGGTCCGAACAGCTCGATGTAGCACAGTCCGCGCAACGAGCGATCGCCGAGCGCCGGGGCGCCGAAGCCCGCGTCATCGATCATGGCGAGCGTCGTTACCCCGGCTGCGGCCGCCTCGGAAACGCCCCACCGCGTGGCGGCGGCGATCTCGTCCGCTCTGAGAACCTCGTACTTGAGGTGGATGAGGCGTTCGATCCAGGCCGGGAAGGGGAGTCCTTCGCTGGTGCCGCGCAGGGCGGTGAGCTCCGGATGGGCGTGTACGTTGACAAGCCCGGGAAGAAGAATCGCGTCGCCCAGTTCGACGACAGCGGCGCCGTCCGTGTCCGCGTCAGGCGGCTGTCGCGCCGTCGGGCCGACGCGCGCGATGCGACCATCCTCTCCCACCTCGACCTCTCCATGCTCGATGGGAGGAGAGGTGATCGGCAGGACCCAGCGCGCGCGGTAGACCGCCCGACGACCGCGAGTCACGCGACGATCAGGAAGGCGGGAACATGTCCTCCTGATCTTCCGACTCTTCCGAGCTCCGCGTCAGGCGACCGAGGCGCCGCACCCACATCTCGACATCGAGGCCGCCTTCGTTCTTGACCATTCGTCGTAGCACGGGGGACAGCTCGCTCAGCTCGTCGTGGAGATCGGAAGCGAGAGCCCTCGCTTCCGCCGCTCGCGCCATCTCGTCGGGAAGAGATGCCATGTCTTGAAGGATGCTCTGCTCCGAGCGGGACGCCACCACCGGCTCTTCGCGGGTAGCGACGTACACTTCCGTCCGCCGACCCGGCCCGCGGCCTTCCTCTATCGGGAGAAGGCCGACGATCTCGTCCGATCTCCAGTACTTGCCATATCCGAGGTGGATCATTCGATCGGCTTTGATTTCCACGCCAGCCTCCTGCGACAGAGTTCCGGTGAAAGTGCCGGAGGCCGAAACCGCGTGTCAAGCGATGTTCCGGGTCTGCTCCGACCGTGGTGCCGATTGCCACGCGCGCACGGTTCCGGCACCTTTTGCCTCTCTTCCCTTAGCAGGTCGCTCGCGTTCTTCAGCGACCCGCTATAGGCCGCGCGGGGCTGCCAGGAGATCCGATCGACTACCGATGAGCGACAAACCGAGAACCGTACGTGACCCCGTGTGGGGCAACATCTCGCTCGACCGGGAGGCGGCGGGAGTCGTCGACGCGCCCCAGTTCCAGCGATTGCGACGGGTGAAGCAGCTCGGCTTTGCGCACCTCGTCTACCCCGGAGCCGTCCACACGCGCTTCATGCACGCGCTCGGCGTGTACCATCTGACGCGGCGGGCGCTGGCCATCCTGGCACGCAAGGGAGTTCTCGGTGCTCTGGCGCCGGTCGAGGAAGAGCGGTTGCCCCTCGTCCCGCTCGCCGCCCTCCTGCACGACGTCGGCCACTATGCCTTCTCGCACGCCATGGAAGAGGTCGAGCCCGACTCGATTCCGGGCCACCACGAAGAGGTGGCGGCGCGCTTCCTCGACGCGGACCCGATCCGCCACCTGCTCGAGCGTCGTTCGCGGGACGCGACGGATTTCGTGGCGGAGCTCATCCGCGGCCGGTCCGATCACCCTCTTCAGGGGCTGATTTCCGGCTCGCTCGACCTCGACAAGATCGACTACCTGAAACGAGACGCGTTCTTCTGCGGCGTCCCGTACGGTCAGGTGGACGTCGACCGCCTGCTCGATTCACTCACCGTGGCCCGCGAGTCGGCAGCCGCCCGACCCGGAATCGCCGTAACCGAGAAGGGGATCGGCGCGCTCGAGTCGCTGTTGTTCGCCAAGTACCAGATGTTTCGGTACGTGTACTGGCACCACGCCAGCCGCGCCGCCACCATCGCCTTCCGGCGCTTGGTCGAGACGGCGGTGGCGTGCGGCATGGTAGGGCGCGAGGAGCTGCCGGGCTGGACGGACGACGAGCTGCTCAACATGCTTGCCTCGCGGGCCGGGACCCGGCAACCGGCGCCGCCGCCGATCGTAGCCCGCCTGCTGCGGGCGCTGGTGGAGCGGCGACTTCCGAAGCGGGTGGTGGAGCTGTTTGGCGACGAGCTGCCGTCGGGTATCGCCCCGTGGGTGCAGACGCACCGCGAGCTGGTGCTGGCACTGGAGGACCGACTGGCGGCCGAGTGGGGCGAGGAGGCAGGCGCGGTGCTGGTGGACTATCCGGCCAAGGTCGCCATGCTCGAGCTCGATCTCCTCCTCGTGCGCCGTCGCGGTGACGTGCAGCGCCTCACCTCGGCTGGCGAAAAAGGACTGATCGACCTGCCGCGCCTCAGCCGCTCTCTCCACCACGCGGCGCGTGTGTTCCGGGTGTTCAGCCTCGCGGGCGGTAGCCGCAGGGACCCGCGGCCGATCCTCGACCTGTTGCAGGCACCCGCGGCCGAGGTCGCGGCTCGGCTCAGCGACTCGCGACCCCTGTACTAGCGGATCGGGCGGGCAGCTGGGCGATCCACACGACCCATGGTGCGGGTCTCGACGACCTGCTAATCCGCGTCGGCGGTGATGCAGGCGGCGACGGCGGTGATGTTGTCGGCCCCGCCGGCCGCGTTGGCGCCAGCCACCAGGGTTTCGACACCGCTCTGGATGTCCGGCATATCGGAGAGAATCTCACGGATCTCGCTTTCGGACAGCATGTCCGTGAGCCCGTCCGATGCCAGTAGAAAGACATCGCCCGGGTGATACGCGCCGCTGTAGACGTCGGGCGCCACGTTGACGACCGTTCCGAGGGCGCGGGTCAGGATGTGGCAGAGGGGATGTCCGCGGGCTCGCTCGGAGGTCAGCAGTCCCTGGTCGACCTGCTCCTGCACGAGCGAGTGATCGCGGGTGATCCGCTCCAACCGTTCATCGCGCAGCATGTATGCGCGACTGTCCCCGATATGGCCGACCACGTAACGGCCGTCCGGGCGGAGCACGAGCGCCGTCACCGTCGTCCCCATGCCAGCCTGTTCCGGGTTGTCGTGCGACTGCATGAAGATGCTCTTCCCGGCATCGACGATCGCCGATCGGATCTCGGCCCGGACATCGGCGTCGGAGGCATCGGAGGGCAGGCGTTCGAGGCGGTCAGCGATCGTCTCGACCGCGATCATGCTGGCCACCTCGCCCGCTGCGTGCCCGCCCATGCCGTCGGCGACGATGAACAGGCCCATGTCGGGATCGATGAACATCGAGTCTTCGTTGTTTTGCCGTCGGCGTCCGACGTCACTGTGCGCTGCCGAAATCCAATCGTAGCTCGGCATGGTCCAGATGAGGACGCTCCTGTTTACGCGGGAGTGGATCACCGTGCGTTCGCAGGGCGATCGGAACGGACCGGAGCGGCTCGTTCTCAGACAGCCATAGATACCGACTGCCAGACATCCCGACAAGTTTGACGCACCCTGAACGGCCTCATTACCTTCTCGCGGATCTCCACACGAAGGGGCCTGAGTAGGGATGGCGGGGAACGGGCGATCTCAAGCTGACGTGATTACGAGCGCTGACACGTTCAACGCCTTGGATGTGTATCTGGACGATCTGTCGCGCTATCCCATCCTCACCGCGGATGAAGAAGACTCGGTCGCGCGCCGCGCCCGGGCCGGAGATCGAGAAGCTCTCGACACTCTCGTTCTTTCCAACCTCCGGTTCGTCATCTCGGTGGCCAAGAAGTACCAGAACCGGGGCATCCCGTTCGCCGATCTGATTCAGGAAGGGAACTCCGGACTCATAACGGCTGCCACCAAGTTCGATCCCGATCAGGGAGTGAAGTTCATCAGTTACGCGGTCTGGTGGATACGCCAGGCCATCCTCGCGTCGCTCGCCCGCCAGAGCCGTGCGGTGCGCCTGCCGTTGAATCGGGCCACCGAGCTGGCCCGAGTGCTTCGTGTAGAACAGGAGCTCAAGCAGAGACTCCGGCGCGACCCGACTACGAAGGAGATGGCCGCCGAGGCGGCGCTCGAGCCGTCGACGGTCGAGATGCTGCTATCGCTGAACGTGGCCGAGGTTCGGCTCGACGCGCCGGTGGGCAGCTTCGAGGATGGCTATCTGGGCGAGCGGCTGCTTCTCGACGACGCCGACATGGAGAAGGAGGTGGAGGCGGAGCTGCTTCAGGAGCAGGTGATGCGGGCGCTGCAGGACCTCCGTCCCCGCGACGCGCGCGTCATCCGCCTCTACTACGGTCTCCAGGGCGAGCGCGAGCACACCCTGGAGGAGATCGGCGCCGTGCTTGGCGTCACCCGCGAGCGGGTTCGCCAGCTGCGCGACCGCGCGCTTCGTGAGCTGCGCGCCGGGCGAGCGGGGAAAGCGCTCCGGAGCTACGCCGCCGCCTAGGGCCGCCGCCTGCCGCCCAGGGCACCTGCGGCCGCCCACCATTTGACACTTCGAGGTCACTCCATCCCGTAGTGGCCGTATCTGTCGTTGGGTTCACTGTCGTAACGCCGGCGAACCTCGGGCGCTTCGGCATCGCGGAGCGCTTGAATCCACTTGGGTGAGCCTGGCGCCGGCACCCGCGGAGGGGCGAACAATGCTTTGGACACCGACCGAATCGGCGACCGACCTGCGCCTCACGGCGCGCGCCCTGAAGCGCACTCCGGGGTTCGCGTTCTTGGCCGTCGGCATGCTCGGCCTCGCGATCGGCGCCACGGCCGGCATGTTCAGCGTGGTCGATACCGTGCTGCTCAACCCGCTGCCGTACGCGAACGTCGACCGGCTCGTCCACGTCGCCGCGTCGGCTCCGGGCTCGGATTATCCCGACGAGTTCGGGGTGGCCTCCGAGTTCTTCGTGCAGTACAAAGAGCAATCTCAGCTGCTCGAAGACGTTTCGACCTACAACTCGTTCACCTCGACGCTGCGGACGGCGGATCGCGTGGAGCGGATCCGGATGTCGTGGCCCACGAACTCCCTGTATTCGACGCTCGGCGCCACCCCCATTCTGGGGCGGCTCCCCGTAGCGGAGGACGAGAATCGCGTGGCAGTGATCAGCCACGCGCTGTGGCAGTCGTGGTTCGGCGGCGACTCGGCCGTGATCGGCCGCTCCTACTACATCGCGGGCGATACCCGCACCGTGATCGGCGTCATGGGGCCGGACTTCGCGTTTCCCAACGACGGTACGCTGCTCTGGATCGCCAGCGAGATCGATCCCGACGGGATCACGCCGGGCGGCTTCGGGCAACCGCTGGTGGCACGGATGAAGCCGGGCGCCACGGTCGAGGCCGTGGCCCGGGAGCTGACCGCGCTCTCCAAGCGGTTGCCGGAGCGGTTCGGCGGCTCGCCCGCGTACGCGCGCCTGATCGAGCAGCACCGGGCGGTGGCCCGTCCGCTCACGGAAGAGTTGCTCGGGGAGTACTCCCGCCCGCTATGGGTCCTGCTCGGCGCCACCGGGATCGTGCTGCTCATCGCGTGCGCCAACGTCGCCAACCTGTTCATGGTGCGCGCCGAAGGCCGGCAGCGTGACCTGGCCGTGCGGCGCGCCATCGGCGCGGGGCGGAGCCAACTGATCCGGTTGCAGATGTCGGAGGCGGTGGTGGTGGCCGGGCTCGCCGGCGTCGTCGCAGTCGTGCTCGCGGTGGTGACCCTGCCGCTGTTCCTCCGCGTCGCGCCCCCCGGGATTCCGCGCCTCGACCAGGTGGGCCTCAGCATCGCAGTGCTCGTGTTTACGCTGTGCGCCGCCGCTTTTTCCGCGGTGGCCTGTGGGATGGTACCGGCGCTCCGCGCGGCCGCGCCGGACCTGAACCGGCTGCGCGAGGGCGGCCGCGGGTCCACCCGCCGCCGCCATTGGGCGCGCGACGGCCTGGTGGTCGGACAGACGGCGCTCGCACTCGTGCTGCTCATCGGGTCGGGCCTGCTCGTGCGTAGCTTCTGGGAGCTGCGGCGCGTGGATCCGGGTTACGACACGGAGGACATCTTCACCTTCCAGATCGCGCCCGACCGCGAGAGCCTGTTCGACGGACCCTCGTACGCCCGCTTCCAGCTGGACTTCATGGACCGCCTGCGCGCACTGCCAGGCGTCGAGCGGGTGGGCCTGGTGGAGAACGTGCCGCTCAACGAAGGTACGCGAGGCGCGCAGTTCTTCACGGAGCGGATGGATCCCGAAGCCGACACCGGCCCGCTGCTGCGGTACACGTGGACGGCGGGCGACTACTTCCGGACGATGGGGATTTCCTTGCTCGCCGGCCGGCCGTTCGAGACGGCCGATCACACTACGGCGCTGGGGAACGTCATCGTGAGTGAGGCGGCGGCGAACATCCTGTGGCCTGGCGAGGATCCCATCGGCCGGCGGCTGCGGCGCGAGGGGCTGGACTCGTGGGGCACGGTGGTGGGCGTTGTGGAGGACGTGATGCAGGATGGCTTCCGCGACGCGCCAGAGCCGCTCGTGTACTACCCGCTGGTTGGGCCGACGCCGGACAGTTGGGTCATCTCATCGCCGGCCTACGTCGTCAAGACCCCGAGGGCCGAGCAAATCGCGCCCGAGGTGCGGGCCCTGGCCCGCGAGGTCGCGCCCGAGGCGCCGATGTACCGCGTATTCACGATGGCGGGCTTGGCGGCGGATTCGATGGCCGGGCTGTCGTTCACCATGCTGACACTCGGGATCGCGTCGTCGCTCGCCCTCATCCTCGGCGCGGTCGGGCTGTACGGCGTGTTGTCGTACGTCGTCGCCGAGCGAACGCGCGAGATCGGCGTGCGAATGGCTCTCGGCGCCAGAGCCGAGCAGGTGCGACGTATGGTGGTGGCGCGGGGCGCGCGGGTCGTGGGCGCCGGGGTGGCGATCGGTATGGTCACGGCCGTCGCCTCCACGCGCGCGCTCGGCAGCCTGCTGTTCGGCGTACGGGCGGTGGACGCGGCAACGTTCGCCGGCATGTCCGCATCGCTCGCGGTGGTGGGGCTGGTGGCGAGCTACTTGCCGGCCCGGCGGGCGTCGAACGTGGATCCGATGGAGTCGTTGCGGGACGAGTGACGAGCTTCGCTTCTCTTATGGTGGCCTGAAGTGCATGCGAGTAACTCGGGACCCGTACGCTCACCGCGTCAGCAGCAATCCTTGCCGGTTTGAGCCTACGAAATCAGCCCCTCCGCGCGCTTCCTTTCACGCTGCCGCTCCCACGCCTCGTGCTCCTCGTCACCCCAGTGGCCGATCAGGAGCGTGTAGCCATCGGGGTCCCTCACGCGGACCTCACCGCTGCGCATGTGGGCCGGATGGCCAATCGGGCCCACGTCGACACCCGCAGCGACGAGCTGTTCGCACAGGGCCGGCAGGTCGGGGGTGTAGAGGTAAAGGAGGAATCGGTCGTGAGGTGACTGCTGAGGCTCCTCCGCTCGAACGAACATGATCGCGCCCCCCTGGCAATGCACGCGCGCCCAACCGATCGAGTCACCCCCACGCTCCACGTCGATCGTCTCGAACCCGAGCAACGCGTAAAAGCGGACCGATCGTTCCACGTCGGCGACGTGCAGAAGCGGGGTGGAATAACCGGCCTTCACAGCCACGTCAGGGATGCCTCGTCAAGCTCGACATAAAGATCGTCACCCTCGCGTTCAAGCGTTCAGTTTCATCGGCGGCGCACGGCGTAACATCCAGCGCGACGGTGAAGAGCAATGTGGTAAGCGTGCCTACCCGGTCTCAGCAGGCGCCTCGACCGGTGCCTCAACCGCGGGCGTGTCCGCACGAGCCGGGGCTGGCGATGTCGCACCGCCCGTGGTGGCGCCCGCCGTAGTGTCCACCGGCGTTTTTGGTGGCTCCGCGACGAGTTCGCGCGCGCCGAGCCCCTCGATCGACGAGCAGCGCGAAGACTCGACCCAGTCGATCTTCCGTTCGCCGTTCCCGCTCTCCCCGGACACGCTGCGGTCGATGCTCGCCGCGAGCTGTACGCTCCCGTCGCCGTACGCCTCGAGGAAGTCGACCCGGCCGACCGGTAGCTCGAGCCAATCCAGGTACACGAACAGCTCGCGTTCCACCGGCGAGTCGTACCGCCGGTACTCGTGCCAGATGGGGTAGTACCCGCGCGCCGGGTCGTAGCGGGCGATGAAGAAGAGCGACACCGCCGGTCCCTCGCGGGCCTCGGCCGTCAGCGAGTCGTTGACCAGGTAGGTCGCTGCCATCGCGACATCCGCATCCCCCTCGTAGGTCACGATGCCGAGTGCCGCCCGTTGGGCGAGAAAGGCCCGATCGTAGCCCTCCTCCTTGAGCAGGGTCTCGGTCAGGATCGGCCCGAAAGTGCGGATGCGGCGGTCGGGCTCGACGGGATTCCAGGCGCCGGGAGACCCGTCGAACAGCGACACCGGAAAGGCGAGCGCCGACACTGGGAGCTGCTGGCCGGCGATCAGGAAAGGGGTCGCGTCGACCGCCGACGGGCAGAGCGAGTCCCACACGAAGCGGCCTTCGGTCAAGACCGCGGAGCCGATGCGCGCCCCGCCGGCGAACAGCGCCAGTTCGGTACCCGGGGCCAGAAAGGCGGAGTCGAAGCGCGCCCGGTAGTTCTGGTTGAAGTCTGCCGGCAGCACCATGTCGGCGGGCAACGAGTCGTCCATGTGGGCGACGGGCGCGGCGATCGCTGAGCCATCCGCATCGATCCGGACACGGAACAGCAGCGGCGGATCAGGGAGGGGCGCGATCATCTCCGCCAGCGCGGAGGAGTCCGCGTGGGTCTCCTCCTTCTCCCGCGCCGGCGACTCGAGGGTCACCTGCGCCCCGCCCCATTCGATCTCGCACGCCGCGAGCCACGGGAGGCAGATCGAGAGCAGCAGTCCGAGTTCGGTTCTTCTCACTCGCCTCTTCGTCGATTGTCGACGCGTTGTGGTCGGACGTGTGAGCGCGGGAGGACGCGCGTACATTGAGCGCCCCCGGGCTCAGCGGCGCAAGCTAGGCCCAGCGTGCATCGAAGGGAAGGGATGACGACCCGAACGGCGGTGTACAGTCATGAGGCGTGCGGGCTGCACGACACGGGTTGGCGTCACCCGGAGCATCAGGGTCGGCTGCGCGCGGTGATGCAGGCGCTCGATCGGGCGTTGCCCGACCTCGTGCCAAGGGTCGAAGCCGTGCGCCCCGATCCGGTGGAGCCCTCCGTGCTTCGCCTCGTGCATACTGGAGCTCACATTCGTCGGGTCGAGCAGGCGGTCGGTCGCGCCCGCGAAAGCGGCACTATCGTGGCCCTCGACCCGGATACGGTCGTGTCGGGCGCATCGTGGGATGCGGCACTGGCGGCCGTCGCCTGTGCGGTGCGCGCCGTTGAAGACGTTGGATCCGGCCGGTTCGCGACCGGACTGTGCGCAGTCCGGCCGCCGGGGCACCACGCGACGTCCGACCGCGTCATGGGGTTTTGCCTGTTCAACAACGTCGCGATCGCAGCCCGCCACGCAATCGAGACCAATCTCGCCCGCCGGGTGCTCATCGTCGATTGGGATGTACACCACGGCAACGGTACGCAGGACATCTTCTACGCCGATCCCGCGGTCTATTACCTGTCCATGCATCAGAGTCCCTGGTATCCGGGTACCGGCGCGGCGGATGAGACAGGGACCGGAGCGGCGAAGGGAACCACGAAGAACGTGCCCCTCTCGCCCGGGCAGCCGGCGGCGGCCTACGTCGAGGCGCTCGAGGCCGCGATCGACGAGGCGGCCGGGTTCGAGCCCGATCTGGTGCTCGTCTCGGCCGGCTTCGACGCGGCGGTGGGGGATCCCCTCGGCGGCTTCACCCTCGAGGCGGAACACTTCGGCACCCTGACGCGCGCGGTGATCCAGCGGACCGCGACCTCGGCCGCCGGGCGCGTAGTGTCCGTGCTCGAGGGCGGCTACAATCCATCCGAGCTCGGCCACAACTTCGTCGCGCACCTGCGCGCGCTGGCGGAACCGTGCGAGTCGACGGCGGGTGCCCTCAGAAAGGAGATTCTGTGAGAGCCCGACTCGAAGAGGCGTTCGTGCGCGCTGCGCGCGCCGAGCTGGCTCGCAACGGCATCGATGGTTGGCTGCTATACGACCTCGAGGCCCGGAATCGAGTGGCGGCCGAGCTGCTTGGGGTGCCCGGCGGGATGAGCCGGCGAATTTTCGTACTCATCCGGCCCGAGGAGGAGCCGGTGGCCCTCGCACACAGCATCGAGCTTCACCACTGGGCGACGTGGCAAGGCCGCCTGATCGAGTACGTCGGCTGGCGGGAGCTGGAGGAAAAGCTCGGCGAACTGGTGGCCGGGTGCGCGAAGGTCGCGATGGAAGTGTCGGCGGGCGATGCGATTCCGTTCATCGACAACGTCCCGGTCGGCGTGGTGGAGCTGGTGGCGAGCCTCGGAGTCGAGGTCGTCAGCTCGGCGCCGCTGATCTCCGCCACGTATGCACAGTGGGGCGAGGTCGGCCTCCGAACCCACCGGCGCGCCGGGGCGATTCTCGCCGAAACCGCCCGGGCGGCGTTCGACCGCGCGTGTGCGGCGGTGGGCGGGGAGAAAGCGCTCGGTGAGCATGACCTGGCGAGGTGGATCATCGCCCACCTCGAGAAGCAGGGCCTGACCGAGACCGAAACCATCGTCGCCGTCGGTGCCAACAGCGCCAATCCGCACTACTTCCCGTCGACGGAGCACTCCAGCCCGATCCCGCTCAACGCCATCGTGATGATCGACCTGTGGGGACGGCTGGCCGGTGAGCCGGAAGCCGTGTTCGCCGACCAGACGTGGATGGGCTTCACCGGGGCGGAGCCGCCCGCTGCGTTCATGGAAGCGTGGGAGGCGATTCGAACCGGCCGCGACGCGGCCGTGGAGCTGATCGCAGAACGGGTGGCCGACGGCTCTCCGCCCACCGGAGCCGACGTCGATCGGGAGGTCCGCCGCGTCCTCACCGAGCGCGGCTTCGCGCATCAGATCCTTCACCGTACGGGTCATGCGATGGACCGCGTGAACCACGGGTTCGGCCCCAACCTGGATGCGGTGGAGACGCGCGACACGCGCATCCTGGTGCCGGGGATCGGATTCTCGGTCGAGCCCGGGCTCTATTTCCGGGGTCGGTTCGGGCTGCGCACGGAGATTAACGTCTACATGCAGGACGACGGACCGGAAGTCACCACCCCGTCCGTGCAGGGGATACCCTGGACTCTCGAGACCGGATGAGCGGCGAATGAACATCGCGTGGGAGCTGTTCCAGGTCGAGGCGGAGTTTCCGTTCAAGATCAGCCGCGCGACCGAGGATGTGGTCACACGGGTGTGGGTACGGATCGAAGCGGACGGGATCGAAGGGTGGGGCGAGGCCGATCCGACCCCGTACTACGGAGAAACCGAGAACACGGTGGTCGCCGCCCTGGAGCGCATGCGCCCGGTGATCGAGGAGGCCGCCGATCCGTTCCCGATCGAGGCGCTCGAGCGCCGTCTCGATGAGGCGATCGGCCACAATCCGTCGGCCCGCTCGGCCGTCGTTTCCGCCCTCTTCGATCTGGTCGGAAAGCGACTCGGCCAGCCGCTGTGGAAGCTGTGGGGACTCGATCCCGGCTTCGCTCCGATCAGCTCGTACACGATCGGGATCGATACACCGGAAGTGGTGGCGGCCAAGGTGCGGAAGGCGCGCGATTACCCGATCCTCAAGATCAAGGTCGGCACCGGTCGGGACGCGGAGCTGCTGCGTGTCGTGCGCGCCGAGGCTCCGTCGGCCACCCTCAGAGTCGACGCCAACGCGGCGTGGACGGCCAAGCAGGCGTTGTCCGCCATCCCGATGCTCGCCGACTACGGGGTGGAGTTCGTCGAGCAGCCGCTCCCGCCACAGGATCGCGAGGGGCTGCGGCATGTGTACGAGCGGTCGCCACTCCCAATCATCCTGGATGAGTCGTGTCTGGTGGCCAGCGACATCCCGGGCCTGGTGGGAATGACGGACGGGATCAACATCAAACTGGCCAAGTGCGGCGGCCCCGCCGAGGCGCTGCGCATGATCCACACGGCCCGCGCCTGCGGCCTCCGGGTGATGATGGGCTGTATGCTGGAGTCGACGCTCGGAATCGCGCCCGCCGCCCACCTGGCACCGCTGCTCGACTACGCCGACCTCGACGGCGCCGCACTCCTCGCCTCCGATCCGTTCAGCGGTCCTCAGCTGAGCCGTACGGGCCGCATCAAGCTCGAGGACCGCCCGGGACTCGGGGTGGAGCGGACTACCAACCAGCCCTCTCGACCTCTTCCGTCCTCGTCGCCTTTGGCAACATGAAGGTGAACGCGCCCATCAATCGGTAGGTGAACTTGGTCCGGAGCGGAATGTCGCCCGTCTCGATCTGCTGCTTGAGGAGCTCGAGGATCGACGTCCAGCCCTTGACCACGCTGTGGTGGGTCTTGAGCTGATCGGTGAAGCCGCCGTGGGTGAGAACGATTCGAGTTCCACCGGGGATCTCGTGCAGCTCCCAGGTGACCAGGGTCGGTTCCTCGGGCCGCTGCACGAACATGTACGTGTGGGCGAAGCGGTATGGCGGTGAGACTTCCACCACCTCGCCGACGATGAAAACCCGCTGTCGGTTCGGACTGTAGTAGCGCAACCGGCTTCCCGGGCGCAGCTCCGTCTCGAGCACCGTGTTGAACAGGGCACGCTGCACCCTTCCCGTCCGTGTGATCTCTTCCCACACCCGCTCGACCGGTGCCTGGATGTCGATCGACAGGACATGGTCCGCCAGCCCCTGCGGCTCGCTCATAGGCTCTCCGACTCGGTTGCCATCTACGCGGCTCCGCTCGGCGTCTCCGCCTCCGCCATCTCGGCTCCCGGACTCTCCAGCTCGTCCTTGAGGCCCACCAACGCCTCGACCCACGGCTTCTGATACCGTTTCACCCACCGGTCGTAAATCTGCTGGATCGGTACGGGATTGAGGTAGTTGTACCGTTCGCGCCCGGCCCGCCGAGGCACGACCAGCCGACCCTCCTCCAGAACGCCCAGATGCTGCATCACCGCGAAGCGCGACAGCTCCGGAAAGCGATCGGCCACCGCTCCGGTGGTCAGCGGTCCGTCGTACAGCGCGTCCAATATCTGGCGGCGCAACGGGTTGGCGAGGGCACGCCACACCGGGGCCAGTGGGTCCCCTTGCATATGTGATAATAATATCACATATTCGCCAGCCGCACAAGTCCTACCGCGAGCGATGGAGGTTCCAATGGTGCGAAGCGTGGTGGCCGTCCTGGCCGGAGCAGTCGTGTGGGCACTGTTGTGGACGGCGAGCATGAACGGTCTCCAGGCGGCGTTCCCGGAACGGATCCAGCCCGACGCCTATCTCGGCGACGTGGCGATTCTATCCGTGTATATCGCCCTGAGCGTCGCCTACTCGGTCATCGCCGGCTACGTGACGGCCGTGGTCGCCCGGCGGCGTGAAGTGCCGCACGCCCTCGCCCTCGGCCTGTTTCAACTCGGCCTCGGCATTTACTTCGAGTCGACGTACTGGATTCTGCTGCCGGTCTGGTATCACCTGACCTTCCTGGCCCTGCTCGTTCCCGGGAACGTGTTCGGGGGCTGGATGCGCGCGCAGCGCCGACCGAAGCCGGCGAGGGCGTAGCCGCCTGTGGGCCGGTCGCGGTGGCTCAGGGCACCGCCGACACGCGAGCTTCGACCGCGACGTCCGGCAACGGCGTAGCCTCGGAGCGGGGCGGCAGGATCGGGTAGTCGATCTGCGGTTGGTCGCCAGTCAGCGTGCCGAGGAACGCGACGACCGCGGCGATCTGTTCGGGGTTCAGCTCGGTCCCCAGTTGAGCGGTCCCCATGATCGCAACCGCGTCCTCCAGCCTCCACACCACGCCGGAGTGGAAGTACGGCGGCGTCAGCTCGACGTTGCGCAACGTCGGCGCCTTGAACACGTACTCGTCACCCTCCATACGAGTCACCGCGTAGCGACCCAGGTCGCCCGGTGGGAGCACCCCCGGGTCGGGTCGGCGACGTACTCCGAACGGGTGGTAGCTGGCGCCGCCGAGGTTCACGCCGTTGTGGCACGATGCACAGCCGCCCTCCAGGAAAAGGCGCAGCCCCTCGGTCTCGGCGTCACTCAACGCCGTCACGTCGCCCTTCAGGTACCGGTCGAAGCGAGAGTTCGGCGTGATCAGCGTCGCCTCGAACGCCTCGATCGCGCGCGCCATGTTCTCGAACGTGACCGGGTCTGTCGCGTCCGCAAAAGCCGCCTCGAAGCGTTCGACGTACTCCGGCATGCTCATCAATGTGGCCACCGTTCGCTCGGGGGTGTTGCTCATCTCGACCGCCGCCTGGACCGGGCCCATCGCCTGCTGCTCGAGATCCTCCGCGCGTCCGTCCCAGAACTGCGCGATGTTGAACACTGCGTTCAGCACCGTCGGCGCGTTGCGCGGACCTGACTGCCATCCGTGCCCGATCGACGTCACCTGCACGTCCACTCCGGCCATCCCGATGTTGTGGCAGGTGTTGCAGCTGATGAGACCGCTGCGCGATAGCCGAGGATCCAGATACAGCATCTTTCCGAGCTCGACCTTCGGCGCCGTGATCGGGTTGTCCTCGAGCACCGGCGGTTGGTCGGGAATCGGCTCGAAGGCGGCACGCGCCATCTGGAGCGCCTCGTTCGTCTGTGCGTCGACGGCCTCGCCTCCCTGCTGCGGCTGACACGCGATCAGACCGGCCAGCACGGCCAGCGCGGCGTAGTTGCGGGTACTCATCTCATCCTCCAGGACTCCACGCGAGTCCGATCTGTCCTGGTGCAAGTTCGGTCGTAGAGGTGCTTCGCCCCAGCGTAAGTGCCGTGCGGGGCGGCTGCTATCGGGAGTTTCCGGCCACGTGATGTAGGGGTTTTCCCCCGGGACCCCTGTGCTTGCGGCGGTTCTACAACAGCGCCTCCGGATCGCGGTCGATCTCGAGGCGCATGCGCCGCCGCAACTGGCCTCGGTGACTGGCGATATAGCGGAGGGCGGCCCCGAGCCGGCCCGCGTGGTCGGCCTTCAGCAGGAAGTGCCAGCGCCAGCGCTCGCGGACGCGATCGATCGGGCAGGGCGCCGGACCCACCAGCTCCAGCTCCAGCCGGCGGTCTTCGATCAGGCCTCGGGTCCACCGCGCCAGATCGACGGCCTCGTCCGCCACCGCGCTCTCGGTCGGCCCGCTGATGACGAGGTTGGCGAGGCGCCGGTGGGGCGGGTATCGGGGGCCGCGTCGATCTTCCAGCTCGCGCTCGGCGAAGGCGACGTAGTCGTGGCCCGCCGCCGCCCGCAGGGCGAAGTGATGCGGCCGAAAGGTCTGTACGATCACCCGCCCGGGCCGCGCGCCGCGCCCCGCTCGTCCCGCCACCTGGGCCACCAGCTGGAAGGTGCGCTCGCTCGCCCTAAAGTCCGGGAGGTTGAGGCCCACGTCGGCGTTGATGACCCCCACCAGCGTGATCCCCGGCAGGTCGAGGCCCTTGGCGATCATCTGGGTCCCGACCAGAACGTCCACCTCGTGCCGGCGCACCCGCTCCAGGATCGCGGCGTGCGACCATTTGCGGCTGGTGGTGTCCACGTCCATACGGGCGATGCGAGCGGCCGGAAACTCCTCGCCCACCCGTCGCTCGACCTGCTCGGTGCCGAGACCGGTGAACATGAGGTCCTCTCCTCCGCACTCCGTGCACCCCTGCGGCCTGCGCTCCTCGAAGGCGCAATGATGACACACGACCCGGTCCCGCCGGCGGTGATAGGTGAGCGATACGTTGCAGTTCGGACAGCTCCACACGTGGCCGCAGTTCGGACACTGAACGAAGGTCGAGTATCCGCGTCGATTGAGGAGCAGCATGGCCTGCTCTCCGCGCTCGAGTCGGTCCGCGAGCGCGGAGCGAAGCTGGTCGGAGAGCACGGTGGGTCCGGGAGTGGGAGGGGCAGCACGTGTCCCGGCGGGCTTCGTTCCTGCCGCCGCCTCGCGCTCCGACCGCAGATCGATCACCTCGACTCGGGGCAGGGGGTGGGGGGTCGCCCGGTCGGGGAGGGTGCAGAGCTCGTAGCGGCCTGCGCGCACGTGCGCCCAGCTCTCGAGTGACGGCGTCGCCGACCCGAGGAGGCACAGCGCGTCCTCGATCTGGCAGCGCAGGGCGGCGACCGCCCGCGCATGGTAGCGCGGCGTGTCGGACTGCTTGTAGCTGCTCTCGTGCTCCTCGTCGACCACGATGACGCCAAGATCGATCACCGGTGCGAACACGGCCGAGCGCGGGCCGAGCGCGATGCGCTTCCGGCCCTCCCGCAGCGCTTTCCATTCTTCCTGGCGTTCTCCATCGGAAAGGCCGGAGTGAAGCAGCGCCACCCGGTCGCCGAACGTCGAGCGGAAGCGAGACGCCGTCTGCGGGGTGAGCGCGATCTCTGGCACGAGCACGATGGCCGATCTGCCGCGGGCCATGACGAGCTCGAGCAGCTGGAGGTACACGAGCGTCTTGCCGGAGCCGGTCACGCCGTGCAGCAGGACGACGCCGGGCGCTTCGCCATCGAGCCGCGCGCCGAGCTGCTCGAGAACGGCGGTCTGGGCGGGAGTGGGCGGAGGCGGATCGCTGCGTTCGTGGTCGGGACTCCAGCTGCCCAGACCGGCGCCGAGCACCGCCCCGGGGTCGCGGGGCGCCGCTTCGTCGCGGATTTCGGCCAACCGCCGCTTCTCCAGACCCCGCAGCACGGCACGGCTGAAACCGAGCTGTGACTCGAGGTGGGCGACGGCCGCGCTGCCTCCCAGCGATTCCAGCATTTCATACGCCTCTCGCTGACGCTTGGCACGACCGAACGCCTCCTCCCGGGCGACCAGGGTGGGTAGCGGTCGCGAAATGCGGATCACTTGCCGCACCCGATCGGTCAGCTCCGCGTGGCCGGTCGGGCCGAGCAGCCCCGGTGGTAGCGCGGTCCGCAGAACGAGTCCGAGGGGAGCGACGTAGTAGTCGGCCACCTGCCGACACAGTTCCAGCAGCGCGGCGGGGAGCAGAGGTTCGGGGTCGAGGACAGCCTCGATATCGCGCAGATCGGGCCGCTCGGCTGCATCGTCCGGCTGTGGCGCCGCTTGCCTGGGATTCGTCAGATGGTCGATGATCCCGATGGACCGGCCGCGTCCGAACGGCACCCGCACCCGCACTCCGGGCCGGGCGGCGGGTAGCAACCCTTCGGGCACGCGGTAGCGGAAGGTGCGCAGGAGCGGGCGAGGGAGTGCGACCTCCGCTACCGGTTCGGCGGATGGGTTCCCGGGGGCGGGCGAGCGGGTCACGCCGACGTTACCCGCTCGAGACAAGTGCTTTCTTGACTTTGCACTCCGGCGATGCCTAGAATCTCGCCCCGATGGAGGAGGTGTGAGACATGGGGTGTCTGGCGCTCAACGCGTCATACGAGCCACTGACGATGATATCAGTGCGCCGGGCCCTCCGCCTCGTGATCGACCACAAGGCGGAAGCCCTGGAGGTCGACTCCGAGCGCACGTACCGCTCCGAGAGCCTCGAGCTTCCGACCCCGATCGTCATCCGCCTCGTCCGCTTCATCCAGGTCCCGCGTCGTTTCCGGCGTCAGGTCACCAACACGTTCCTGTTCGCGCGCGATGGCTACAGCTGCCAGTACTGCGGCCGTCACCGCCGCGAGCTGCGTCACCGCGAGTCGTTGACGCGGGATCACCTCGTCCCCCTCTCCCGGGGCGGAGACAACAGCTGGGGCAACGTCATCACGGCGTGCAGCCGCTGCAATCTGAAGAAAGGGAACCGTTTGCCCGTCGAGTGCGGGATGCAGCCGCTGAGTCATCCGCACGAGCCGAACCACGTGGAACTGGTGTGGAAGGTCCGCAAGATCACCCCGATCCAGGCGAAGTACATTCGGATGTTCTACGGCGAGGAGATCCTGGCGGCCCTCCGCAGCTGAGGTTCAATCACCACCCGGCTGCCGTACGGGCGACGCCGCCGCGTCAGAACGGCTCCCACGGACCCCATGGGTATTGGTAGCATCGGATTCGCGGAGATTCTCGTCATCGCCGTTATCGTCCTCGTGTTCTTCGGACCGCGGCGATTACCCGAGATCTCGCGGGCGCTGGGCGGCGCCATGCGCGAGTTTCGGCGCAGCATGAACGAAATCCAGCGCGAGCTCGAGGAAGCCGACCGGATCGCCAAGCGGTCGGACGTGGAACGGGCGCGGAGTCGTGCGGGCCCGTCCGGGCACGACGACGCCACGGCCGCCCGGCCGGCACCGGCGCCCAGCGGCTCGGTGGTGGGCTCACCCCCATCGCCACCACCGGCGGACGGCGGCGCCGACTCGGCCGCCTCGCCGGCAGCGGCATCACCGGGTCCGGAGCCCGCAACCGAAGAGGACCGGGCGCCGAGGAGCGCCGACTAGCGGAGCGCCTTCAGCCACGCCTCGGGCGAGGCGGCAGCCGATGGATCGCCGGCGCGGCTACCAGCCCACGACACGGCGACTGTCGGGTAGTTATCCCACCCGCCGCTCGACACGGCCTCGATCAGGAGCCGCTCCCCTTTCTTGCACCCGCCACAGATCGCAATCGGGCCGCTCGGCGCCGGATGATCGGCTCCGTTGAGTCGGTAGCGGCCGGGCGCACCATCGACCTCGAGCGTGAGCGTCGTGCCGGCCAGCAGCTCCGGCACCTTCCACTCGGCCGCCCGCGGTTCGGACTCACCGGTCGGAAGCGGGGGGCCAGGCGTGTCGAGAACCTCGGAGCGAGTGAGCTCGTCGCCGAGTGCGCCCGGCACCCGCCAGCCGATGAGTCGGACGGGTCGGCCGGCCCGCTCCACGATACCGGCGGCCGGTATCGACGGCTCCACGCGACGCTCGACATCCTCCCATTTCAGAGTCATCCGCACCTGCCCCTCTCCAGTGGCCGCACGCCTCAGGTCTTCGTAGGGGACGAGCGCCCGCAGGGTGGTCGGTGTCAGCGGCCGCAGGGAAGTGAGGTCTCCCTTCAGCTTGAACTTTGCGATCTCGAGCTCGAGCTCCACTTTGCCCCGAGGGCCGCGACCCCACGGAACGACGACGTACTCCAGGACACCGGCGAGCTCGTCCTGATGCCACACCAGCTGGGGCTGGATGCCGAACCGCGGGATGGTGATCCACGGTTCGGCGATCGCCTGCCGGACGCCTGGAGGTCGGGATGCCTGCACGCGCAAGCCGTTCAGTGCATCCTCCCGCCCGGGTAGAATCTCCACCCCGAACGTGTAGGGGCCGTCGCCGGAATCGACTCCGACCAGCAGGGAGTTCCAGCCGGCGGCGAAGCGGGCGTCGACCGTGTCCGTCACTCCGGCCGCCGGGCACCCCTGCGGATCGCCATCAAAGGCGGACGATGGAGAAGCGGGCGACGCATCCGGATCGCGGCCGGGCAGGCCATGGGCGTTGAAGACGATGCGCAGCGGATGGCAACCGCTCATCAACGCCAGACGGAGTGTCCGGTCCCCGCCCGGCACCCAGATGTAGGCGTGGGCGAAGGTGAGCCCACCCTCGATCCGCTCATCGAACAGCTCGTCCAGATCGAAGGTGGCGATCGAGTCGTGCCGCTCCAGAGTCCAGATGGTTGTTCCCACCCGACGGCCTCGATCGGGGAAAAACTCGACGTCCTCGAACACGCCCAGGTAGTCGGCCACCGTCCTGGCGTGCTCCTCGGTGCTGTAGGAGTGGGAGACGAGCCATCGGTCGATGGCGATCGACCCCGGTTCCGAGGGCTGCCCGTTGTCGGCCGCCGCCTCCTGCGCACCGGCAGAGGCCGTCGCACCCAGAACGATGGCCGCCGCTCCCACGCAGAGCCGTTTCGTCATCCAATCACTCCGATGTCCACTCCGGTCCGCCGCCGGCGATCCGCCAGCGCTAACGCGAGCCGGTCGTCGGGTATAAGACGGCTCGCCCGAGCAACCACCTACCCCCGGTGGGGCTCTCACGTGCCCTCTCTTCGATCCCCGAAGGCGCGACCGGATTCCGTCCCGCGCCCAGCGGTCGGCGACATGGCACTCGTTCACGTCGATACCTCTCTGCCCCATCCGGGAGGATCTGTCGACCGCGCCCGGCGGGCAGTAGGTATCAAGCGGCGGCCGGACCGCCCCGGGCGCAACCGTGTGAGGGCTTCGCATGGATACAGAGGTGCTGGTGGTAGGAGCAGGGCCGACCGGGCTGATGCTCGCGAATCAACTCGGCCGTCGGGGCGTGCCGGCGCGGATCGTGGACCGTCACCCGGGTCCCGCGCTCGAGACCAGAGCACTGGGAGTGCAGGCCCGCACCCTCGAGATCTACTCGCATCTCGGCATTGTCGACCGGGCGCTCAATCTCGGCAAGCGCGCTACCGGCGCCAACATGTGGGCGCAGGGACGACGCGCGGCGCGCGTTCCACTGGGCGACATCGGGCGGAATCTGAGCCCTTACCCGTTCCTCCTCATCCTCGGCCAGGACGACAACGAACGGCTGCTCGGCGACGGGCTGCGCAACTGGGGCATCGCGGTGCAGTGGAACACGGAGCTCGTCGGCCTGACGCCGGAAGCGGACCGCGTCGTCGCCACACTCAGGCAGCCGGACGGTGCCACGCGGGAAGTCGAAGCCGCGTGGATCGCCGGCTGCGACGGGGCTCGCAGCACGGTCCGCGAGCTGAACGGCATCCCGTTCGAGGGCGCGCCGTACGAGCACCTGTTCTACGTAGCCGATTCGATCATGGCCGGACCGATGGTGCCGGACGAGCTCAACGTATACCTGTGGCGTCAGGGGTTCCACCTGTTCTTTCCCATGCGCGGGGCCGATCACTGGCGGATTGCCGGGATCGTGCCATCCGCCCTGCGCGGGAAGGCGGATCTGACTCTCGACGAAGTGCTGCCTTCGATCCGCGGTGAAGCGGGCGCCGGGTTGTCCGTACGTGGTTGCAGCTGGTTCTCCACTTACCGGATCCACCACCGCCGCGCCGCGCGCTTCCGCGACCGGCGTTGCTTCCTGTTAGGCGACGCGGCGCACATCCACAGCCCGGTTGGCGCCCAGGGGATGAACACCGGCCTCCAGGATGCCTACAACCTGGCCTGGAAGCTGGCGCTGGTCGCGTCGGGTGGCGCCGACGCTGGTTTGCTCGACTCGTACGAGGACGAGCGGATTCCGGTCGCAACGAGACTGCTGAGCACGACCGACCGGGCGTTCTCTCTCATCGTATCCGACAGCCGGCTGGCCGGGCTGTTGCGGGCGCGGGTAGTCGCCAGGATGCTGGCTCTCGCCATGCGCGTGGAGAGGATTCGCGAGCTCGCCTTCCGCACTATCTCGCAGATCGGTATTCGTTACCGCCACAGCCCTCTGTCAGAAACGCATCCGGGATTGCCGGAGGACGCGCCGCGCGCCGGTGACCGCTTTCCATGGCTGCGACTCAGGCTCTCCACCGCGGGTGCGGCCGCGGACTTTTTCCAGACGCTGGACGACAGGCGGTTCACCCTGCTGCTCATCGGGCAGCCCGCCCCTCTGTCCGGCCTGCCGGATCTCGGTCACCTGCTCGACACCCGGACGGTTCCCGGCGATCCGGTGAACGACCGCGAGCTGGCACGCGCCGGGATCCCCGGGCAGGCGTTCTACCTCCTGCGCCCGGACGGTCACATCGGACTCTGCGGCACCCAACTGGACACCGTGGCGGTGACGCGCTATCTGGCCGAGCGTCTGCAGCTCAGACTC